>HF986709.1:31475-51227 GCA_000433175.1 Prevotella sp. CAG:1058
GATGGCGATGTCGTCGTTGAAGTCGATCGAATACATCTCGGCCAACTGTCCTGTGCCCGAAATGGTCTTCATTATGCTCATCGCCATGGCAACCTTCATGTCGCCCTCGACCGCACAAGCCGTGCCCTGCTTGATAAGCATGGAGAACGCAGGTATCAGCATGCTGTCGAGCACGCCGGCCTTGCCCTGTGCGAAGCCGTCGTAGTGAGAGGCAATGAGGCCGAGCTTCTCGTCCTTAACCCACTGCTCGAAGGCTACAACGTACTTGGCCATTTCCCAAACTTCCTCTATGCTGCCGCCGCCTTCGATGTCGAAGGTGTCGAGTATGTCTTGTGCCTTGGCACGTATGGCCTCCTCGTCGGTTACGTTGTCGGCTATGGCCCACATCTTCTCCCAATCGAACTGCTTGGTGTAGAGGCTCATGCGGCGGTAGAGGTTTGACTCGTCGATGTAGAGGTCCATCATGCCGGGATAGGGACGGCCTATCTGTGCGATGTTAGTGTCGCGGAAACGCCTTCTCACCTGTGCTGCGCGGCACCAGTCGTCAATCTCGGCCTGCACCTCGGGGTCGCCGCCTTCAACCACGCCCGTGATTACGGCGTGGCGCTTGCCGTAACGCTCAAGGTCGGCCACCATCTCGCCTACTGCACCGCAGGCGTAGCCTTCGCCCAACCACGATGCTATGTCGGTATGGTCGTAGTCGAGCGCCTTCAGCTTCTGTATGTTAACGAGTACCACGGGCACGTCGAGGTCTTTGACTGCCGGAAGCATATTATAAGAGGTGGCGTAAGTAAGGAGCTGCATCATAACGATGTCAACATCGGCAGCGCGGAACTTGTCGCCTGCCGCCTGAGACTGCTCCTTGGTTGTAACCAAACCGCCGTCGATAATCTCGACCGTGTCGGGAATCATCTTCTTGAAAGCCTCATACTGGGCTTCGAACTCTGGTACCAACGAGGGGAACTGAGGCAGGTATGCACCCAAGGCGATAGAGAAAACGCCTACTCTTGCTTTAGTATTTACTAGCATAGTTTATCCTTAAGATTTAAAATTAAAACACGATTGAGAACGCACGTGCGCCCGTAACGGACTTACGCGCATGCGGACAAAAAAGCAGACCGGACGCATTTGCGTGCCGACGTTACGCCAAGGTAACGCCGCCGGGCCTGGCGGCCGTCGCTGTTTATCCGACATGATAACGCAGGCTGCCGACATCTGTACCCTTAAATAATGGCATAACTTTCATAAAAAACAAGAAAAACGGTACCGGCACCGCTGAACAGGGGACGCTACGCAGGAGCCGTCAACTCTTGAAGTCCCTGCCGGACGGGCGCTGGAACACCCTCAGCCCGAACTCCTTGGCCATGACAATGGCATAGTCGAGCACGCTGCTCTGAAACCTCTCGAAGGGTTGCCAGTCGGGGAATGTAGAGAAGCAATACAGCTCGATGGGCAGGCCTTCGGGTGTGGGCTGCAACATACGTACCATTATCATGAGGTCGTTGTTCACGTCGGGATGGCCTTGCATATAGCTGAACATGAAGTCGCGGAACACCTGAGTATTGGCCACGGGGAAGCCGGCATCGGCGTAACGGTCGGCCGGCACGTAGCCCTTGCTGACATAACCGGCCAGCTCCTCGGCCGTGCAGAAGTGCACCGTGTTGGTGTCGATGTTGATTGACATCTTCAGCCTCCGGCCTCCGGCCTCGCGCATACCGCGCCAGTTCTGGAACGAATCGCTCACGAGGGCGTAAGGCGGTATGGTGGTTATGGTCTTGTCGAAGTTCTGCACCTTTACCGTAGTCAGCGACACTTCGCGCACATAGCCGTTAGCCCCGTACTTGTCGGCCGTTATCCAGTCGCCGGGACGCAGCATGTCGTTGGCCGACAGCTGCACGCCTGCCACAAGGCCGAGGATGGAATCCTTGAAAATAAGCATCAGCACGGCCGCCGAAGCTCCCAAGCCCGCCAGCACGGCAGTAGCGCTCTTGTCGACGAGTATGCTTATAACGAGAATGCAACCCAGCACGAAGGCCAGCAGGTTGAACATCTGGTAGACGCCCTTCAGCGGGCGGTTGCGCAGCTTGCTGTGCCCTTCGGATATTTCATACAGCGAACGCAGGAACGCGCTCACGAACAACAGCGCCGCCACAACCAGGTAAATGTTGCACACCTTCATAAGCAGCACCAGCAAGGTAGGCCAGCCCGACATCACCGCCGGGAGGGCGGCATACCATATAACAGGCGGTATCATGCGGCGGAAAGCCTTCATCACCTTGCGGTTGAACAGGTAGTCGTCCCACTGCGCCTTCGTCTTCTCGGTCACCTTCTGTACGGCGGGCATCACGATGAAGCGGAACGCCGCGGTGCAAAGATAGGCGAACAGCCATATCGCGAAAACGGCCGTCAGCGGATACACCCACTCGATAACCCCGCTTGACACGCCTGCCGTATATTTCAAGAAATCCAACAAGTATCGGCCTATATTCTCCATGCTTTAAGATTTACGCTATTGTATGCCTGCAAATTTAATAAAAATTACCGCCCTAAAAAAGCAAACAAAGGTTAAAACCGCTTGCATGGCACGGTTGCCAGGCATCGTCCGACCATCCTCCAACACCTTGCAACCGGACATGCCTGCAGCCTGGAATGAAAAACGGTTTTGCAAGAATGCCGCCTTTTGTATTCCAAAAGGCGGCATTTTAGCGTGTAATACATGGCCTTTCATGAAGCAAAAGGCCATGTATTGTATTATCAGCTATAAACAGTTGTTTGTCATCTCAATACAACCTTTACGGTAGAACGCTTCCCGGCTGCGTCAGTTGCCACAACAACGTAGACACCTGCAGGCAGTGAACCTACCTCGGCACGACTGCCTCCAGCGGAAGCAACCTTGTTGCCGTTAATGCCGAATACTTCAATGCGTACGGCGTTGTCAGCAGTAACGACACCACCTGCTACATGTATGCCCGTATCGCGTGTTGCCGTTACGTCCTCTATACCTGTTGATGTGGCTGTTATCTGGCAGGTGGCACTCAGCCCGTCTATCGAAGCTGTAATGGTGGCTGTTCCCTCTGCCATGCAGCGTATTACGGCAACGGCAGTATTGCCTTCAGCTTCAACAGATACTATTTGTGCTACAGCAGGGTTGCTCGAAGTGAACTCGACCCTCTCGGCTGACGAGCCCTCAACGGTGGCAGTGAGACTAATCTCGTCATCCGCAACCATCTCGGCCGTAGTCTTGTCAAGTGTTATGTCTGTTGCCACGTTTTCGAAGAACAGTATCGGGAACGCTGTTTCCGTTGCCTTCCAAGGCTCTTCGGCAGTAGTGCCGTATGCAAAGCCGAGCGTTCCTGTAAAGAAGTCGTCGCTCAGATCGGCACCTGCAACATCTGCGCCTTCAACAGTGGTAGCGTCCTGTGATGTCGTCGTAGCGCCGTTTATCGTCATTTCTGCTATTGCATAGTTGTTGGCCAGACCTACTTCCGTGCGCGGTTCCTCGCCTTCCATCCACTCTTCGTCGGCAATGCTGCGGCCTACGATACGGTGTACGGCCTTTGCCTCCGCATTCTCGGGAAGGGTTACAGACTCTATTGCGGCAAGGTTGCCGGTCGCAACAATAGTCGTTGAGCCGCTCCAGTCGGTTCCCAGGTCGCCTATTATGCCGCCTACGTTATAGTTACCGCTCCATCGGTCAGCCTCAGTCGCTGTTATGCTGCCTCGGCTGTAGTTATTGCTTATCAGGCCTCTTGACGATTCACCTGCAATACCACCTATCGTGTTTTTGCCCTTAAGGGTCATGTCAGCATGGCAGTTGGTTACCGTAACGTCGTTACCGGCAGATCCGACGATACCTCCAATATTGCTGGCTGCGGTTATGCTTCCGCTTGCAGACGAAGCAGTAAACGACGTGCCTGTACGCGAATCACCAGCAAGGCCGCCTACGCCTTTTGCTTCGGGAGCGTTTATAGTAATATTATTGACTTTACACAGCGACACTGAAGAATTGCTGGTTATTTGACCCACGAGGCCGCCAATGTAGCCTGAGTATGTCTCGTCGCCTGTGATCAAGGCGTTGTTTACTTGTACGTTGCTTATCGCAGCAGCTTCACCCGACAGCATACCGGCTACAATTCCTGCATAGAAACTGTTTGACTCTACATCTATTACGGGACTGTTGAACGTTACGTTCTTTATTTCGCCGCATTCCGTAGCGTTTCCGAACATACCGGTGCTTGACTGGCTTCCGTCAATGACAAGATTGTCAATAGAGTTGCCACGGCCGTCAAATCCTCCGCTAAAAGCGTCTACCGGCTTGAATTTTCCGTAGAATTTACTCATATCGAGGTCGTTGGCCAGTGCGTAATATGCCGAAGGTGATTTACGCATTTGGTTAAGGTCGCCTGGGGTTTCGATGATATACGGGTCATCTTCTTGGCCACTTCCGCCGGCAAACATGCTAAACGGCAGGTTGTATGCATCAAGCGTGAACTCGCTCTCGTCGTTCATGAATCCTACAAGCAGTTTCGGATTGTCAGTTGTAGCCCCGCTCAGATAACCGAAATTGTAGGCACCCTTAGTGTCGTCGCCAGCAAACTGGTATTTCAGTTCGCCATTGTCGTTAGCTATGCAGAGTATGTTGTCGTTGGAGCCGGCAGCATTCTCAAATGTTCCTATCAGTATGTATTCATGCTGGTCGTCAGTGTTGAACAGATAGGGGTTGAGTGAACCTGTAACGAAATAGTGCTGGGCGAAGATTCCGTTGCTGCCAAGATTGATGTTTGCGAAGTGGTCAAGCGTGAGATCGGGGTTATACCAGCCAATCTTCGTAATCGTATTGCCGTTGCCGTCATCGTATCCGTTGCCGAGAGCAATGACATACTGATAGCTGTCACCCTTCGGATAGCGGTCGAGATTGGTTGACAGCAGGTCACCGTTGAGTTCGCCTGGGAATGTGACTACTGTTTCACAACTCGGCACGTTGACCATTTGTATTGACTCGCTTGCTTCGTCGATATGAACGAGTGCGTACTGCCTGGGCTGACCCTCGATGTCGCTGAGCTGCATCCATGTGGTAAGGTCAGAACCGATGGTGTTGACGAGATTGGCCGATTCGTCATAAA
This sequence comes from Prevotella sp. CAG:1058, assembly GCA_000433175.1. Classification (GTDB taxonomy): domain Bacteria; phylum Bacteroidota; class Bacteroidia; order Bacteroidales; family Bacteroidaceae; genus Prevotella. The sequence continues at coordinate 36,599 of HF986709.1, forward strand.
CAAGAATGTCGTATTTGTAGTCTTCATCGTTGCCTACCGTGTAATCGTAACGTGTAACGATGAAATTGAACTGGTCGTCGCCGGTGTAGTCGCCACGGCAAAGGTCGTTATACGAGAAGAAGCCGAACGTGTAGAATGTGTACAGTGCACCGTCCTGCTGTTCAACGGGCAGCTTCAGCTGGCTTACCTGGTCGAAGTTCCTGTCATATACGGTTATGAGGTAATTGTTGTCTTCGGTGGCGATAGGGTTCCAGTTTTCGTCGTAGTCCGATACGTAAGGCTTCTCGTATTGCGAAACAACGAAGTAAGGCTCGCCGTCGATGTTGTAATAATTAAGGTAAGGACCGTCACTGTATAGAAGATTGTCAGACGGAATCATGAACGTATGCTCAAGCACGGGTTTGTCTGAGGCGTAAGATGCCGGGGCGTACACGCTTGCGTTGAGATAGTAACCGTCGTCTTGTAGTTCTTCATTGACGAAAATGTAACGCTGGTAGGTGGTGAAATTCTCTGTAGTGCTGTAGTAAAGGGCGTTTGAGACTGAATATGACGTTACGAGCGTACCGTCAGTTATCGAATATACATCAATCGTTCCTATTTGTGAGTAGTCTGCTCCTATCTCATGGAGATATACCGTAAGCTCATATGTGTTGGCGTCAAGATCGAAAAACCTGTTGGTAACCGTACCGAACACCCGTATGTCGTTCACTTTTCTTTCCGCGGGAATGTTGATTGTAAACGTGCCAACCTCTTGATAATCATTATTGTAAATCGTTATCTCCGATGTCCTGATGCTCGAAAATCCCTCAATGGTGTTCGACTGCTTGAACAACCATTCAGAATTGTCCGGACCGTTGATGACGCCCCAACTTGTAGTCGGACCGATTGTGACCGACGGGTCTATGGACTCATTTCGAGGCGCAATGTATCGTGCATCACGGAATTTGTCAGCTCCGAACACCGGAACAAGTGGTTTTGCCGACCGTGGAGCGGCAAAGGCTACAGGTTTACCCCCACCCGTTAATTTTTGTAAAATGGGACTCTTTACTTTGTTTTCTTGTGCCGTGACCGTTGTTGCGGACACAGTGGCAAATGCCAATGACAACAAAGCAATACATCTTGTAATACTTTTCATACGCATTAATTTTATTAAGTTAATAATAAAGAAAAACATTGATTTATTTTTTTGCAAATATAATATTTTATTTTCAATAAATTACTTTTTGTCGCTGTTTTTAATTAAAATTTTTATATTTAGTCTGACTTTCTGTGTGTTTTACTTTCAAAAACAGGGTTCTGTCGATGTTATTCATGTCATTTGTGGGTAAATATTAAGGAGTCAGATGTACTGCGTAAACAGATATCTCTGTAATTGTCTGGTGGTCAGCTGTTTAACAATATGTGCATGCCGCTAAAATATAAAAGGTAACCTTTCGCATTATGAAAGGTTACCTTTTATCGTGTAAAAAGCATCCTTTTACAACACAAAAGGCCACCTTTTACAAAGCCATAACTAAACACATGGATGACACACACGGACACCAGTGCGGATACATGCGTTGGAATGCAAAAATAAACGGGCGGTGACATGATTGTCCCCGCCCGTTTCATGCTATAATGTTTGTTCAGATTATTCAGCCTCCGCGGTCTCCTTCTCGCTGTAGTCAATCACGTTCTTGCGGTTGGCCTGCATGCGGTCGTAGTCCTCACGTGAGCCGACAACAAGCTTGTCAAACTCGCGCAGACCTGTACCGGCCGGGATGAGGTGTCCGCAGATAACGTTCTCCTTCATACCCTCGAGATAGTCCACCTTGCCACGTATAGCCGATTCGTTGAGCACCTTGGTTGTCTCCTGGAACGATGCTGCCGACATGAAGCTCTTGGTCTGGAGAGCGGCACGCGTAATACCCTGGAGTATCTGTGTCGACGTTGCCGGAACGGCATCACGCACCTGCACAGTCCTAAGGTCGCGGCGCTTCAGTGTTGAATTCTCGTCGCGCAGCTTGCGGGCTGATATTATCTGGCCAGCCTTGAGCGTTTCGCTGTCGCCAGCGTCGACAACCACCTTCTTGCCCCAGATGCGGTCGTTCTCTTCTGCGAAGTCGAGCTTGTCTACAATCTCCTGCTCGAGGAAGGTAGTGTCGCCCGGATCGTTGATCTGCACCTTGCGCATCATCTGGCGCACGATAATCTCGAAGTGCTTGTCGTTGATCTTAACACCCTGCAGACGGTAAACGTCCTGCACCTCGTTGACAATGTATTCCTGAACGGCGGTCGGGCCCTTGATGGCCAGGATGTCGTTAGGCGTAATCACACCGTCTGACAGAGGAGTGCCGGCGCGCACGGCGTCGTGCTCCTGAACCAGGATCTGCTTGGACAGCGACACGAGATACTTGCGCTGCTCGCCGGTCTTCGACGTAACGATGATTTCACGGTTACCACGCTTAACCTTGCCCATGGTAACCTCACCGTCGATTTCGCTGACAACGGCGGGGTTAGACGGGTTGCGTGCCTCGAACAGCTCGGTGACACGGGGAAGACCTCCGGTGATGTCGCCCGCCTTACCAACGGTACGCGGTATCTTGACGAGTGTGGCACCAGTTTTGACGGTTTGACCGTCTTCCACAACGACGTGTCCGCCCACAGGGAAGTTGTATGTTCCTACAACGTCGCCGTTCTCGTCGATAATGTCGCAGGTAGGCACCTTGCTCTTGTCTTTCGACTCGGTGATAATCTTCTCGGTAAGTCCGGTCGTGTCGTCGGTCTCAGAGTGGAACGTAACTCCGTCGATAACGTCGCGGAACTTCAGCTTACCGGCATATTCTGTTACGATGACTGCGTTGAACGGGTCCCAACGGGCTATGATATCGCCCTTCTTGACAAGTGAACCGCCCTTGAAGTAGAGCGAGCTACCGTACGGCACGTTGAGCGTAGAGAGTACAATGTTCGTGTTCGGATCGACGAAACGGATTTCAGCCAGACGGCTTACAACCATCTCACACTGTACGGGACCGTTCTCGCCTTCCTCGGCGAACGGCACTGTACGGAGCTCGTCGAACTCGATGCGGCTGTCGTTCTTGGCCACGATAGAAGCGTTGGCTGCAGCGTTGGCTGCCACACCACCGGCGTGGAACGTACGGAGTGTAAGCTGCGTACCCGGCTCACCGATAGCCTGAGCAGCTATGACGCCGACAGCCTCGCCCTTCTGTACCATGCGGCTTGTCGCAAGGTTGCGGCCGTAACACTTCATGCAGACACCCTTCTTGCTCTCGCAAGTGAGAACCGAACGAATCTCGACGCTCTCAATCGGGCTTTCCTCTATAATCTTGGCGATGGGCTCGGTTATTTCCTCGCCAGCAGCAACGATTAACTCGCCTGTGTTAGGATGTATAATATCGTGAACCGAAACACGGCCCAGGATACGCTCGTAGAGTGACGAGATAATCTCGTCGCCGTTCTTCAGCGCCGTGCATACAAGACCGCGCAGGGTGCCGCAGTCCTCCTCGGTGATGATGATGTCGTGTGATACGTCGACAAGACGACGAGTAAGATAACCGGCGTCGGCCGTCTTCATGGCGGTGTCAGCAAGACCCTTACGTGCACCGTGGGTAGAGATGAAGTACTCAAGCACGCTCATACCCTCCTTGAAGTTCGAAAGAATCGGGTTCTCGATAATCTGCGCGCCCTCGGCGCCGGCCTTCTGCGGCTTGGCCATAAGTCCACGCATACCGGCAAGCTGTCGTATCTGGTCCTTAGAACCACGGGCTCCAGAGTCGAGCATCATGTAAACGGCGTTGAAGCCCTGGTCGGCCTCGGTCATCTCCTTCATCAGGACATCACCCAACTCGTTGTTAACGTGGGTCCAGGCGTCGATTACCTGGTTATAACGCTCGTTATCGGTGATGAAGCCCATGTTATAGTTATCTGTAATCTGGCGCACTTCCTCATTACCTCTCTCTACAAGCGCAACCTTCTCCTTAGGAATGATGATGTCGTCAAGGTTGAACGAAAGACCTGCGAGGTATGACATGCGGTAACCCAGGTTCTTGATACCGTCGAGGAACTCGCACGCACGGGCGAAACCTACCGCCTTGATTACGTCGGCGATGATGTCGCGCAAGCTCTTCTTAGATATAATCTTGTTCACGTAGCCCACTTCGTCGGGAATGATGCCGTTGACGATTATGCGGCCTACCGAAGTCTCTACAACATGGTTGTAATAGTTGCCGTCCTGGTCGACGTCCTTGACAACAACCTTAACCTGGGCGTGGAGGTCACACTTGCCCTCGTTGTGGGCGATGATTGCCTCCTCGGGACCGTAGAATGTAAGGCCTTCGCCCTTTGCTCCCGGACGGATCTTGGTAATATAGTAAAGTCCGAGCACCATGTCCTGTGACGGCACGGTGATAGGCGCACCGTTGGCAGGATTAAGAATGTTGTGGCTCTGGAGCATAAGTATCTGCGCCTCGAGCACTGCCTCGTTGCTGAGCGGAAGGTGGACTGCCATCTGGTCGCCGTCGAAGTCGGCGTTGAACGCCGTACATGCCAACGGGTGGAGCTGGATAGCCTTACCCTCGATGAGCTTGGGCTGGAATGCCTGGATACCGAGACGGTGAAGCGTCGGGGCACGGTTGAGAAGTACGGGATGACCCTTCATTACATTCTCGAGAATGTCCCAGATAACCGGTTCGCGGCGGTCTACAATCTTCTTTGCGCTCTTTACCGTCTTGACGATTCCGCGTTCGATGAGCTTGCGTATGATGAACGGTTTGTAAAGCTCGGCAGCCATCAGCTTAGGCAGACCGCACTCGCCCATCTTCAGCTCAGGACCTACAACGATAACCGAACGTGCTGAATAGTCGACACGCTTACCGAGAAGGTTCTGACGGAAACGTCCCTGCTTACCCTTCAACGAGTCTGAGAGAGACTTGAGCGGACGGTTTGACTCGCTCTTAACGGCACTGCTCTTACGTGAGTTGTCGAACAGGCTGTCGACAGCCTCCTGCAACATACGCTTCTCGTTACGAAGGATGACCTCGGGGGCCTTGATCTCCATAAGTCGCTTCAAGCGGTTGTTACGGATGATGACGCGACGGTAAAGGTCGTTAAGGTCGGAAGTGGCGAAACGTCCGCCATCCAGAGGAACAAGAGGACGAAGTTCGGGCGGAGTGACAGGAATAATCTTCATTATCATCCACTCGGGCCTGTTGACATTACGGCTCGTACGGAACGCCTCTACGACCTGAAGACGCTTCAGGGCTTCAGTCTTGCGCTGCTGTGAAGAGTCGCTGTTGGCGCGGTCGCGCAGTTCGTACGACAAAGAGTCGAGGTCGATGTTGACGAGCAGGTCGTAAATAGCTTCGGCACCCATCTTGGCGATGAACTTGTTGGGGTCGCTGTCGTCAAGATACTCGTTGCCGTCGGGCAGGTTGTCCATTATGTCGATATACTCGTCCTCGGTCAGCAGGTCCATCTTGTGCGAACCGTTCATCTCGACTCCTTCAGAGTCCTTCCTGCCTTCCATCACACCCGGCTGCACGACAATGTACTTCTCGTAATAAATTACGGAGTCAAGCTTCTTGGTCGGTATTCCGAGCAGATAACCAATCTTGTTAGGCAGCGAGCGGAAGTACCAGATATGTGCAACAGGCACTACCAGCTCGATGTGTCCGGTACGCTCGCGGCGCACCTTCTTTTCGGTAACTTCAACGCCGCAACGGTCGCAGACGATACCTTTATATCTAATGCGCTTGTACTTGCCGCAGGCGCACTCGTAGTCCTTGGTAGGACCGAAGATGCGCTCGCAGAAGAGTCCGTCGCGCTCAGGCTTATAAGTACGGTAGTTTATGGTCTCAGGCTTGGTCACCTCGCCATAAGAACTTTCGAGGATTTCCTCAGGCGACGCAAGGCTGATGGTAATCTTCGTAAAATTACTCTTTATCTTTGAATCTTTCTTGAAAGCCATATATCTTAGTTGTATTTGTTATGTAAAGAGTTTCAGTTTTTAGTCAAGAGTGATGCTCAAGCCAAGACCGCGCAACTCGTGCAGCAGCACGTTGAGCGACTCAGGAATACCAGGTGTCGGCATGGGCTCGCCCTTGACGATAGCCTCGTAAGCCTTTGAACGGCCTACTACGTCGTCTGACTTGATCGTAAGTATCTCCTGAAGCACATGGCTTGCACCGAATGCCTCAAGTGCCCAAACCTCCATCTCTCCGAAACGCTGGCCACCGAACTGCGCCTTACCGCCAAGCGGCTGCTGGGTGATGAGAGAGTACGGACCGATACTACGTGCGTGCATCTTGTCTTCAACCATGTGACCCAACTTAAGGAAGTACGTTATACCCACAGTTGCTGGCTGGTCGAACGGCTCTCCGGTCTCACCATCGTAAAGGCGTGTAGAGCAGAGGCGCGGCAGACCGGCTTTGTCGGTCCACTCCTGGAGGTCGTCGAGCTTGGCACCGTCGAAGATAGGCGTTGCAAACTTAACGCCAAGACGCTTGCCGGCAGCACCGAGGATGGCCTCGAATATCTGTCCGAGGTTCATACGTGAAGGCACACCCAGCGGGTTAAGCACAAGGTCGACAGGACGACCGTCAGCCAAGAACGGCATGTCTTCCTGACGCACAATCTTGGAAACGATACCCTTGTTACCGTGGCGACCTGCAAGCTTGTCACCTACGCTGATCTTACGCTTCTTGGCAACATAAACCTTGGCCATCTGCAGAATGCCTGAAGGCAGCTCGTCGCCAATAGTTATCGCAAACTTGCGGCGCTTAAGCTCTGCATCGAGGAGCTTGTACTTCTTGATGAAGTTCATGATGAGCTTCTGTATCAGCATGTTGGTATGCTCGTCGTCAGTCCAGTTATTAGACTGTATGCCGTCGTATTCAAGATTCTTGAGCTGTGCGATGCTGAACTTGCTGCCCTTCGTAATGATTTCTGCACCGGTATAATCCTTGATGCCCATCGAAGTCTTGTCCTCGGTAAGGGTAAGGAGTTTGTCGACAAGGATGTCCTTCAAATCATCGATCTTAGCTGCATATTCCTCGTCTATCTTGGCAAGTATTACCTTGTCCTGCTGCTTTGAAGCGCGTGTCTTCACTGCGCGAGAGAACAGCTTCTTGTCGATTACGACACCCGTAAGCGACGGATTGGCCTTCAATGAAGAATCTTTCACATCGCCGGCCTTGTCGCCGAAGATAGCACGGAGGAGCTTCTCCTCTGGCGACGGGTCGCTCTCTCCCTTCGGTGAAATCTTACCGATAAGGATGTCGCCCGGTTCAACGCGTGCGCCGACACGGATGATACCGTTGTCGTCGAGGTCCTTGGTCGCCTCTTCGCTGACGTTGGGAATGTCGCTCGTGAACTCTTCCATGCCTCGCTTCGTCTCACGCACGTCGAGAGAATACTCGTCTACGTGAACGGAAGTAAGCACGTCTTCGCGGACAACGCGCTCGTTAAGTACGATAGCGTCCTCGTAGTTGTAACCCTTCCAAGGTATGTAAGCTACCAACAGGTTGCGTCCGAGAGCGAGTTCTCCGTTTTCAGTAGCGTATCCTTCAGTAAGGATGTCGCCTTTCTTTACCCTCTGTCCCTTGTCGCATATCGGACGGAGGTCTATTGTCATATTCTGGTTGGTACGGCGGAACTTAGGTATCCTGTACTCCTTGAGTGCAGGCTCGAAGCTTACGAACTCCTCTTCCTCAGTCCTGTCGTAAAGTATTCGTATGGTAGTTGCGTCTACATATTCAATAACACCGTCACCTTCGGCCGTAATCATTGTGCGAGAGTCAACGCAAACCTGGCGTTCGATGCCTGTTCCTACAATAGGAGCTTCATTGTGAAGCAACGGTACCGCCTGGCGCATCATGTTACTACCCATCAACGCACGGTGGGCGTCGTCGTGCTCCAAGAACGGAATCAGGCCGGCTGCGATTGATGCAATCTGCTGCGGAGAGACGTCCATAAGGTCAACTTCCGACGGCGGAACGACGGGGGAGTCGGCATCCTGACGACACTTGACCACATCGCGGATAAACGTACCGTCGTCATTAAGCGGAGCATTACCCTGGCCTATTACATGGTCTTCCTCTTCCTCTGCAGTAAGATATACCACATGGTCGTTATCCAAATCGACAACACCGTCCTTAACCTTGCGGTAAGGTGTCTCGATAAAGCCAAGGTCATTAATCTTGGCATAAACGCAAAGAGATGAAATAAGTCCGATGTTAGGACCTTCAGGACTTTCAATCGGGCAAAGGCGTCCGTAGTGGGTATAGTGAACGTCGCGCACCTCGAATCCTGCACGCTCACGAGACAAACCGCCAGGACCGAGGGCTGACAAACGGCGCTTGTGTGTAACCTCTGCCAGCGGGTTGGTCTGGTCCATGAACTGTGACAGCGGGTTTGTACCGAAGAACGAGTTGATCACGCTCGAGATAGTCTTCGCATTAATCAGGTCAGTCGGAGTGAACACTTCGTTGTCACGTACATTCATACGCTCGCGTATGGTACGGCTCATACGTGCCAGACCTATCGAGAACTGGTTGCTCAGCTGCTCGCCTACAGTACGTACGCGGCGGTTGCTCAAGTGGTCGATATCGTCAACCGTAGCATTTGAGTTAACCAGCTGGATAAGATATTTTATAATTTCAATTATGTCTTCCTTTGTAAGGATGCGGACATCCATGTCCGTGTCAAGACCAAGTTTCTTGTTTATACGGTAACGTCCTACTGTACCAAGGTCATAACGCTTGTCCGAGAAGAATAAGTTCTGGATAACTTCGCGAGCACTAGCATCATCGGCTGGGTCAGCGTTACGCAATTGGCGGTAAATGTAAAGTACGGCTTCCTTCTCCGAGTTGCTCGGGTCTTTCTGCAAGGTATTGAAGATAATAGAATACTTGCTGGCTGCGTCAGCGTCCTTATGCAAAAGGATTGTAGAGGCACCACTGTCAAGAATATCGTCAATGTTCTCCTTTGTTATCTCAGTCTCGCGCTCCATGATGACCTCATTACGTTCGATTGAAACAACTTCACCCGTATCTTCGTCAACAAAATCCTCATTCCAGCTCTTGAGCACCCTTGCAGCCAACTTGCGGCCAAGCACTTCCTTGATATTCTTCTTGTTAACCTTCACTTCTTCAGCAAGGTCAAATATCTGAAGGATATCCTTATCAGTCTCAAAACCTATTGCCCTGAGCAATGTGGTAACAGGCAACTTCTTCTTTCTGTCGATATAAGCATACATCACATTGTTGATGTCTGTAGCAAATTCTATCCAAGAGCCCTTGAACGGAATGATACGCGCCGAATACAACACAGTACCGTTTGCATGAACGCCTTGACCGAAGAATACGCCCGGCGACCTGTGCAACTGTGATACAACAACGCGTTCGGCACCGTTAATAATAAACGTACCATTATTCGTCATGTAAGGAATCGTGCCAAGGAATACATCCTGGATGAATGTTCCGAAATCCTCGTGATCAGGATCCGTGCAATACAGTTTCATCTTTGCCTTGAGGGGTACACTGTACGTCAATCCGCGCTCGAGACATTCATCGATAGTATAACGGGGCGGGTCGATGTAGTAATCCAAGAACTCAAGAACGAAATTATTACGCGTATCGGTGATAGGAAAATTCTCTGCGAAAACCTTATACAAACCGTCATTCTTGCGTTCTTCAGGCGGAGTGTCCAACTGTAAGAAGTCTCTGAAAGACTTTAATTGCACATCGAGATAATCCGGATACGGCATCGGATTCTTCACGCTGGCAAAATTTACTCTGTTATCAACAATTTTTGAAGCCATTACAGATTTTTTGTTACCGTTATAAATGCCACCTTTTCAAAACGTCACAACCGGCAGAAACATTCAAGACACTTGCCGGGAAATGCAGTGGTGGTTGACTGCATAGTAAATACACAAAAAGGTTAAGACTCTCCGACTGGGAGAATCTTAACCCATAATATTTAAGAAGTCTTAATTATTTCAGCTCTACCTTAGCTCCAGCCTCTTCAATGGCCTTCTTCAGGTTCTCAGCCTCGTCCTTAGACAGACCTTCCTTCAAAGTTGAAGGAGCACCGTCTACAAGCTCCTTAGCCTCTTTCAGTCCAAGACCGCAAGCTTCCTTAACAGCCTTAACAACCTGAAGCTTAGCGCCGCCAACCTCAGCGAGAACTACATCGAAAGATGTCTTCTCTTCAGCCTCAGCAGCTGCACCGCCAGCAGCAGGACCAGCAGCAACAGCAACAGCTGCAGCAGCGGGCTCGATTCCATACTCGTCCTTCAGGACTGTTGCCAACTCGTTAACTTCTTTCACTGTCAAATTTACCAATTCTTCAGCAATAGCTTTGATATCTGCCATTTTATTCTAAATTTTAATGTTTTTAAATGTTAAATGTTTGGGTGTTTGATTTATTCAGCACGCTCGCCCAAAGTTTTGAGCACGCCGTGGATTGTCTGGGCGCCAGACTGGAGAGCAGAAACAACGTTCTTTGCAGGAGACTGAAGCAAAGCAACAACCTCTGCGATGAGTTCATTCTTGCTCTTGAGAGCTGCGAGCTCTTCAAGTTTGTCTGCGCCGATGTACATACACTCTTCAGCGTATGCAGCCTTCAATGCGGGAATGCCTTCTTTCTTGTAGTTCTTGAGCATTTTAGCCGGAACATTGGCTGTGTTGCAGAAAAGAACTGCAGTACTACCTTTCAGGCATCCGTACAAAGGTTCGCAATCAACATCTGAAGCCTCTAAAGCCTTGTGGAAAAGAGTGTTCTTAACAACAACCATCTTGATGTCATTCTTGAAACACTCACGACGCAGCTTACTAGTAGCGCCAGCGTTCATACCTGTAACGTCAACGAGGTAGAAATGAGAATACTCATTCAGTTTTGCCCCGAGTTCAACGACTATAGTATCTTTTACTTCTTTCTTCATCTTACAAAACTTTTAGAGTTATTCAACTGATTTAGGATCAATCTTGATACCCCTACTCATAGTGCTTGAAATATAGATACTCTTGACGTATGTACCTTTAGCGGCAGCAGGTTTCAGCTTTATTACGGTAGCGATGAACTCCTTGGCATTCTGATAAATTTGCTCGGGAGTGAAAGATACCTTTCCGATAGAAGCATGGATGATACCAGTCTTGTCAACCTTGAAGTCAATCTTACCTTGCTTAACTTCCTTGACAGCCTTTGCTACATCCATTGTCACAGTACCGCTCTTGGGGTTAGGCATCAAGCCGCGCGGACCGAGGACACGTCCAAGAGGTCCGATTTTACCCATGCAAGACGGCATGGTGATGATGACGTCAACATCAGTCCAACCACCCTTGATCTTTTCGATATACTCGTCAAGACCAACATAGTCAGCACCTGCTTCTTTAGCAGCAGCTTCAGCATCTGGTGTACAAAGGCAAAGCACGCGTGTAACCTTACCGGTTCCATTGGGAAGAGAAACAACACCTCTTACCATTTGGTTTGCCTTTCGCGGGTCAACGCCCAAGCGTACATCGATATCAAGAGAAGCGTCAAACTTTGTCGTGGTAATTTCCTTGACCAGCTCGGCAGCTTCCTTCAAAGAGTATGCTTTCCCTGCTTCAACCTTATCAGCTACTGATTTTTGATTTTTTGTCAGTTTACTCATTTTCTTGAAGTTATAAATTATTTACCAGGGAAGTCCCCTTTTACAGTGATACCCATACTTCTTGCAGTACCTGCTACAAGCTTCATGGCAGACTCTACTGTAAAGCAGTTAAGGTCAGCCATCTTGTCTTCAGCAATAGCACGTACCTGATCCCATGTAACAGAAGCTACTTTCTTTCGGTTGGGCTCGGCTGAACCGCTCTTAACCTTGGCTGCCTCCATGAGCTGTACGGCTGCGGGAGGGGTCTTGATTTCGAAGCTGTATGACTTGTCAGCATAGTAAGTGATAACGACAGGAAGTATCTTTCCAGCCTTATCTTGGGTTCTGGCGTTGAATTCCTTACAGAATCCCATAATGTTGATACCCTTTGAACCGAGAGCCGGTCCTACGGGAGGAGAAGGATTCGCAGCGCCACCTTTAATCTGTAATTTGATTAATCCAGCAACTTCTTTAGCCATTTCGTTTGTAAATTAAAAATTTATTATATAAAAGAACATCCGCATCCGTAACAATGCGTCATTCTTTTGCAACTTGCATAAAACCGAGTTCCAGAGGCGTCTTGCGTCCGAAAATCTTAACCATGACCTTGAGTTTGTGTTTCTCGGTATTAACCTCTTCGATTACACCGCTAAAACCACTGAACGGGCCATCCGTAACTTTTACCGTCTCGTCCACGCTGAACGGGATGTTTACCTCTTCAGCCAACTCCGTTTCTTCGGCTGTACCGAGTATACGGTTGACATCAGACTGCCTCACCGGAGTAGGATTTTCCTGTCCACCGAGGAATCCCAAAACATTAGGCATGAAGCGAAGCGTATGAGCGACATCTCCTTTCAGCTCTGCCTCAACAAGCACATAGCCGGGGAGAGCTATTTTCTCCTTTACGACTCTTTTGCCGTTGCGCAAAGAAGCATGTTTCTCCATAGGTATCAGCACCTGAGATACACACGCAGAAAGAAGCGCATTGTGCTTGAGTTCAGCCTCGATATACTCTTTTACCTTGGCTTCCTTCCCGCTGACAGCACGCAATACATACCATTTCTTACCTGATTCAGCCATTTCCTTTAATAACGATATTAATTAGGATAGATCGTACTCATGACAAACCGGAACACGGAATCCATAATGAACACCACAAGCGCAATGATCAAGGAAGCAGATAATACAACCATTGCGGTGTGAGTAAGTTCGGCTCGTGTGGGCCATGATGTTTTATGCACAAGTTCTTCGTAGCAAACTTTGCAATAATTTGTTAAACTCTTAAACATATTATCTCTTTTTTGCACGGGAAGAGAGGCTCGAACTCCCGACACCTGGTTTTGGAGACCAGTGCTCTGCCAACTGAGCTATTCCCGTAAAATAGGCTCTCGTCAGTTAAGGCGAGAGCCCTTATTTTAAAACTAAATTGTATTAGTCAATGATCTCAGTAATCTGACCAGCACCTACTGTACGGCCACCTTCACGGATAGCGAAACGCAGACCAACGTTCAATGCAACAGCGTAGATCAGGTCTACTGTGATAGTTACGTTATCACCAGGCATTACCATTTCAACGCCTTCGGGCAGAGAAATTTCACCTGTGCAGTCCATTGTACGGAGATAGAACTGAGGACGATACTTGTTTCCGAACGGAGTATGACGTCCACCTTCCTCTTTCTTCAGAACGTAGATCTGAGCCTTGAACTTCTTGTAAGGTTTGATCTGTCCCGGGTGGCAGAGTACCATACCACGCTTGATTTCGTTCTTGTCGATACCGCGGAGCAACAGACCTACGTTGTCACCAGCTTCACCCTCGTCAAGAATCTTGCGGAACATCTCAACGCCAGTAACAACTGACTTCTTGTCCTCGCCAAGACCGAGCAGCTCAACTTCATCACCAACCTTAACACGGCCAGTCTCGATACGGCCAGTAGCAACAGTTCCACGACCAGTGATTGAGAACACGTCCTCAACCGGCATCAGGAACGGTTTGTCGAGGTCACGCGGAGGCAGCGGAATCCAGTTGTCAACAGCATCCATGAGCTCCATAACCTTGTCTTCCCACTTCTTAACGCCATTCAGGGCGCCGAGTGCAGAACCACGGATGATAGGAGTATTGTCGCCGTCGTACTCGTACTGATCGAGAAGCTCGCGCATCTCCATTTCAACGAGTTCGAGCATTTCCTCATCCTCAACCATGTCGCACTTGTTCAGGAATACGACCAAACGAGGAACGTTCACCTGGCGTGCGAGAAGCACGTGCTCACGAGTCTGGGGCATAGGACCGTCGGTTGCAGCGACAACAATGATGGCACCGTCCATCTGAGCCGCACCAGTAACCATGTTCTTCACGTAGTCAGCGTGTCCCGGGCAGTCAACGTGAGCGTAGTGACGAGTTGCAGTCTCATACTCAACGTGGGCAGTATTGATGGTGATACCACGCTCTTTCTCTTCGGGAGCGTTGTCAATCTGGTCGAAAGACTTAACTTCCTCACTCTTTGTAAGTCCTCTTTCGGCAAGCACCTTTGTGATGGCTGCAGTCAGAGTAGTCTTACCGTGGTCTACGTGACCGATAGTACCAATGTTAACGTGTGGTTTGGTACGTTCAAAATGTTCTTTAGCCATAGCTTTAATTATTTGTTATTTTAATGAATAATCGTGTATTTTCTGCTTCTTTTGATATAATCATAAAGTCGTAGAGCTGTAACCGAGATTTGAACTCGGGACCTCTTCCTTACCAAGGAAGTGCTCTACCACTGAGCTATTACAGCAGCGAGAGCGGAAAACGGGACTCAAACCCGCGACCCCCAGCTTGGAAGGCTAGTGCTCTATCAACTGAGCTATTTCCGCAAATACTTCTACTGAAGTGGGTGGTGATGGATTCGAACCACCGAAGGCGAAAGCCAGCAGATTTACAGTCTGCCCCATTTGGCCACTCTGGTAACCACCCTTGTATTAGTCGACGTCCCGTCTTCTTGAGCCTCTTGTCGGATTCGA
>HF986709.1:51277-52876 GCA_000433175.1 Prevotella sp. CAG:1058
ATTACAAATCACGTGCTCTGGCCAACTGAGCTAAAGAGGCAAGCAAAGCAGCCGTCAGGCGCTTGTTTGTAAGGACGTGTCCTAAAACGGCTGCAAAGATAGGCATAAATTTTGAACCACCAAAACTTTTAGCGGTTTTTTTTTAATTATTCCGCAATTTTTCTTTGTATTTCACCAATTGCACCTTCATTGAGTCCACGCACAGGTCTACTCCCTCCTCGAAAGTATCGCACACCTTTTCAACGAAAAGACGCGACCCCGGAACCATAACCGTAAGGCTAGTCTCCTTGTTTAGCGCGGTGGCCGGCTTCACGACCTTAAGTCCTATTTCTACTGTTTGAATATCCTCGTAAGATTTTTCCAATTTTGAAACCTTCTTCTCGATGAAAGCCTTCAACTGCTCCGTAGCATCAAAATTGACTGATTGGATTCTGATTTCCATAATTCCCTCCTATTCTTTATTATAAAGGTTAATTAAAGGTCTCGGCAGAGTCTGTTAAACCTCCGCTGATTATATTCACTTACCGGACTTGCCTGCCGTTTCGGCGGCCGGCAATTAACAGCGTCCGGCAATCACGCCCGCGGATGGGCTGATTCATATACTTTCTTCAACTGTTCAAACGTCGTGTGGGTGTATATTTCCGTTGTTGTCAGCCGGCTATGCCCCAACAACTTCTTCACACTCTCAAGCCCTGCACCGTTGTTAAGCATCGCCGTTGCAAACGTATGCCGCAATACATGCGGGCTGCGTTTTCTTAAAGTACACACACGACCGAGATTGTTCATCACCATGCGTCGTGCCTGCTGGTATGTAACCCGTTCCCCTTTTTGCGTAAGGAATAACGCCGGTGATTTCCCAGCCACGCACTCGTTACGCGCCGACATATAGCCTTCAATGGCCTCGCGCAGTTCCGTCCCGAACGGTATTATGCGTTCCTTGTTTCTCTTGCCAAGGACTTTCATCTGACAAGCGGACAAGTCCACATCAGAATCGTCAAGCCCCAACAGTTCAGAGATGCGCACCCCTGTTTCATAAAGAGTCAATATCATAGTACGCGCGCACACGTCATCATAACGTTCCATGTTCCACATGCCCTCGTCGAACAAAGCCTCAATATCCCTCTCCCTGACAAACTGCGGCAAGGGCTTCTCCTTCTTCGGGCCTTTTATCCCGTGGGCAGGATCGGAGGCGACCAAATTCCTCGACAAGGCGAAACGATAAAAGGAACGCACTGCACTCAAACGTCTGTTGACGGAAGTAGCAACATTCCCCTTGTCCATCATGAACCCCATCCAGTCACGGATGACATCGGAGTCCACCGTTTCCCATGTAAGGCCGGCATCCAGATTCTTGAAGAACGACTCAAACTCTTTCAGGTCGTCACCATACTCCCCTACTGTCCTTGCGGAATAATTCCGCTCGAACTTGAGGTAGTCCAAAAAATCCTTCACATCCATAAAGCCGTCGCCATTTATGTTATTCGGCAACGAATTTACGAAATTTGAGCCAAACCGCCAAATTTTCTGAAGACTTTTTATTACACTAAGGCAATTGGTTTCCATAGGCAGAGTCAACTAGCAAGTGCAACATTACGGAAA
>HF986710.1:0-4722 GCA_000433175.1 Prevotella sp. CAG:1058
TGTGGCTGTGCATACGCCGGCAGCCACGACTACGCCCGTAGCCCTACCCGACGGCACGCAGGTGGTGCTCGGCTCAGGCTCAAGGCTCGAGTACGATTCTGATTTCGGGCACAACGGCGTCAGGGAAGTGACGCTGTACGGCGAGGCGCGCTTCAGCGTGGCGCACGACGCACGCAAGCCATTTATCGTAAAGAGCGATAACATGAGCACGAGGGTGCTCGGCACGGTGTTCTACGTACGCTCCTACCGCGGCGGCGCAGGCTCGGTTGTCCTGGTTGAAGGCAGCGTAAGCGTGGGCGGCGGCAAGGCTGATGGCGGCATGACGCTGCGCCCTGGGCAGCGTGCCGTAGTGGACAGGGACGGCGGTATCAAGGTAAGCAAAGCCGACATGGCAGCCGCCGGAGGATGGACGCAGGGAGAATTCCGCTTCGACGACTCGCGGCTCGACGAGGTGATGAACGACATAGGTTCGTGGTACAACGTGGGCATAGCCTTCCATTCGCCGCGTCTGCTGAAGCTCCGCGTACACTTCAACTTTCCGCGGAGGCTGCCTCTCGACGACGTACTCCAAGCGCTTAACGACCTCGGCGTGGCGCGGTTCAAGTATTCAGAAGGGCGCATCGATATAGAGTAGCGCAGGAGGAAAGGCAACAAGGCTTCATTCCCGCACGGAATGAAGCCTTGTTGTGTATGGACCTTAGGTCTTGATAATTACGTGAAACCTTGGGCGGCGTATCCGTAGCAGCCATAATACGCAGTCAGGCATTATTTACATGTACATGCCGCTTTTGGTAAAAGCTGCGCAACCATACCAACGGGCATTAACAGGCATGGCCTACTTCAGTATTCCCGACTTGCTGCTTGTGTCGACGTTAACGTTCTGCCGCTGCACTTCTCGCCCGAAATCAAAGCTGTAAGACAGGTTAACGTACACGTTGGCACTGAGAGCTCTCGAAACCGTATTCCCGTGGATGTTGTATGCACCGAAGTCGAAATAGTTTCCGGCGTGATACCTCTTGCCGTTAAAGATGTTGCTGCATCCTACCTGGACGAACAATCCGCGGTGGTTCCATGAAGCTGACGCGCCGTAATTGCACTTTTCCTTGTAATACCAGGGCGTACTGTTTAGATAGGTTTGCGGAGAACTATAATATCCGGAAAAGCTGAAAGCACCTGTGCTGTAATACAATTCGGAATAAAACCCTAACTGGCTATGCCTGTTCTTATATGTTCCGGTCAAGGCTACATGACTGAACGTTGGCGAAACCCTTAATTGCAGCGAGTTGGACAGCAGCCGCAGCACTCCGTTAATACCCAGCGTGTACGAATGGGAATTACCGCCGTTGATGTAAGTCTTTACCATCGTATTGCCTTCTGTAGTATAAGAGCTGACGGGGTTGTCGATTATGCCGTCGTACATTGCGTATGCCGATAGCGAGAACTTAGTCCAATATTTTGAATACGACAGTACACTGGTTATAGGCTTGCCCGACTTCAGATAGGGATTGCCACGCAGTACCTCGTATTCAGACATACGTTGTTCGGCCTCGTTCATGACCGACAGACTTGGCGTGAACGAACCTGCGTAAGCCGTAAGTGTAAGGCTGCTCGTGCCGTCAATCTGGTAGTTGGCGTTCAGTCCGGGGCGGGTGTAAAGTTTGGTTACGGTTTTCATCTCGTTAACCTTATACGTGTTGACGTCTATGCCGAACCTCAACATCAATGAGAATTTCTTGCCGAACCTGTGGGTGTAACTTGATATGAACAAGAACTCGTTGGTCAGCATTTCCTGTTTGCTCGGCGACGTGCCACTATAAACAGAATTGCTATTGTTAAGGAAATTGGCAAGCTCGAAATTAAGCTGTCCGCCATTGCCGAATGCATGCAGATAATTCAAGCCGGCCATTAAACTGTGGTATCTGTCTTTGGCGTTATTTATTATTGGCTCAAAGTCGCCTTCTTCGTAACGGCTGCGGTTCTTGTTACGGCTGTAACTGTAAGACAGATTCCAGTTAAGCATGTCCTTCTTGTTGAAACGTATCTGATGGCTCAAGAGTAACGACGGAGTAAGTCCGTTGGAATATCTGCTTGTAAACGACTTCGCTGCCGGATAAAAATTATCCGAATAGCTTACGCTCCTTATATCTGTATTGTCCGGGGTCTCGTTCCACGCCAGCATTGCCTGTGCCAGGAAGTAAGACCGCTTTCCGCGCACCGTCGCACGCAGCAGACCATAATCGGAAAGGTTCTTTGTTTCATTGTCATCGATATACGAATATTTTACGAACGGTGTGTCAAACTTGAAATATTCATTCTGTGACGTGCCGGCATAGTCGGTCTTGCTGACATTAGAACCGGCCATGACCAACATGTTGACATTACCCTTGTCGAAACTTGCCTGAACCGAATAATTGCCTTGCGGATATATTACTTTTGTATTGGTGCGCACGTCAACATAGCCGCCGCTCGTGTATTTTTTTGTAACTATGTTCAATGCGCGGTCTATGCCAGAACGGGCGAACACGCCGGTGGGCATATCGTAGTATTCAACGCGGGCTATGTCCTTCGGCCTAAGACGCGCCAGTTCATTTGCGTCAGCCTGACGCTCGTCAATGAATATGCCCAGGCTGGTTTGGTCTGATGTGGCAACGCTGTTTTCCATCGGACTGACCTTAAGCTGCGGTATCATCATGTTGAACAGCAGCAGCACTCCGTTGTTGGCGCCGTTCACCTGCTTCTTCGTGGGCATGTAGGTTACATGGTCGCCTTTCATGTTAATGTTTGAAGCCGTAACCTCAACTTCGCCGAGCGTGTGGCTCTTGTCTGTAAGAACAACGTCGCGCTTTATATCTTCAGCGGCAATAGTGCTGAACGTGTACGTCTGGTGCCCTACATAACTATAACTCACAGCCACGGTGTCAGCCGCTGTAAAATTCACTTCATATTCTCCATTGCGCCCCGACACGCCGCCGAAAGTGCCATCGGCCGTCCTGACAAGTATACTTACACCCGCAAGACCTTTATCCTGTGCGTCCTTCACTGTTCCTGACACCTTCAATGTCTTCGACTGGGCAGAGGCTACCACAGGCACAAGCAGTCCTGCCAAAATTCCTAATATAAATGCAAAATGTTTCATGGCTTTAATCTTTCATTGTTCTATCTTTATATACGCAGAGGCGTGCGTTTGGGACACGGTTGAACGCACTTTTTTCAAAAGATAACCTAACGCCTTGCAAAAGGTCATGTTTTACGCTCTAAAAGGCAACCTCTTGGAACGTAAAAGGTTGCCTTTTAAAAACGAGGAAGAGATTTTGACGAAAAGTACCTTTTCAATATCCTGTTTTCATAGTATTTTTTAGACAAGACAGGCGGCATCCGGCAATAACAAAACTGAAAAACTTTGTCTTTCGTTTGTTTCTTCTCCCGCCTTTCACTAACTTTGCACCTTAAAATAAAGTCGTAAAATGAAGCGGTCGATATCCATACTTCTGTTTATCTTGTTTTTTACAGCAACATCGTGTTTCGGCGAGACAACCCGCAAGGTGAAATACCCTGGCGGCAAGACCTACATGTACCGCGTGGTGCTGAAGGACAAGCAGGGAACGCCTTACAGCCTCAGCCGTCCGCGCGACTTCCTGTCGGGCAAAGCCATAGTAAGGCGCAAACGCCAGCACCTGGGCCTCGACTCTACCGACCTGCCGATCAATCCCGCTTACGTAAACGACATACGCTCTACGGGCGTCGAGGTGGTAAGCCACAGCAAGTGGAACAATTCCGTGCTGATACGCGGCCACGAGCCCGGCCTGCTTAAAAGCGTCGCCCTGCTGAAGTGTGTAAAGGAAATAAGGAAAGTGTGGACATCGCCCGACTCAATCGACCCTGCACATCGAAGGGCAAGATTCCATACGGAGTTCAACCGCTGGGACACGATAGGGCAAAACAGGTACGGCGTTGCCCTCGACCAGATAAAAATGATAGGCGGGGACAATCTTCACAGACACGGATTCCGCGGACGTGGCATGATGATAGCCGTGCTTGACGGCGGCTTCATGAACGCCGACGAGATACCTTGCCTCAAAGAGGTTAACGTATTAGGGGACAGGGATTTCGTTGTGCCGCAGGCAGCCAGTGTGTTCAAGGAGATGGACCACGGCACCAAGGTTCTGTCGGTAATGGCAGCCAACGTGCCCGGCATCTTCATTGGCACTGCACCCGAGGCCGCATACTGGCTGCTGCGCTGCGAGGACGACCAGACGGAAAGCCTGGCCGAAGAGGACTACTGGGCGGCGGCAGCCGAGTTTGCCGACAGCGCCGGGGTAGACATCATCAGCAGTTCGCTGGGCTTCCATGCCTTCGACAATTCGGCCGACAACTACAATTACCAACAGCTCGACGGGCGCACGGCCATGATTTCGCGCACGGCTTCGATGCTCGCCGACAAGGGCATAATACTCGTAAACAGTGCCGGCAACGACGGCATGGCTGCGTGGAAAAAGATAAACGTGCCGGCCGACGCAACCGACATCATCACGGTAGGCGCGGTGACGCCCGACGGACGCAACGCCTCGTTCAGCAGCATAGGCAATACTGCCGACGGGCGCATTAAACCCGACGTAATGGCACTGGGCAGCCCGACGGCCGTGATAACCGGACGCGGAACAATAATAAAAGACGTGGGCACATCGTTCTCAACGCCGGTAGTGGCAGGCATGGTGGCATGCC
>HF986710.1:4759-16578 GCA_000433175.1 Prevotella sp. CAG:1058
AAGCCATGCCTGGCAAGACGGCAAGGGAGATTATAAGCCTCGTTCGCAAATGCTCGGACAACACGGACACGCCGGACAACATCTACGGATACGGAATACCCGACTTCTGGAAAGCATATAAAACCGGAAGAGCGGAAAGGCATACGGCACAGGACGGTAACATTAAAACAGACGAAGGCAGTTCAACGACATGAGTACGCGTAACCCTTACAGGCTTAAGGCCGCATTGCGGCAAAGACAGTCGCTGTTTGACGGCGGGGACGGGCAAGGCACTGGTTGTCACCTGTCGTTGTTCGAGCTGAACTCGCTCGTGCGCGACGCCATAGAACTGACCCTGCCCGACAGCTACTGGGTTGAGGCAGAGCTGGCCGACGCACGCGAAAGCGGAGGCCACTGCTACATGGAGCTTGTGCAAAAAGACGAGGCAGGCACAGGCCTCGTGGCAAGGGCGTCGGCCAAGTGTTGGCGCAGCACGTGGACACTCGTGCGTCCGCACTTCGAACGGGTGACGGGCGAAAGACTGCACGCAGGCATGAAAGTGTTGCTGCAAGTGCAGGCCCAGTTCCACGAGAATTACGGATTCTCGTGGATCGTGACAGACATTGACCCTACGTTCACACTAGGCGACATGGCGCGCAAACGCCAGGAAGTGATAAGACAGCTCAAGGAGGAAGGCGTGTTCGACCTCAACAAGGAGTTGCCACTGTCGCCCTTCGCCAACCGCATAGCGGTAATATCGAGCGAGACGGCAGCCGGATACGGCGACTTCTGCAACCAGCTCGACACTAACGCCTTCGGCTTCAGCTTCGACGTAACGCTTTTCCAAGCCATAATGCAGGGCGAACGCACAGAGCAAAGCATCATATCGGCACTAAACGCCGTCAACGCCGATGCCGACAACTTTGACTGCGTTGTGATAATACGCGGCGGAGGAGCCGTCAGCGACCTGTCGGCGTTCGACTCGCTGATGCTGGCCGAGAACGTGGCAAACTTCCCCCTGCCCGTAATAACCGGCATAGGGCACGAACGCGACGAGTCGGTTGTAGACATGGTGGCGCACACCCGACTGAAGACGCCCACGGCAGCAGCCGCATGGCTGACGGACAACCTGAAACGCACGCAAGACAGGATAGAAGCAGCCCGGGCGGCGATAACACAGGCGGTAAGCCACCGCATGGACCATGAACGCATGCGCCTCAACCGTGCGGCCGAACGCATACCGGTACTGTTCTCGCTCGCAGACACACGCCACCGCTCACGCCTAGATTCGCTATACGCAAGGATAAGGACGTCAGTCAAACGCACATTGGCAAATGAAAACGTACGCATAGACCGCACGACGGCAGCCATAGTTCCCGCCGTAAGCCGGAAGCTCATGGCAGAGGGGCACAGGATTGAGCTGCTGGCACAACGTGCAAAGGCCTCTGACCCTTTACGCCTGCTGAAACGTGGATACTCGATAACGCTGTGCAACGGCCGCGCCGTGCGCTCGTCAGCCGAACTTAAGGAAGGCGATGTTATAGAAACAAAACTTGGCAAAGGCAGGACATTGTCTAAGGTTATCAAGAAATAACGCCGATGCCGGAAAACATATGATAAACAACCACTGACACTTTTAAGAATCATGCCTAAAGAAATAAAATACGAAGAAGCCCTGAAGCAACTCGAGACAATCGTCGACAAAATGGAGAACGACGAGCTCGACATAGACAGTCTGGGCGAACAGCTGAAGACGGCGCAAAAGCTGATAAAGCTGTGCAAGGACAAACTGACAAAAACGAACGAGGAGATAAAGAAAATACTCGAAGACGATAATAAAGAATAACCCCGGACCGCACATTGCAAATAAATTTGAAAAAAATTGTTTGTTACTAAGATTGTTAGTATCTTTGCAAAGATAAACAACATGGCAGCATGACCGCCCGGACAACCCGGCAGCCTGCATCTGCCCGGCGTTATCTTCAAATATAGGATAAACGTAAACACATGTTCAACTTTTAAAATGATATTATGAAAAATCTGGATTGGGCAAATTTGTCATTCGGCTACAGGCCGACCGATTACAATGTACGTTGCTATTACCGCGACGGCAAGTGGGGAGAGATTGAAATATGCTCTGACGAGTACATCAAGATGCACATGGCTGCAACATGCTTGCACTATGGCCAAGAGGCTTTCGAAGGACTGAAGGCTTACCGCTGTCCTGACGGAAAGGTAAGGGTATTCCGCATGGACGAGAATGCCGCACGCCTGCAGAGCACCTGCCGTGGCATACTGATGCCCGAAGTTCCGACTGAACTTTTCGAAGAAATGGTCACAAAGGTCGTACGCCTCAACCAAGACTACATCCCGACATACGAAAGCGGAGCCACACTGTATATCCGCCCGCTGCTTGTAGGTATGTCAGCACAGGTGGGAGTACACCCGGCAACTGAATATCTGTTCATGATATTCGTAACCCCGGTAGGCCCGTACTTCAAGGGTGGCTTCGCAACCAATCCTTATGTCATCATACGTGAGTACGACCGTTCGGCACCGCTTGGTACAGGTATATATAAGGTAGGCGGCAACTACGCTGCATCACTGCGCGCCAACAAGATGGCACACGACCTCGGATACGCGTGCGAATTCTACCTC
This sequence comes from Prevotella sp. CAG:1058, assembly GCA_000433175.1. Classification (GTDB taxonomy): domain Bacteria; phylum Bacteroidota; class Bacteroidia; order Bacteroidales; family Bacteroidaceae; genus Prevotella. The sequence continues at coordinate 7,397 of HF986710.1, forward strand.
GACGCAAAGGAAAAGAAATACATGGACGAGTGCGGAGCAGCAAACTTCTTCGGCATCAAGGACAACACTTACGTCACTCCGAAGTCTACAAGCATCCTGCCCAGTATAACCAACAAGAGCCTTATGCAGCTTGCCGAGGACATGGGCATGAAGGTTGAGCGCCGCCAGATACCCGAAGAGGAGCTTGCCACATTCGAAGAGGCAGGAGCCTGCGGAACAGCCGCCGTCATCAGTCCAATATCAAAGATTGACGACCTCGAGGAGAAAAAGAGCTTCGTGATAAGCAAGGACGGCAAACCCGGTCCGATATGCACGAAACTCTACAACAAGCTGCGCAACATACAGTACGGCATCGAACCCGACGTTCACGGCTGGACAAAGGTTGTGATTGAATAAACCCACAAACAAGGAGAGTTAAGAATTAGGACAGACCGGCCTAGCCTGCATGACGAGGCACGTCCCCTTAATTCTTAACTCTTTAATTATAAATATACACCAATAACAAATAAAGTATGTCTAAAGGTAAATTAGCCAAGTTCGCTGACATGGAGCGCTACGAGAACGTGTTTCAATATCCATTCTCGGTTGTTGAACAAGTTCCGTTTGAGATGAAAGGCCATTGGCGTGACATGTACTTCCACAACGACAATCCCATAGTACTCGAACTAGGGTGCGGCAAAGGTGAATACGCTGTCGGACTTGCGCGTCTATTTCCTGACATAAACTTCATCGGTGTCGACATCAAAGGCGCACGCATGTGGACAGGAGCCACCGAGGCATTGGCCGAAGGACTGAAGAACGTTGCCTTCCTTCGCACCAACATCGAGATTATCGACCGCTTCTTCTCCGCCGGCGAAGTACAGGAAATATGGCTCACCTTTAGCGACCCACAAATGAAGAACGTGCGCAAGCGCCTTACCAGTACATACTTCATGGAGCGTTACCGCCGCTTCCTCGTTGATGGTGGTATTGTACACGTCAAGACAGATAGCAATTTCCTCTTTACATACACCACTTACATGGTCGAACACAACCACCTGCCGTTGCTGTTCCGCACCGAAGACCTTTACCATACAGCAGAAATAGACGACGATACGCGCCGCATTCTCTCAATACAGACTTACTATGAGAGCCAATGGATAGAGCGCGGCCTGAACATACGCTACATGAAGTTCCGCCTGCCGCACGAGGGAGCGTTGGAAGAGTCAGAAATAGAAATACCTGTCGACGATTACCGCAGCTACAAACGCACAGGACGTAGCGGCGTAGACAAGCGCAAATAAGACCGCACACAAGTATCAAGTCTGACCTGACCGAGGTCAGACTCGGCACGAAGGACAAGCGTCAATACCGTTTGCACTTTGACCAGGACATGCCTCACAGGCGACATAATATCCTTACTTTTTGGACTTTATGCTTTATTTTCCGCATAAAAGCGATGCGGAATGGATATTATTTAATAACTTTGTAGCTGCAAGACAGTTACATTATTACCTTAATAAAACTATTTTCCTACAACAAATCAAGATGAAGAGCTTTCACCTTAACTTCACGACTTTGATACAAATGATTCAAACCGCCAGTGTTCTCAAACATTTGTGCATCTTGGCGTTAGCGGCAGTCATGTTGCCCCTGTCGGCAAGCGACTACGTTCCCCGTGACTACGTATGGACTACACCAAGCCAAAATTCAGCAGGCTCGATGCCATGCGGCGGCCACGACGTAGGCATGAACGTTTGGGTTGAGGACGGCGACGTCATGTTCTATGTCTCACGCAGCGGCATGTTCGACGAGAACAACACACTGCTTAAGGCTGGGCGCTTCCGCCTCCGGCTTGCGTCAAACCCGTTCACGGGTACAGGCGACAGTTTCCGGCAAATATTGAAGCTCGACGACGGAGCGGTTTATATAAAAGGCAAAGACACCGAAGTACGCCTTTGGGCCGATGTGTACACGTCGGCAGTATACATGGAAGTAACCTCCGGCAAGAAGACCGATGCGACCTTGAGCTATGAGAGCTGGCGCTACAAGGACCGTCCGGTGACAAAAGCCGAATGCCAGCAATGCTCGTACAAATGGGTGTTGCCCAAAGACTGCACGACGTTTGCCGACTCGATACAAGCCAACGGGGCAACGCTCGACTTCTGGCACCAGAACCGCCAACAGACCGTTTTCGACTTCACTGTTAACCGCGAAGGACTTGACGAAATCAAGCAGCAACTCTACAACCCGATAGGCGGCTTGCGTTTCGGCGGCAGGGTGACAGCCCCCGGCTTCACGTTCGTGGGCACTACTGACGGCACTTACGCCTCGACAGACTACCGTGCATGGAACTTCAAAGCGACCGGAATAAAGAAAAGTACGGTAACAATAAGCCTTTACACCGGAGATAAGGCGCAAGACGTCCCGTCGGCAAAGGTTTCAAGGAAACGCAGCGCACAATGGTGGCACGAATATTGGCAACGAAGCTACATCGAATCAACAGCCGGCGACGGCAGCAATCAGAATGTGGGGCAAAGCAATACAGGGCACACGCTAAGCAAAGCCGTGCGCAACTACGAACTGTTCCGCTACATGCTGGGCTGCAACGCGTACGGCGAATGGCCAACAAAATTCAACGGAGGACTGTTCACCTTCGACCCAGTGTACGCTGACCCGAAAGCCCCGTTCACGCCGGACTACCGCAAATGGGGCGGCGGCACCATGACCGCGCAAAACCAAAGGCTTGTATACTGGCCCATGCTGAAGAGCGGCGACACGGACATGATGGTGTCGCAGTTTGACACATACTTAAGGCTGCTGCCTACCGCAGTGGCACGCACAAAGCATTACTGGGGGCACGGCGGAGCATCTTTCTGCGAACAGTTGGAAAACTTCGGACTGCCCAACCCCGCCGAATACGGCAAGCACAAGCCCGGCGACGACCCAGGCATGGAACGCAACGCATGGCTGGAATACCAATGGGACACGTCGCTCGAGTTCTGCTCGATGATACTGCAAGCGCACTTTTACACGGGAATGGACATCACGAAGTATGAACCTCTGATTATACAATGCCTGCAATTCTTCGACGAACACTACCAGCAACTGGCAAAACAGCGCGGAGTGAAAGCCCTCGACGGCGAAGGCAAACTGATACTCTACCCTTCGTCGGGCTGCGAGACCTACAAAATGGCCTACAACCCGTCGAGCGTGATTGCCGCACTGCGCGTTATAACCGAACAGTTCGAGAGATACAAGACTGCAAAAGGGAACAATGACCTCTCGTCATTCGCATTAGACTCGACATTCAAAAACCGCATACCCGAAATACCGCTGCGCACAATAAAAGGCGACACGTGCATAGCCCCGGCCATTGTCTGGGCAAGAATACAGAATGTCGAGACCCCACAACTTTACCCCATCTTCCCCTGGCGCATTTACGGCATGGGGCGTGAAGGACTCGACATTGCACGCAACACCTACCTGAAAGACCCACACGCACTTGAAATGCGCACGACAAAAGGCTGGAAGCAGGACAACATCTGGGCGGCATGCCTCGGCCTGACCGACGAAGCAACCAAGCTAAACGCAGAGAAATTTGCCGACGGACCTTACCGCTTCCCCGCATTCTGGGATCCGGGATACGACTGGGCGCCAGATTGCAACCGCGGCGGTGCGGCCATGATAGGACTTCAGGAAATGCTCCTGCAAGAAACGCCCGAAGGCGAATTGCTGCTCTTCCCGGCATGGCCTAAGCACGCCGACGCCAAGTTCAGGCTGCATGCAACGGGCGGACGCATCGTCGAAGCCGAAATAAAGGACGGCAAAATAACATCAAACATAACTGCCGGGCGTAAATAAGAAACCAGCCCCAACACTACCAGTAATAATAAACAACTATCAAGCACTAACTGACAAATGGCATCAAGAATCATCATCGCCGCACTGGCGGCACTCGTTTCACTGTGTGCCGACGCAAAACTCACAGTAACAAGGCTGACCTGCAACTACCAGGGCGTCCCCGTAACGGCAGACGACGGCGGCAGCATAGACCAAACAGCAATAACCACAGGCGGCATACGCCTGGGCTGGCAGATGACGGCCGACACCAACGGCGAGAGGCAATCGGCTTACGAAATAACAATATGCGAGAATGTAACAAATAAAAAAGTGTACACCACGGGCAAGGTAAAGTCAAGCCAGAGCCAACTCGTCAACGTGCCCGCCCTGAAACCGAACACGCACGGATATTACTGGCAGGTGCGTGTGTGGAACGAAAAGGGTGAAGCGTCCGACCTTAGCAAGAAGCAGAAAATAAGGGTCGTACCCGAAAAAATAGACGCAGAATGGATAGGAGCGATAACACGCAAGGACGCGAAACTGCCCTACGGACGATTCCCCAATTCGGTATTCAAGAAAGACTCGTTCAAGACCAAGTGGGCTGATGTAGACACACTGTCGGCAAAAAGCATCATACTGCGCAAAGGCTTTGACACAGGACGCAAACAGATAACCGACGCCGTGGTCTACGTATGCGGCCTCGGCCACTACCGCCTTAACATCAACGGCGCCACAGTGGGCGACGCCGAGTTCGCACCCGTATGGAGCGAGTACGACAAGACAGTATATTACAACGTGTTCGACGTAACCGACCTGATAACCGCAGGCGGCAACGCTGTCAGCGTATTGCTCGGCAACGGCATGTTCAACGTGCAGCGCATGGGCAGATACAGCAAGCTGCAAACTAGCTTCGGCCCCCCGCAGATGCTGCTGCGCCTTGAGATAAACTATGCCGACGGAACCCGGCAGGTAATAAAGAGCGGCGACGACTGGAAGTATTCGCTCAGCCCGATTACGTTCAACAGCATTTACGGCGGCGAGTCGTACGACGCACGCCTGGAGCAGCAGGGATGCTGCAAGGCCGGTTTCGACGACTCTGGATGGCGAAAAGCCGTAGTAACCGAAGGACCTAAGGGACGGCTTACGCCGCAGACAGTGCAGCCCGTGCGCATAATGGAGCGCTACGGCATAAAGTCGTGGAAGCCCATACCAGCAGACTCGCTCGCCTCGGCTTCGAAGTCTACGAAGCGCGAGATACACCCGTCGGCGTTCGTAGCCGACATGGGACAGAACCTTGCCGGCTTCCCAGAGATAACCGTAAGCGGCAAGCGCGGGCAGAAAGTGACGCTCATCGTGGCTGAAAAACTGACCCGCCAGGGAGCGTGCGACCAGCGGCAGACAGGGCGCCAGCACTACTACGAATACACGCTCAAAGGCGACGGAACCGACGAGACGTGGCATCCGCACTTCTCATACTACGGCTTCCGCTACATACAGGTTGAGGGCGCCGTCCTCGAAGGCCAGCCCAATCCCGACGGACTGCCCGTGCTGAAGCGCCTCAACAGCTGTTTCATATACAACTCTGCCGAGGAAGTTTCGTCGTTCGAATGCTCCAACCCGCTGTTCACCGACACGCATAGGCTTATCGAACGCGCCGAGCGCAGCAACATGCAGGGCGTGCTGACAGACTGCCCCCACCGCGAGAAGCTGGGCTGGCTGGAACAGGACCACCTGTGCGGCCCGAGCCTGCTGTACAACTACGACATGACGCGCTACGCGCCGAAGGTTATCCGCGACATTACCGACACGCAGAAGGCCGACGGCATGGTGCCCACCACGGCGCCGCAATACATATCGTTCGGCAACCTGTTCGACGACTCGCCCGAATGGGGCAGCACGCTCGTAATACTGCCATTCATGTATTACGACCAGTACGGCGACAGCACCCTGATAACCGACAACTACGAACCCATGCGCTGCTACGTGGACTATCTGACCACGCGCGCCGACAACGGCATAGTAAGCCACGGCCTCGGCGACTGGTACGACTACGGTCCGTGGCGTGCAGGATTCTCAAAGAACACGCCCGTGCCGCTCGTCGCCACAGCCCACTACATATTCGACCTGCAACTGCTGGTGCGCGCGGCACGCATGACGGGGCGCACGGCCGACGCCGGTAAATACTCGGCAATGCTCGACAAGACGGTTGAAAGTTTCAACCGAGAGTTCTTCAATCCTGACTCATGCACTTACGGCACAGGCAGCCAGACGTCAAACGCCCTACCCCTCTACCTCGGCCTGACGGGCGGCAACAAGCAGGGCGTGCTTGCCAGCCTTGTCAACGACATCAAGGAGCACGGCACACGCCTTACAACAGGCGACGTGGGAAACCGTTACCTCTTCCAGACGCTTGCGCAAAACGGACTTAACGAACTGCTCTACACCATGCTCAACCACTACGAAACGCCGGGCTACGGCTTCCAGCTGCGCCACGGCGCAACCACGCTGACCGAGCAGTGGGACCCCAACCAGGGCTCGTCGCTCAACCACTTCATGATGGGACAGATAGACGAATGGCTCTTCAAGACCCTCGCAGGCATACAGAACCAGCCCGGCACCCACGGCCTGCGCCACCTGCTGATACAGCCTACGCTCGTAGGCGACCTGCAATACGTGAAGGCATCCACCCACTCGCTCTACGGCAAAATCAGCGTAGACTGCACACGCACCAGCCTGACCGTGGAGATACCAGTAGGCAGCGACGCCACGGTTGTGCTGCCAAACGGCGAACGCAAACAGGTAGGCAGCGGACAGCATACATTCAAATTCTAAACGCAGGACGACAGACACACATACCTATAATATATAGGCACGCACATTAAAGGTTTACCGCACCACGGTGCAATATCCCCTACCGCCGGACATTGCACTGTGTTTTTTTATATTAGAGACTTACACCTGGATGCACGCCGGCACAAAATAAAAGCTGTAAAAAACCGCAAAGCCCCTGTACATTATAATCCGTAAGCCGGGAGGGCATATTCATATCAAATCAAAACCACGATGTTCAGTCCTGCAAAAGGCCACCTTTTGCAGGACCAGACACGGCCTTTTGCAATGCAAGACATAACCTTTTGCAGTGCAAAAGGCTAAAGTACAAATCTGTAACTAATACACCAGATAACTTTACAGCATCGTGCAACAACAAAAAAACCAACTATCATTTAACACGGAAACCGTTATTATTAATTATCAATTCGGCAAAAACACAAATACAAGAATTTCACTTGACACGCATAATGCCCGTTTTGCCTTACAATATGCACGGCCAGCGGCAAAGCAGACGTACGGAGACGGTAAAAAAATGGCAGGAAGCCCTTGCGGCATAAGATTTTTTTTGCTAAATTTGACGCTGAAAAATTTTTATTTAAACCTTGAACTATGGAATTACCTTTTGCAGAATCTTGGAAAATCAAGATGGTGGAGCCTATCCGCAAGAGCACGCGCGAAGAACGCGAGCAATGGATAAAAGAGGCTCATTATAACGTGTTTCAACTGAAAGCCCGCCAGGTGTACATCGACTTGCTGACCGACTCAGGCACAGGTGCGATGAGCGACCGCCAATGGGCAGGCATCATGATGGGCGACGAGAGCTACGCCGGAGCAGACTCGTTCTTCAGACTTAAAGATACCATCAAGAGGATTACAGGTTTCGATTACGTGATACCGACCCACCAGGGACGCGCAGCCGAAAACGTGCTGTTCTCTTACCTCGTGCATGAAGGCGACATCGTGCCGGGCAACTCGCACTTCGATACTACCAAAGGACACATCGAGGGACGCAAGGCCATCGCACTCGACTGCACCGTGGACGAGGCAAAGGACACACAGCTGGAAGTGCCGTTCAAGGGCAACGTCGACCCCGTTAAACTCGAAAACGCTCTGAAAGAGCATGCCGACCGCATACCTTTTATTATAGTAACGGTAACAAACAACACCGCAGGCGGACAGCCCGTATCAATGGAGAACCTGAGGCAGGTGCGCGCCGTGGCCGACAAATACGGCAAGCCCGTTGTGTTCGACTCTGCACGCTTTGCCGAGAACGCCTACTTCATCAAGACCCGCGAGGAAGGCTACGCAGACAAGACCATCAAGGAGATAGCCCTCGAAATGTTCTCACTTGCCGACGGAATGACGATGAGCGCCAAGAAGGACGGCATCGTTAACATGGGCGGATTCATCGCAACACGCAAGCAAGACTGGTACGAGGGTGCCAAAGGCTACTGCGTGCAGTTTGAAGGCTACCTGACATACGGCGGCATGAACGGACGCGACATGGACGCCCTGGCTATCGGTCTCGACGAGAACACTGAGTTCGACAACCTCGAGACACGCATCCACCAGGTGCAATACCTTGCCAAGCTGCTTGACGAGTACGGCATACCATACCAGCGCCCGGCAGGCGGACACGCCATCTTCGTAGACGCAACCAAGGTGCTGACACACGTGCCTAAGGAAGAGTTCCCAGCACAGACGCTGACAATCGAGCTTTACCTCGAGGCCGGCATCCGCGGATGCGAGATAGGCTACCTGCTGGCAGACCGCGACCCCGTGACCCACGAGAACCGCTTTAACGGCCTCGACCTGCTGCGCCTCGCCATTCCGCGCCGTGTCTACACGGACAACCACATGGCCGTCATAGCCGCCGCGCTTAAGAACGTTTACGACCGCCGCGAACAGATCACCCGTGGCGTGAGGATAGCATGGGAGGCTCCTCTGATGCGCCACTTCACGGTGCAGCTTGAGCGTCTCGGATAAAATCCGTAAGCACTAATTATAAAAAGAGTTAGGAATCAGTTAAAATACCGGCTGCTTGCAAGTGGCAATCATGTTTTTTCTGATTCTTAACTCTTAATTATTAAATTTCTACGCAGTTATTTGGGAAAAAGTATTATCTTTGCACGCAACTTGAAAAAACGGTCCCGTAGCTTAGCTGAATAGAGCGTCAGATTCCGGTTCTGAAGGTCTTGGGTTTGAATCCCAACGGGATCACTTTTTTGAAGTAGCAGCCGTGGCAGGCAACAACGGCATGCCATGTCGTTATTGTTAAGGAAAGATGCTCGAGTGGCTTAAGAGGCACGCCTGGAAAGCGTGTAGGCGCCAAAAGTGCCACGGGGGTTCGAATCCCCCTCTTTCCGCTAACGTTTTTTTAATCCCTAAGGATATGAACAAATTGATTGTAATAGTTGCGACAATCACGCTCCTTGTATTTACCCCATGCCATCATGCTTACGCCCAGGAAACAACGTCGCCGGCAACGGCGGTGACCGGCGGCAAACCTCTCGCCACAGACAACGGCG
>HF986710.1:16592-42793 GCA_000433175.1 Prevotella sp. CAG:1058
TCGCCACAGACAACGGCGGCGAAGCCGCAACGGCAGCGACAGATGAAACGGACAGCATCCTTGCCGCCGACACTTCGGCAGTAGACCTGGCAGAAACGCCGGACTCGATAATGGCTCCCGTCGAAAGCGTAGGATTCCACAAGATGCTCAAGACAAAATACATAGAGGGTAGCGCCGGATTCATGTCGTTCGTTGCACTTGCCCTGGTACTTGGCCTTGCATTCTGCATCGAGCGCATAATATACCTCACCCTGTCTGAGATCAACGCAAAGAAACTGATGGCAGACATAGAGGACAAAATCAAGGAAGGCGACATAGAAGGCTCTAAGGCCATCTGCCGCGAGACACGCGGACCCGTGGCTTCTATCTGCTACCAGGGACTTATGCGCATCGACGACTCGATGGAGGATATCGAACGCAGCATAACATCATACGGCACAGTGCAGGCCGCCAACCTCGAGAAAGGCTGCTCATGGATTACGCTGTTCATCACCATGGCGCCGTCGCTCGGATTCCTCGGCACGGTGATTGGCATGGTAATGTCGTTCGAGCAGATACAGCAGGCAGGCGACATCAGCCCGACAATCGTGGCGGCAGGAATGAAGGTGGCGCTTATAACGACAATCTTCGGACTCATTGCCGCGCTGATATTACAGGTGTTCTACAATTATATATTGTCAAAAATCGAACACATAACCAGCCAGATGGAAGAATCGGCGATAACTCTGCTGGACATCATAATGAAATACAAACTTACGAAATAACACGCTCATCCATGCAAGGAATAAAAAAGCTGAAGCCGGAAAAGATGTCAACACGCGTGCTTTACGCGCTTGTGGCACTCACGGTGCTGGTTTTCGGAGCCTTCTTCTTCATCGGTTACGACACACCGTTTGAAGAAAACCCGGAATACAACGCCCCGCTGCTGACCGACCTCGTACTTGTATTCATCTACGCAATGGTAACAGCCGCAATCGTCCTGACCGGTGCAGCCGTAACAATAAGCATGAAAACCGGCGGCAAGGCGAATAAGGAGACCAACAACATACCAGCTGCAAAGATAGCCTGGGGCACCATACTGCTGCTCGTAATATGCCTGGCAGCCACTTTCGCGACAGGCTCGTCAGAGCCGGTAACAGTCAACGGTACGAAATTCGACGATACATTCTGGCTTAAAGCCACGGATATGTTCATCAACACCTCGTTCATACTGCTCGCCATTGCCGTTTGCGGAGTTGCCCTGGGGTTATCGGGCTACAACCGGAAGATAAGCATAAAGAAACACTGACCGCGCAAGCTACGCCTAAGCATACACAATGCACGCAGACGGAGATACGGTCGAAGCACAAAAAACGTAAGACATAAGACATACGTAAAACTGTAAACGTAATGATTCTACGCCGCGAGAAACGTTCTGTCCCCCAACTTAACACCACATCAACAGCCGACATTTCATTCATCCTGCTGGTGTTCTTCCTTATCATGACCTCAATGGACACTGATAAGGGACTGTCACGCATGCTGCCTGCCATGACCGACAAAGAGAGACGGGAAGAGACCACGGACATAGAACGGAGCAACGTACTGTCCATAAGGCTCACTGAAACAAGCCAGCTGGTAGTAGACGGCAAAGAATGCGGCATAGGGCAATTAAAGCAAAAGGTAACGTCGTTCGTCAACGGAGCATCTGACGCCAGGCGACTCATAATAAACATCGACATTGACCGCAACGCGTCGTACGATGCATATTTCAACATACAGAACGAAATAGCAGCCGCATACAACACCATACGCGGCAACTACGCAATGAAGAAATACGGACACGCCTACGAGCGTTGCACGCCCGAAGAACGCGAAACCGTAAGGACGCATTATCCGCAACGCATCGTTGAAAACACCACCGTCAAGACGGAAGGGGGTGCAAGATGAGCCTGTTCAGCCATACACGCCGCCAGGTTCCGCAGCTGAACACGGCCGCGCTACCCGACCTTATATTCACGGTGTTGTTCTTCTTCATAACAGTAACGCACATGCGGGAGGTCACAGTAAAAGTAAAATATCAGACACCCGAAGGCACCGAACTGACAAAACTCGTTAAAAAGTCGGCCGTCACACACATATATATAGGTAAACCGACTGACGAAATGATACAAGCGACAGGCGGCAAGACAATTATACAACTGAACGATAAGATAGTAAATGCTGCCGACATAACAGACTATGTTGCAGAAGAGCGCGAACGCATGTCGCCCGAAGACGTACAGGCCATGAGTGTTTCGATAAAGGCAGACAGAAGAACCGATATGGGTACGATATCGGATGTCAAACAGGCACTGCGCAAAGCCGGGGCCTTACGAATAAGCTATTCAGCCACACAAAAAGACGTAAAATAGACCTTTTTTTACATATTTTGTTTTAATCTATCGCCAAACGTTGAAAAAACACTTACGATTTATTGTTTAAGTAATATTTTTATCGTATCTTTGCATAAATTAAATTGCAATATGTAATTGACATATAGTTGTTTACTATATTTGTCAAAATTATAACCAAAGTAAATTTTCAACAGCAATGGCACATCACAATTTAGACTCATTAGACAAGAAGATTCTCAAACTAATTGCCGAAGATGCAAGAATACCCTTCTTGGAAGTAGCACGTTCGTGTAATGTGAGTGGCGCAGCCATTCATCAGCGCATACAAAAGCTCAACAGCCTGGGAGTTTTAAAAGGCTCGAAATTCATTATCGACCCGGAAAAGATAGGCTACGAGACTTGCGCCTACATGGGCCTCAACCTTAAGAATCCTGAAAAGTTCGATGAGGTTGTAGATGAACTTAAAAAGGTACCCGAAGTTGTAGAATGCCACTATACCACTGGAGACTACGACATGTTCATCAAAATCTACGCAACCAACAACCACCATTTACTGAACATAATACACGACCGCCTGCAACCGCTCGGCCTGTCGAGGAGTGAGACAATCATATCGTTCAACTCCGCCTTCAGCCGTCAATTACCTATAATCGACATGCCGTTGGATGACTCCGACACGCCGGAAGAATAGGCCACGGAAATCCATTAATGGCTGAATATATTTTTTGCGCTTGCGTTTGCTGACTTGTACCGCAAGCGCAAAAATGACTATAAAAAACATATTGGCATGCCTGCATGGCATGTTGCAACTCCATGCGTAAACCGACAAGGATAAAAACAACAACCGTCCCGAATACACAATACGGACTAAGGCGGACGCCGCATAACTTAAACAAACGACACGACTTTCCCCTGAAAAAACAGCAGAAGCACGAAGCTACACCTAAACACAACCACCCCTTCATCATTCTGTAAGCTATAAGTAGATAACGGGCTAACTATTTTTACAAACCACAAAGAACCGTTTACACATTGCGTCCAGAACGCTTGTCTTATGCATACAGTAGAAACAGCTTACAAACAACTTAAAAAACAAAATGTAAATTGTACAAGCGCAATAATCCGCAAGCTTAAAAAAATTCATAAAAAATTAAACTCGTTTCTACCACTTTAATTTTGCATTGCGCCCAATTTACATTATCTTTGCGGACAAATTACAGAAATACTATGAATAAGATTTCAGACTTAACCCACATCCATGTCAAACTGAAAAGACAGGGATTGAAAGACTTGGTATTCATATGCCTGGGCATATTGCTCTACTCGTTCGGCTACACGGCCTTCATATTGCCCGACCAGATAGTCATGGGCGGTGCTTCGGGTATAGCGGCATTGCTGTTCTACGGTTTTAAGATACCCCCTGCAATATCGATATGGAGCATCAACATCATCATGGTCCTTATCGCCTTCCGTACACTTGGCCGCCAGTTCACAGTGCGCACCGTGGTTGGCGTAACCATACTGTCGGCAATGATCGGAGCGTTGCAGCCGGTATTTGAAGCCTACCCCATGGTGACAGCCGGCGAAGACAAGTTCATGCACTTGCTGATAGGCAGCGTGCTATGCGGTGCAGGACTAGGAATAGTATTCTCTCACAACGGCTCTACAGGCGGCACGGACATCCTGATAGCCATGCTGAACAAATACCTGCACATGAACTTCGGACGTGCCATACAGCTAATCGACACCTGTATCATTGGTTCCTCTTACCTGCTGTTCCACAGCATGGAACCTATCGTATACGGTATAGCCTTCACACTTATTTACAGCTATGCATGCGACTACGTTGTCAACGGTTCGAAGCAAACCATGCAATTCATCATCATCTCAAAACAATACGACAAGATTGCTGATGTTATCAACAACCAACTGCACCGCGGAGTGACGCTCATACCAGGAAAAGGCTGGTATTCAAAGCACGAAGTCGACCTGCTGATAGTACTCGCCCGCAAGTACGAAGCGCACGGAATACTTAACACTATAAAGATTATCGACCCTGAGGCTATGGTGTCGCAGACGCTCTGCCACGGAGTATTCGGCGAAGGTTTCGACAAGATGAAATAACCGCCGGGCGCAAGGACGCACATGCGGCGTATTACCTATACTGTCCGGGAAGATGTACAACGTCTTCCCGGCCTTAAATCCCGGAAAGCCTGCTTATGCCTTTGCATAAGCATCATTCTAAAAACAAACAAACACTAATTAATTATTGCCATGAAACTAATCAGGAAAACAAAAAGACTGCACATTGGCTCACACCGCCTGCACATGATGGCGGCAGCATTGTTCGTGCTATTAACGACAAACACAATTAAAGCCCAAACCGCCGACGGGCGCGACTTCGGCATAGACGGTTTTGCCGCCATCGCAGGCACCGAAGGCACACCCCACTACCGCGAAGGAGGAACAACGGGCGGTGAAGGGGGCAAGGTGGTATACGCCAGCACGCTGCAACAGCTACAAGCCTACCTGCAGGCTAAAGCTCCATACGTGATAATTGTAGACCACGACATGGACACAGGCATAGAATGCTATGTCGACGACCTTGCCACAGGACATCTGTGCGACGTACAGGACGGCAGCCAAGGCGTAGCTACAACATACGGAGAACGAATAATGGTTGCACCCGACAAAACTCTAATTGGAGTAACTAACCCTGAAACCGGCCAGACACCGCTATTCTCGCGCATAACATTCGTAATGCAAAGCGTCGACAACATAATAATACGTAACTGCCGCTTCACGATGAACGGCGTACCGGTATTGAAGTCAGGAGAAAACAAGATCGTTGCGTTCCGCGACGGCAGGCAGGTCGAGATCGGCGACCCTGACTGCATAAGCATACAGGCAGACAAGAGCAGTGCAAAAACCGATTGGGGAGCACACATCTGGATTGACCATTGCGAATTCTTCAATGGCAACGCTGCCGACAAGGACCGCTACGACGGACTGCTCGACTGCAAGAACAACGTACAGTGGATGACCTTCAGCTACAACCACTTCCACGACCACGACAAAGCATGCCTGTTCGGCAAAGGCGACAGCGACATTTTTGACGGCTGCCGCACAATCTCGATGCACCACAACTGGTTCGACAACATCGCAGGCTCGCGCCTTCCGCTACAGCGCGGAGGCTACCTGCACTACTACAACAACTACATGGTCGGCAGCGAAGACGGCTGGGACGTACGCACCAAAGCTACAGGATATGTGGAAGCCTGCTATTTCAAAGACAGCAAGGCACCCATACGTTCAGACCGCGAAGGCTCGCTCAACATCAACAAGAGCGAAGGATACGACATAATATACGAAAACTGCCGCAGGCTGATGGAAGGCTACGAAAACATAGACAAGACCAAGATTGACGACGTGTACAGCGTAAATTATACTGACTGGACACCGGACATGTCAGCTTCAGACTATATGGTAAACCACCTCGACAAGACCGCCGACGTGCCGGCAGTGGTTGAGAAATACGCCGGCGCCGGCAAGATTGAAATATACAAGACATACACCGACGCCGTTCCTGCTGAAGACATGGACGAATACGCCAAAGCTATAAAGGACGAGCCTACGGCCGGAACTTATGACACTAACGGCAACAGAATTACCGAAGTTATAACTGGAATACAAGACAAAACGGCGTCAAGACAGGCCGCTGTACAATACTATTCGCTAAACGGGGAACGACTGGCTTCGCCGGCAAAAGGTATAAACATAAAAAAAGAAATTAACGCGGCAGGTAATGTCAGCACATCAAAAATAATACGGAAATAACCTTTGCAACCAGCCGGTAATTTTCATTCCTACAAAAGGCCGTCTTTCACATTACGAAAGGCGGCCTTTTGCAATGCAATATGCCACCTCTTGCAACACAAGACACAGCCTTTTACAAACTACTGACAGCCAACACGTTACGCTTAAGTCCATTTGGAGTTGGCGCACCAATCGGTGTATCCGCCATGTTTACAATCTTAAAAAGTGTAAAAAAATACGCCACAAAAAACCAAATTTTAGCATTCGACCATTCAGGGCTATATCAGATAATTTATAAAAAATTCAATACAAAAGCAAGAAAAACAAGATTATTTTATCGATAAATATAAAAATATGAAATTATATTTGCTTTTTTAATTTCATTTGCTTATCTTTGCATTGTGTTTAATTTAAATAAAATTAGCTATGAAGCATCTATTCATCTACATTTTATGCGCCATAATGTGTTGTGGAGCATATGCACAGACGAACGCCCAATCATCACCTCCGGGCGTCAAGTTTAGAACAATGATGGCTGAAAAGGCTATGCGTAGTGGCAAATTCGGCAAGAACATTGCAGCAATGCAACAGAAAGCCCAAAAGGTTGCGCCGGTTGCAAAGACCCAGAGCGCCCTGCTCAGGAACCGCATTGGAAACCCAGTGAGAGTAAATGCTCCCAAAATGGTTAATGCAAGACCTATCGCAAGCGACCAAGCACGCATTACTCTTTATGTTGAGACTGACTGGGGAGACGGATCAGGTTATCAGCTCGTTCTCGACCGCGACTGCGGAATCTATGGAACGACATCACTTGATGAAATTTTCGGAGCAGCCGATTACCTTATTCCTGAAAATGCAACCGTTTTGGAAGGCTTCATGGTTGCCGGAGAATCAGCTTCTATCGACGTTCCAGCTGGAGAGTATGACTTCTACGTATTCAACCCGACACCATCATCAGGTACTGTTTACATCGCCGGTGGAGAATCACAGGGCGACAACTACTATTTCAGAGGTGGCTATGAATATGTATTCACAGTCAATCTTCTCACCTCTGGAGAC
Organism: Prevotella sp. CAG:1058; assembly: GCA_000433175.1. Classification (GTDB taxonomy): domain Bacteria; phylum Bacteroidota; class Bacteroidia; order Bacteroidales; family Bacteroidaceae; genus Prevotella. Next base: position 23,843 of record HF986710.1, read on the forward strand.
AATGTCGAGTTGACATGCGACTCACCTGTTGAACTCGGTGTAAGCGAAATCACAGCACCAGAGTCAGGCAAGGAGCTCACAGATGCAGAAGACGTTACAGCAAAGATTTACAACAACGGTACTGAAGAAGTTACATCATTTGTTGCTAAGATGACTGTTGACGGTGGCGAAACAGTAAGCGAGACAGTCGACACCCCGATCGCTCCGGGCGAAAGCATCAACTACACATTCAAGGCAAAAGCAGCTCTCTCTGCTCCAGGAACTCACACTGTAACTGTTGCTGTTGATAATGACAAGGACGGTCTGGCAGGCAACAACTCTGTAACCAAGAAGATTATCCACATCGCAGCCCTACCCTCACCTTATGTATGCGAGTTTGACACAGAAGACTGCGCTGACGAGTGGAACATCATCGATGCCAACAACGATGCGACCACATGGGCAATCTCACTTGAAGGACAATCTGCACAGATATTATACAACGCCACAAACGCATCAGACGACTACCTCGTAACTGTATGCCCGGTAAAACTCTCTGCAGGAACTAATAAAGTGGTTCTTGACTACAATGCAATGGGCTCAGGCTATTACGAAAGTTTCGAAGTATTATATGGAAAAACTGACGACGTCAGTGAGATGACAGTACTCAAGAAGTTTGACAGCTTCACCGCAAACGAAGAAGCGCCTTACGTCGGTGTCATTAACTTTGATACAACCGAAGATGGTGAATACTACTTTGCAATCCACGCGACATCTGAAGCTAATCAATACGGCATATTCATCTACAGAGTCGAAATTTCTGAAGGCGTTTATGTAGGCACACCAGACTTGTCTGTCGACAAGGTTACATTACCTATATCAAGCTGCTCACTCGGCGAAGCTGAGAAAGCAAGTGCAGTCGTTTCAAACAAGGGAACAGCAGACGCAAAAGACTTCACCGTTGAATACTCTGTAAACGGCACAGTCAAGGGCACGCAAAAGTATGATATGGTTGTACCTACTGGCGGAAGTGTTGAAATTACTTTAGACGAAACAATTGACATGTCAGCCGCAGGCAAGTATGAAGTCGGAATCAAAGTTACAGACGTAACACCTGCTGACGGACAGAATCCTGAAGAGGTTACCGACAACAACTACAAGGCTTCAACTGCGACCCACTATACTCCGACAGACATTCCGTTCACAGTGGACTTCACAGACGAGGGCCAGCGCGGTGAATGGGCAAGCGACGACTCATGGGCTTACGACAGCGAATATTACAACGCTCTCTATTGCAATGGCACAACACCACTCGTATCTAGAGGAATGAACCTCAAGGCCGGCAAGGCATACCGCCTCTCTTATAACTACATGGCAGGAATGTTCTACTTCATCTTCGCAGTTTATGACAACTATGACATCATAATCGGTAAGGATGGAACACCTGTATCAGAATGGAGTACAGTTGAATCGTTCACAGACATTTACACAGAGGACGTATTCACAGACAATGCGGTTACATTCACAGTACCTTCAGATGGTGTTTACTCTCTCGGTTTCAAACAGGATTTACCACAAGCTACATTCATGCTGAGAAGCGCTAGCGTTACGGAAGTTGCACCTTACGACGTAACTGTAACAGGCGTCACAAGCCTGCCATCTAAGCTTCCGAAGTCTCAGGCAGAAGGCCTTACAGTAGGCGTAAGTGTAAAGAACAACGGTTCAGAACCTGCATCAGGAACTGTATCATTAACTATTGGTGATAAAGAAATCGGTACTGCTACATTCACAGACATACCAGCAACCGAGACTGAGACAGTTAATGTACCTGTTACACTTAGCGAAGTTGACCCAGGCATGGCCGAAATCAAGGCAGAAGCAACAATCGATGGCGAGGAAGACAACAATCCGACAGATAACGCGGCATCAGTTTCACTGGAAGTAACAGACGATGTTTACGCTTATGACTATGTAACCGACGGCATGTACGACGAGTACCACGCAATAGGTGTTGGCGAAGACTACCCATGTACTGCAGGTATTGTATTCCACATCAATAACGAGACAGAAGTCAAGGGAATCTCTGTTGGTTGGGGTGTTGTTTCAGGCGAACAAATTGGTCTCGCGATCTACAAGTGGGACGCAACAGCTACACCTGACGCAGAAGGATACCTGCCAATAGGCGAAGAAGTATGCTCAACGACTGCCGATCAGGGCAATTCTACAGGACAGATTGACTACATGTTTGACGAACCAACGAAACTCGAACCGGGCGACTACATGTTCACTGTATCTTATACTGGATATGCACTCGCAGTAGACAACGTTACTCCCGGACAGCTCTACCTGCTTATGGACAACAACGGAACACTGGCAGCACTTGATCAGACAGCTGCAGGACTTGGAACTCCGGCTATCCGCGCATTGCTCGGCTATGGCACAGTAGGCGTTAACACAATTGAGACTGCCGCTAAGACTCCGGCCATTACTTACGACACAGCAAGCAAGACTATCGTGGCAAGCTCACCTGCCAGCGCTATCAAGAGTCTCGAAGTTTACTCAGCTTCTGGCTCAAAGATGGGCAGCAAGGCTACAAGCACAAGCGTATGCCGCTACGACGCATCAAGACTGGCTCCAGGTGTATATGTTGTCAAGATGAGGACAGCTGACGGAGTAGTGACAAGCAAGCTCGCAATCAAGTAATTGCATACAGAATGTAAAAACAAAACTAAGCCTTAAAAGGCATACCTCAAAGGCGGACGGGTTTGTCCCGTCCGCCTTTTTATTATATTAGGATCTTACATCATCGTACAGACCGGCAAGGAACTATAAAAAGCATAAATTAAAGCACATGGTGCCCTGCACACGGCAACTTCAGGCACTGTCAGACTATCAACGCACTAACAAAATACACTTTTCACAAATCAAGGTACGACCCGGCGTGGTTAAATTGATTTAATTAGACAAGAAAATGGCGAAAGACACCGCACGTATGGATTTTTTTTGCTAAATTTGCACGCAATAAATTTCTAAGTAATAATATGTCATCATTTGTTGCAGATAAAATCGTAATGGACGGTCTTACGTTTGACGACGTCCTTTTAATCCCAGCTTATTCAGAAGTACTACCCAAGACGGTAGAGTTGAAAACCAGGTTCTCACGCAACATCGGGTTGAACATACCTTTTGTCACCGCTGCAATGGACACCGTAACCGAATCGGCCATGGCCATCGCTATAGCCCGCGAGGGCGGTATCGGCGTGATACATAAAAACATGCCGATAGAAGAACAGGCACGCCAGGTGGCAATCGTAAAACGCGCCGAAAACGGCATGATATACGATCCGGTAACGATACAGCGCGGTTCGACAGTGCAGGACGCACTCAACATGATGGCCGAATACCACATCGGAGGCATCCCCGTGGTTGATAAAGACAACCATCTGGTTGGAATCGTGACCAACCGCGACCTACGTTTCGAGCGCAGGCTTGACCGTAAGATAGACGAAGTGATGACATGCGAGAACCTCGTCACCACACACATCCGCACCGACCTTACCGACGCTGCACAAATTTTGCAGGAAAACAAGATAGAGAAACTGCCGGTTGTCGACAGCGACAACAAACTGGTAGGTCTCATTACTTATAAAGACATCACCAAGGCCAAGGACAAGCCTATCGCATGCAAGGACGAGAAAGGTCGCCTGCGTGTTGCCGCCGGAGTAGGCGTAACCGTAGACACGCTCGACCGCATACAGGCTCTTGTCGAGGCTAACGCAGACGCAATTGTCATCGATACGGCCCACGGTCACTCTAAGGGTGTGGTAGAAAAGCTTCGCGAAGCAAAGAATGCATTCCCCAATGTAGACATCGTTGTGGGTAACGTTGCCACCGGCGCAGCAGCCAAGATGCTTGCCGACAACGGCGCCGACGCCATAAAAGTTGGTATCGGTCCGGGCAGTATATGCACCACCCGCGTAGTAGCAGGAGTAGGCGTTCCACAGCTCAGCGCCGTATACGATGTAGCATGCGCACTTAAGGATACAAACATACCCCTCATAGCTGACGGTGGCCTTCGTTATTCAGGCGACATTGTCAAGGCTCTTGCAGCAGGCGGAAACTGTGTCATGATAGGTTCACTCGTGGCAGGAACTGAGGAAAGCCCGGGCGACACTATAATATTCAACGGCCGTAAGTTCAAGAGTTACCGCGGCATGGGCAGTCTCGAAGCTATGGAAAACGGTTCGAAAGACCGCTACTTCCAAGCTGACACGAAAGACGTCAAGAAACTCGTTCCCGAAGGCATTGCCGGCCGCGTACCATACAAAGGCACCGTCCAAGAAGTTGTATACCAGCTTGTTGGAGGCTTGCGCTCTGGTATGGGATACTGTGGAGCAGGAAGTATCGACGCCCTGCATAATGCCAAGTTCGTACGCATAACCAATGCAGGCGTACTTGAGAGCCATCCGCACGACATAACCATTACGAGCGAAGCTCCCAACTACTCACGCCACGAATAAACGACAAGATATGCCCCTAACCATAAAGGGCAAAAAGCGGACATAGAATCTTTAGTATCAAAATGAAATCGATAAACATCATAGCGGCCATGCTTCTCTGCGGAAGCATGGCTTACGCTCAAAAGACAGACCCCGTTGTAATGAAAATCAACGGCGAACCGATATTGCGTTCCGAATTTGAATATTCTTACAACAAAAACAATTCGGAAGACGTGATTGACAAGAAAACCGTAGACGAATACGTCGACCTCTTCGTCAATTACAAACTGAAAGTGGCCGCTGCCATTGATGCGAAACTCGATACACTAAGTTCTTTCAAAAAAGAATTTACGATGTACCGCGACCAGGAAGTGCGGCCGGCATTCGTCGACAGCACAAGTCTGTTGGCTGAAGCGCGGGACATTTACGAAAAGACTAAAGAGCACATAGGGTCACGAGGACTTATAAAACCGGCACACATACTGGTATATGTTGAGCAGAAAGCTCCGACAGCCAAATTAGAGGAAGCAAGACTGAAAGCTGACTCTTTATACCAGGTGCTGAAGAATGGAGGTGATTTTGCAGAGTTGGCACGCAAATATTCACAAGACCCTGGATCAGCAAAGAATGGAGGTGATTTGCCATGGCTACAGCCGGGACAAACCCTGAAGGAATTTGAAGACGCAGCTTATGCCCTCCAGCCTGGAGAAATGAGCGGAGTGGTAAAGTCGCCCGTAGGTTTCCATATCATATTAATGAAAGAGCGCAAGCAGCTCGAACCGTTCGAAACGTTGAAGAAAAGCATACTCAATTTCATAGACGCCAGGGGAATTCGTGAACACATTATCAACAAAAAGATTGATGAGCTGGTAAAGGCTTCTGACGGCAAACTGACAAAAGAGGACGTGATAAACAACAAGAAGAACGAACTTGAGGCAGAAAATCCGTCACTCAAATACCTCATACAAGAATACCACGATGGTCTCCTGCTTTACGAAATAAGCAACCGTACCGTATGGGAAAAAGCCGCTAATGACGAGCAGGGACTCGAAAACTATTTCAAAAAGAACAAGAAGAAATACTACTGGAACGAGCCTAGATACAAGGGCATGGTATACCACGTAAAGCAGAAAGACGACGTCAAGGCTGTGCGTGACTGTGTAAAAGACCTGCCGTTCGACAAGTGGGCGGAAGTACTGCGTACAACTTTCAACAACGACTCTGTTCTTAGGATACGCGTTGAGAAAGGCATCTTCAAGGAAGGCGACAACGCATTCATAGACAAGATGGTATTCAAGAAAGATACTACGGTCAACCAACTGAAGGATTTCCCCATAGACGCAGTATATGGCAAGCTGCTCAAGAAGAAGCCGGACAGCTACACGGACGTACGTGGACTTGTAACTGCCGACTATCAGGAAATGCTTGAACAACAATGGGTTGCCGACTTACGCAAGAAATATCCAGTTGAAATATACTACGACGTTCTGAAGACAGTAAACAATCATAGCAATTAATAACATGAAACTTAAAGGCAAAACGGTTTTGTGGCTTGTAGCTTCGGTCGCTTTCATTACCGGAGTCAAGGCAAATCGCGCAAGCGACAATGAAACTAACGGGCCACAGGCAACCGCTGAGGTAGACTCCATAGCCGAAGCCGCCCCCAACGAAGCCAGCATCATAGACGAAGTAATCTGGGTCGTAGGTGACGAACCTATACTATTGTCCGATGTTGAAAATACAAGGTTGCAAGGTGAAATGGAAGGAGTAAAATGGGAAGGTAATCCAGACTGTACCATACCTGAACAGTTGGCCATCCAAAAATTGTTCCTGCACCAGGCTGCAATCGATAGTGTCGAGGTGAGCGAATCGGAAGTTGCCCAAAGAGTCGAGGAACAGATAAACTATTGGATACAGCTTACAGGAGGCAGTAAGGAAAAACTTGAGGAATACAAGAACATGAGCCTCACCGAATTACGCCAGTCCATCCACGACGACTTGAAAGACCGCTTGCTCATAGACCGCGAACGCCAGCAACTGGTTGAAGACATAGCAGTATCACCGGCTGACGTGCGCCGCTATTTCAGTTCGCTGCCTGAAGACAGCATTCCTATTATACCTACTGAAGTAGAGGTGCAGATCATCACCCGCACGCCTAAGGTCGAACAAAAAGAAATAGACCGGATAAAAAACGAATTGCGTGAATACACTGAACGCGTCACAAATGGCGAGACATCGTTCGCCACACTTGCGCGCCTTTACTCCGAAGACCCTGGAACGGCAAGGCAAGGAGGCGAATTCCAGGACTACGTAGGCCGAGGCATGCTCGACCCGGCATTCGCCAACGTGGCGTTCAACCTTACCGACCCGAAGAAGATATCCAAGATTGTTGAAACCGAATTTGGATACCATATCATTCAGCTCATTGACAAGCGCGGCGACAAGATTAAAGTGCGCCACATACTGAGGACACCGTCCGTATCCAAGGAGGCCATCGACCTTGCGGCGGCACAGCTTGATACTATTGCGGGCGAGATACGCAGCGGCAAGTACGGTTTCGACGAAGCCGCAATGTTCATCTCTGACGACAAGGACACCCGTAACAACAACGGACTCATGGCCAACATGGGCAACGATGGTCGAATGACAAGTAAGTTCCAGATGCGCAACCTACCATCCGAGATAGCCAGAGTGGTCGACACCCTGAAGGTTGGACAGATATCGGCACCGTTCAACATGATAAGCGAAAAGAACGGCAAGACTATCTGCGCAATAATTAAGCTGAAAAGCCGCACAGACACTCACCGTGCAACGATAACCGAAGACTTCCAGACGATGAAAGCCATTGTCCTAGAACAACGTAGGAAAGAATTCATCGATGACTGGATACGCAAAAAGATAAAGACCACTTACGTGCGTATTAACGACCGGTACAAGAACTGTGATTTCCAATACGAAGGTTGGATTAAATGACGATACAAGAAAAACTTAAGATCATATTTTGCGGGCATAGGATTCTCATAATGGTTATCCTATGCCTGTTTGGCCTTAGCATGGTGCAATCACGCCAGGCGCCCAAAAAGAAACGCAGGGCCAAGACGGACGAGCGTGTTTACCTGATACATGCAGACCAGTTGCGGTTCAACCAATTCAGCAGCAACCCCGAAGCCCAGATACTCAACGGTAACGTAGCGTTCAGGCACAAGGGCGCCAAGTTGTATTGCGACAGCGCTTACTTCTACCAGGCTTCCAACTCGTTCCGTGCCTTCGGACATGTCAAGATGTACCAGGGCGACACCCTATCGCTCTTCAGCGACTACGCCTATTACGACGGCAACAACCAGATGGCCGAAGCCCGCCATAACGTTATCCTTACACACAGGAAGACCAAGCTCTATACCGACAGCCTCAACTACGACCGCCTTTACGGTATCGGCTACTTCTTTGAAGGCGGCAAGATGATTGACAAGCAGAACGTACTCGTTTCAGACTGGGGCGAATACGACACGGAGACGCGCCAGGCGGTTTTCAACTACAATGTAAACCTGAAAAATCCGAAATTCGTACTTACTACGGATACCCTGCACTACGACACAAGGACTTCGCTGGCACACATCGTAGGACCATCTGAAATAACATCCGGCCAAAGCATCATACACACCTCGCAAGGTTATTACGACACTAATAAGGAAAGGGCAAGGTTGTACGGACGCTCCACTCTTACCAACAACGGCAAGACTCTGACAGCAGACAGCCTGTTCCACAACGACAAGACGAAGATAAGCCAAGGCTTCAACAACGTGGTCTACAACGACACCGTCAACAAGAACCAGATGACGAGCAACTACTTCTGGTACAACGACGATACAGGCTTCGCCTTCGCCACCGACAGCGCCGTACTTAAGGAATACTCGCAGGGCGACACGCTGTTCGTACATTCTGACACAATGAAGGTGTACACTTTCAACATAAATACAGACTCCGTATACCGCAAGGCCCACTGCTACAACAAGGTGAGGGCTTACCGCACAGACATCCAGGCCGTATGCGACTCGCTCGTATACAACACGAAAGACTCTTGCCTGACGATGTACAAGGACCCTATCACCTGGAACGCCAACCGCCAGCTGCTCGGCGAAGTAATTGAAGTCTATATGAAAGACTCAACCATCGACCGTGCGCACGTCATGAGCCAGGCCCTTTCGGTTGAAAGACTACCCAATGACACGACTCGCTTCAACCAAATATCCTCACGAGACATGTTCGGTTATTTCAACAATGGCGAGATGCGCAAGACAGAAGCTGTGAGCAACGTGCAGTGCATCTACTACATGCAGGACGACAAGGACAGCTCGCTCATAAGCATGACGTATCTCGAAACCGACACCATGCGCATGTTCATGCAGGACAAGAAGCTGAAGACCATCTGGACGTGTAAGCAGAACAGCATAATGTACCCCATCACGCAGATTCCGCCCGACAAGAAGGAACTGCCGTCGTTCGCATGGTTCGACTACATACGCCCTACCGATAAGTACGACATCTTCGTATGGCGCGGCAAGGCAAAGGGAACCGAACTTAAAAACATCAAGCGCCGTTCCGCCCCGCTGCAGTTTATCAATAAGGACGGTGTTGTAAGCAACAAGGACGAAAAGCCCGATGCCACAACCACACAGGGACAGCCTGCGGCTGAAGCCGTAAAGCAGGAACCAGAGGTGACGGCCGACGGCGGAAACGGTATCAAGGAGAAACAATAATGGGAATCTTCGATATTAGGAAACCACGCCGCTTCCACCACGAATACATATACTATAACCAACGCAAGGAGCGGCTAAAGGCAGTGGAAGAAAGGGCCAAAGCCTCACCCGGCATGCAAGATGCATCCAAGTCGGCGCCAACAGACCTTCATGAAAGGATGCATGGCATATTCATCGGTGCCACAAGACACGCACGCCGGCGAAGGGAACGAAAGCTGGCCGGGGAACTGGTTCTAAGCTATGGCGTCATCATCGTCCTGCTGGTCCTGCTCGCCGCAATATGGAAAATGCTGCTCGTCCTTTAACGACGCAGCGTCTCAGGCCGGCATACACCACATCAACATACCCTACACCATTTTCCATTATTTTTTGAAAGCAACATCCATGAGCGACATAATCCAACTTCTACCCGACTCCGTGGCCAACCAGATAGCTGCCGGCGAGGTGATACAGCGCCCCGCATCCGTCATAAAGGAACTTGTAGAAAACGCCATCGATGCTGGCGCAACTACAATAAACGTACTCGTAATAGATGCCGGACGCACCTCGATACAAGTCATCGATAACGGCAGCGGCATGTCACCAACCGACGCACGCATGGCCTTCGAGCGCCACGCCACATCAAAGATACGCCAGGCTGACGACCTCTTCGCCCTACATACCATGGGCTTCCGCGGCGAGGCACTGGCCTCGATAGCCGCCGTGGCGCAGGTGGAGCTGCGCACGCGGCGCAGCACTGACGACGTTGGCACGCACATATCCGTGGCAGCGTCAAGGGTCACAGGCGAGGAGCCCGTGTCATGCCCCGTGGGCAGCAACTTTTCTGTTGAAAACATATTCTACAACGTTCCCGCAAGACGCAAGTTCCTAAAATCGAACTCCACCGAGCTCAACAACATCCTGACAGCCTTCGAGCGCATCGCACTTGTATATCCGAAGACTAACTTCACCTTCCACAACAACGGCGTCGAAACGTTCAATCTCAGGAGTGGCGGCACCAGACAGCGCATTGTCGACATCTTCGGCAAGAAACTGAGCCAGGACCTCCTGCCCATAGGAGTCGAGACGTCGGTATGCAAGATATCCGGATTCACAGGCAAGCCCGAGTCTGCCCGCAAGAAAGGGGCACGCCAGTACTTCTTCGTCAACGGCCGTTTCATGAAGCATCCTTACTTCCATAAGGCCGTGATGAACGCTTACGAGCGTCTCGTGCCGCAGGGCGAGCAGGTGCCCTACTTCATTTACTTCGAGATAAACCCTGAAGACATCGACGTAAACATCCACCCGACGAAGACCGAGATAAAGTTCGAAAACGAGCAGACCGTATGGCAGATACTCCACGCCGCCGTTAAAGACGCCATCGGGCGCTTCAACGACGTGCCATCAATCGACTTCGACACGGAGGGACGTCCCGACATCCCTGTATTCAATCCGATGTCAGACCAGCCGGCATCATCACCCAAAATAAGCCTTAACCCTTCATACAACCCGTTCAAGACTACGGGCACAAGCTACACTCCACAACGCGAATCCATACCTCAAGCATGGGACAAGCTGTACGAAGGGCTGCAACAGCACGATGACACCCAAGACATAATACCAGAAGAAAAAGAGAGCGACATCTTCACATCAACAGCCGGTAACGACCGCCCGAATATTATCGACGAGAAATCACCCGCCCATTACCAATACAAGGGCAGATATATTATGACTGCAATAAAGTCGGGACTTCTCATGATCGACCAGCACCGCGCCCACATACGCATACTCTTTGACAAATATCTCGCACAGATAGAGGGCAAAGCTGGCAAGTCACAGCAGATGTTGTTTCCCGAAATGGTGCAGTTCACGCCTGCCGAAACAATTATCCTTCAACAGTTGCAGCCCGGTCTCGAGCATCTTGGCTTCGAACTTACACCCCTCGGCGGCGGCAGCTATTCAATCAACGGCGTACCCGCCGGACTCGACGGCGTAAACTATATTAAACTGCTGAAAGAAATGGTCGGCGAAGACGCAGACAACGGCAAGACCGTAGCCGACGACATTAACAACCGCATTGCACTCCAGATGGCAAGAAGCGCAGCCATACCTTACGGTCAAGTACTCGGCAACGACGAAATGGAAGACATCGTCAACCACCTGTTCACCTCGTCAAACGCAAACCACACTCCCGACGGCAAGAGAATAGTTGCAACAATGAGGCAGGAAGATATCGAACGGATGTTCGACTGAAATATGGATGAAGGAAACGAGTAACACGGGTAATCATAATATCCATAGAACACCTAATCATAATAGAACGAGTAAAGATGAATAATCTATTATCAACTTTAAAAGATTTCCATGAAACCGTTGACAAAGAATATTATGAAGCAAACAAAAACGGTTCTAATGTTCTGTTAGAAAAACAATTCGAGAAATTAGCTAAAACCATAATCTACAAAGGCCACATTCAGATTAATCACAGGTTTGATATTTATGTCCGCTCTGTTGAATTTTACTTTCACGTTGAAGATGCTGAACATGACCAGATCTATATTCACGACCCAGTAATGTTCCACCGAAACAGCGTTGAAGGAGAAAAACAATACAAACATCCATTCTTCAAATTGGGGCATTTTTTTCTTCATCAGTTCGGATTAGATATTACATTTGAAAAAGAAAAATCATATCGTGCTTCTGCACTGATAAAAGCGTTTAATGTCGTCGACAATTGTGTTGGAGCTTTTCAGGATTATAAGGACTGGACAAGTTCATACTTGTATGACTACATTCAATTCGTTGACGAAAGCGAGGAGAATCCTAATAAAGATATTCATATTGAATGGATTGATGACAAAGAACCATGTAATCCTACTCTATCAGCAGGTTGTCCACGTATGGGTATATTTAAATTCGCAATTGACAATAATGGCCACCAAACACATAATAAGTTAGAAGAAAAAGACTTACGTCCATGGAGATTCTACCGTGCTGAACCATATAATCATCTTTCTCGACTTTTGGATGCAAGAAAATAATGATATTGTCCAACGAAACAAATAAAGTCTATTTCTCTGCGCATTTAAAAGCAGACTATCCGATATTCTTCAAGCGAATAAAAACCGTATTGGAACAAAACAACATCATTGTCGATTTACTTCAAGAGACAAATGATTATTGGTGCCGTGACTATATGCCAATTCAGGTTAATAAAGACAGATTTGTTATATACAAATATTTTCCAGACTATCTCAATAAACCGACAAAGATCTGTTTATATCACCAATGTAGAAAAAACTCTAAGCTATTTAGGAATTGCAGACAATCAGACAATAGACCTAAGCGACATAGTTATTGACGGAGGCAACGTGGTGAAAACGCCCTACCATGTCATAATGACTGAAAAATTATTCATAGAAAATCCGACAATCAGTCACGATAAGCTTATATCCCGTCTTGAATTGGCATTTCAAAGTGAAATAATAATTGTTCCATGGACTCACAGGCGCAAAGATCAATGTGGACATACAGACGGAATGGTACGCTACGTAAAAGGGCACGAACTGCTCTTGGATAATTACACCAAATTTGACAAGATTACAGGAAAACGCATACACAAAATATTAGAAAGAGTAGGATACACTGTACACGAATTAGACCTGCCAGATACTATTAATAATTCTTGGGCTTACATTAACTTTCTGCAAACAGCAAATGTGATAGTTATCCCAAATTTCAATCTCATTGCAGATAACTATGCTCACAAACATAACAGTTCACTATTTAATGTACCAGTAGTGCAAATACCAGCACCAAATATTATAAAAAAATACGGTGGAGCATTCAACTGTATGACATGGAATATAAAAATTTAAAGCCGTGCCAGGAAGACATCGAACGAATGTTTGACTGATTTACGTTTTTATCGTAAATGAAAATCCACAAATAAGTTTGGCAAACACGACATTGACAGGTCTTAAACAACAGTAACAGTTGTTTAAGACCTGTCTAATTATATGGTTGCATGATGTTCCCTAACTAAATACAAGCCTGAATATCGTCAGCTTATTTTGCTTGTCTGTAACCAAAGAAATAAAACCGTTGCTCACGCGCATTATCTGTCTTGATATTGAAAGACCGATACCGCTGCCGTCCTTTTTCGTTGTGAAGAACGGAACAAATATGTGAGAAGCCACATCGTCGGGTATCATAGGACCGTCGTCGACGACGTCTATCACCACTGTGTCGTTCTCGCCAGTGTAAGCCTTCAGCCAAATATGGCCGCCAGCAGGCACGGCTTCGGCTGCGTTTTTCAGCAGATTGGACACAACCCTGCTGATAAGTCCCTCATCAGCATACACAATAAGGTCTTTAGGTTGTACATCAACCGCCACAGTACACCCGTCTTTCATAATCTGCCCGGCAAGCCGTGACATCCTTTCAAGAAACGGGTTGACATAGAACAGCGTTGGCTGTGGCGTTGGTACATGCGTGAAACGACGGTAATTCTCTACAAACCTGACAAGCTCCTTGCTTGTGCGGTTGATTACAGAAAGCCCCTCATGCTGCTCACCCTCCGACTGGCGCAGCAGCGTGTCGCTAAGAGATACGATTGGCGTTACCGTGTTCATTATCTCGTGCGTAAGCACCCTGATGAGCTTAACCCACGAGTCAATCTCCTGATTGGCAAGCTCGCCCTTGATGTCGCTGAACGCCACTATCCTCACCCGGCGGCCTTTCAGCACGGTGTTGGTCTCACGCGACGAAAAGCTTTTCATGCTTTCCTTTATCTGGTCAACATGCGTTATCACCTCACGCTTCAGAAGTTTCTGTGCCGCACGGTTGTAACGCAGCACCACCCCACGGCTCTCCTCAACCACGATAATGCCCGTATCGACAGAATCGAGTATGAGTTCAAAGTATTTCTCGCGCTCCATCTGCTCGTCGCGCGCATGCGTCAGTATGCCCTTCACCCTGTTGAGCGACCTGTTAAGCACCCTGTCGCCTGTCACCTTGTCGCCCTCGGCAAAGCGGAAGTTGTAGTCGCCGTTGTCGATAGCGTTGAAAAGGAAGGCGACCTTGCCCACGGTCGACCTGTAACGCCGCCAGAAATACAGGCAGCCTGCAACCGCAACGACGGCAATGACGAGCAGCAAAACAACCTCAAAGTCCATACTTCTTTATTTTGTTATACAATGTCTGGCGCGACACACCAAGCCTCGCAGCAACCTGCGACAGGTTGCCGTCACACTCGCGTATGGTTTTCTCTATCAAGCGGCACTCCATCTCGTCTATTGTCTGCACGCCGTCCATAGGTTTGCCAACCACCGACGCGCTCGAACTTATGTCCTGCTCGCCTATCTCCCTGCCGTCGCCCAATATCACGGCCTTCTCTATTGCGTGCTGCAACTCTCTTATGTTGCCATACCACGGCATGTCCTTAATCTTCTGTTCGGCAGCCGGCGTAAGCTCCATTGCCGGCTTGTTATACATAGCGGCATACCGGTCGAGGAACAGGCGCGCCAGCGCCGGAATGTCCTCCCTGCGCTCTCGCAGGGCCGGCAGATGCAGGTGTATGGTGTTGATGCGGTAGAGCAAGTCCTCGCGAAACCCTCCTTCAGCCACCATTTGGCGCAGGTCGCGGTTGGTAGCGCATATCAGTCTTACGTCAATAGGTATCGACTTGCTGCCGCCCACGCGCACAATGCTGCGGCGTTGCAGCGCCGTAAGCAGCTTGGCTTGCAGCCCATAGCTTAGGTTACCAATCTCGTCGAGAAACAGCGTGCCGCCCTCAGCCATCTCAAACTTGCCGGCCTTGTCGGCCTTAGCGTCGGTGAACGCCCCCTTGACATGGCCGAACAGCTCGCTCTCAAACAGCGTCTCGCTCACGGCTCCCATGTCTATCGTCATCAGACTCTTGCCGCTTCGTCGTGACAGACGGTGAATCTCGTTTGTCAGCACCTCCTTACCCGTGCCGTTCTCGCCGGTTATCAGTATGTTGGCATCGGTCGCCGCCACCTTCGCAACCATATTCCTGAGTTCCTGCATGCACGGAGCCACGCCCCAGTACATACGGCCCTCACTTCTGTTTTCGCTTGCCTTTCCCATGCTTTTGCGGCAAGCGTCCTTAAGCGTGGATACCAGTTTGTCGTTGTCAAACGGCTTCACGATAAAGTCGGTCGCACCGGCTTTTATTCCATTCACGGCAAGCTCGATGTCGGCGTATGCCGTAAACAGCACTACCGGAGTATCGGGACTCATCTTCTTTATCTGCGCCAGCCAGTACAGTCCCTCGTTGCCGCTGTTTATGCCGCTCTGGAAGTTCATGTCGAGCAGCACCACGTCGGGCTTGTCATCACGCATGTGCGCAGGAATATTATTAGGATTGGCTATGGTGACAATATGCTCAAAAGTGTTTTCGAGCAGCATCTTTACCGTAGTAAGGATGTTGCGGTTATCGTCTGCAATAAGTATTGTTCCCTGTTTCATTTAACTGCAAAGATAGATTGTATAACCGACAAAAACAAGAGCCTGTAAAGTTTTTAGACACTAAAATTTTCAGATACCGACAAATAATGCTGCTCCTGCGTGTTTCCGTGTGCCTTGCCCGGCTTCATCAACCTGCATCCAGCGCTTCATGCAGCCACAAAACCGGCGGTAATAACTGATTTTACGGCCTTAATCATGCCTGCTGTCCAATTTTTATATACTACTGTCTAATTTTTAGACACTTCCCAAAATGGCAATTCTGCGCATCGTTCTGATAATCAAACACATACATCTTTTGGCACAGTTTTGGCAATTATTATGGCGTATGAAGATGAAAATTGCCATAATTACATTTGCCCTTGCCTGCACCGGAACCGCAGGCGCGCAACAGGAATGGTCGCTCAACCGCTGCATCAGCTATGCAATCGAGCATGCCACGGAAGTAGGCCGCGAGCGCATAGAGCAGAAGCAGGCCATGACGGAATACCGCACCTCGCTGCTCGACTTCCTGCCAAGCGTCTCGGCCCAGGTGGGCGGGCAATACAACTGGGGACGAAACATAGACCCGGAGACCAACACGTACAACAACGTCACCACCTTCAACAACGGCTACCAGATATTCGCGTCAATGCCTGTTGTTGACTGGGGACGGACGTGGAACGCATACCGCATGGCGCGCATAACCAAGAACACATCGGCCACGGCGCTGCAGAAGGCCAAGGACGACAAGGCAATAGACGTCATGCAGAAGTTTGTCGACGCCGTGTACGCCATAAAGTCGATAGAGATTACCGACAGGAAGCTGGCCGACTCGAAAGCCCTGCTGGCAAAGACGCGCAAGTTATACGAACTGGGCGAGAAGAGCCGCCCCGACGTGGCACAGATGGAGAGCCTTGTGGCCGAGGACGACTACAACCTGCTGCACCAGAAAAACCTGGCACGCAACGCCCTGCTTGCACTGAAGACGGCGATGAACTATCCGGCGGCCGACACTCTACGCCCCGACTGCTCCATGGCCGGACTGACAGTGCTGCTGCCCGACGGACTTGCCACAGACGGCATGGCGCTTGACAGCAAGCCCGACATCATAATGGCCGACGCTGACGTGGAAAAGGCAAGGCTCGAATGGAAAATAAGACGCGCAAACCTGTTGCCGCAGCTATCGCTTGGCGCAGGCGTGTCAACCAACTACAATATAACTCTCTCTCAACATCAGGACAGGCAGCCCTTCAAGTCGCAATTCCGCAACAACTTGGGCGAATATGTCTATCTGACACTCTCTATCCCCATCTTCTCTCCTTCCACATGGAGCTCGGTAAAGCGCGCCAAGGCCGACTATCAGCTGGCGAGGCTCAACGCGCAGGACACAAGGCGCAAGCTGGGCGACGCCGCCATGCAGGCCGTAACCGACTATGAGGGCTACCGTAAGGAAGTGAGACAGATGGAGATAAAGGTGGCAGCCGACTCGCTGGCCTACCGCCTGTCATACCGGAAATACGAGGAGGGCATGCTCTCTACGTTCGACATACACGAGGCGGCGCAGACTTATCTCGAAAGCAGCATAACGCTGCTGCAACTCAGGATGCTGCTCGCCATAAGGGGAAAACTCGTAAAATACTACATAAACAACGAACCGCTATGGACATCAAACTGAAACAGAGGAAATACTGGATTCCAAGGAAATACTGGCCGTGGGCAGGCGGAGGCGCATTTATAATAGCGCTGCTTGTATGGCTGGGCACGATGAACTTCACGTCGACGCTGCGTGTTGACCGCCGCGGCCTCAGCATAGGACAGGTAAGCAAGGCGCAGTTTGACGACTACGTGAGCGTAGACGGCAGCGTGGTGCCCATACAGGTGGTGCAGATTTCGTCGGAAGAAGGCGGCGTGGTGCTCGAAAAGGTGAAGGAGGAAGGCACCCACGTCAACAAGGGCGACGTGATAATACGCCTGAACAACTCAAACCTCGACCTCGAGATACTCAACGCCGAGAGCGAACTGGCCGAGAAGCAGAACATGCTGCGCAGCACACGCCTGTCGATGGAGCAGGACCAGCTGAACAACAGCAACGAGGCGCTGCAGCTGAGCATGGGGCTGAGAAGCAGAACATGCTGCGCAGCACGCGCCTGTCGATGGAACAGGACCAGCTGAACAACAGCAACGAGGCGCTGCAGCTGAACATGGACGTAAAGACCAAGCACAGGGCTTACCGCCACCAAGAGGCGCTGCAGAAGGAGGAGCTGAACTCGCGCGAAGACTACCTGAAGGCCAAGGAGGAATATGAGCTGGCCGTGCAGAAGGAGAAGCTGATAAACCAACGCTTGAAGAAGACCAACGAGCTTAACCGCTCGCAGGTGGAGCAGATGACATCAGACCTGGCATCGATGCGCAAGAACGTCGAGCTGGTGCGCGAGCGCAAGGCAAGGCTCAACGTGCGCTCGACCATAGACGGCGAGATAGGACTGCTCGACGTTGAACTCGGCCAAAGCATATCGCCGGGACAGAAAATAGGCGTCATCAACGACCTGAGCGACTACAAGGTGGAGGCGCAGGTAGACGAGCACTACATAGACCGCGTGCATGCCGGACTGTCGGCCACGTTCGAGCAGAACGGCAAAAAATACCGCCTGACCGTGCGCAAGGTGTATCCAGAGGTGCGCGAGGGCCGCTTCAAGATAGACTTCACCTTCAGCGGCGCACGCCCCAAGAACATACGCACGGGACAAACATACTACGTTGACCTGCAACTGGGCGAGTCGAAAAAGGCAATAATCATACCTAAAGGCACGTTTTACAGCGTGACGGGAGGCTCGTGGATATTCGTTCTAGACAAGGACGGCCGCAAGGCATACAGGCGCAAGATACGCATAGGGCGGCAGACAGCGGCGCACGCCCCAAGAACATACGCACGGGACAAACATACTACGTTGACCTGCAACTGGGCGAGTCGAAAAAGGCAATAATCATACCTAAAGGCACGTTTTACAGCGTGACGGGCGGCTCGTGGATATTCGTTCTCGACAAGGACGGGCGCAAGGCTTACAGGCGCAAGATACGCATAGGGCGGCAGAACCCGCAGTATTATGAGGTGCTTGAGGGTCTCGAGCCGGGCGAACAGGTAATAGTGAGCGGATATGAGGGCTATAAGAACAACGAAATACTTGTACTCGAACAGTAACCTTAAACGTCTGCGGCGGCATTGGGAAACGCCATCAATATGGCGACAGCCGCAAAGGCATAATGCA
>HF986711.1:0-12642 GCA_000433175.1 Prevotella sp. CAG:1058
CTGTTCAGAAAGCGGCTTGACAAATTTATAGAAAACACCCGGAAAGGCGTTATTTATGGTGAATGGAACGATAACGGCAGACTGCTGGTGTAAGCAGATGATTTTGTCTCATTTGACACAAAAAAAGTTCTGTAAAAGATATCCGCAATACAGAAAAATCCAGTATCTTTGTCTTTAGTGAATATCGCGATTATCGTTTGTAAAAACGTTGAAAATAAGCGATTTGCCAATCCGTCAGATCTGCAAATACTTATATGCAGTTAAATTCACGTAAAGACTATGAAAACCGAAGAAATAATAGAACTGTTCAAGCAATTTGAATCTATTACCAACGAATACGAAGGCGTAGAATGTTGGAGTGCAAGAGAACTTTCCGCTTTATTGGGTTATGCCCAATGGCGCAACTTTGAGAATATAATTGAAAAAGCGAAAACAGCATGTGCAAATGCAGGTCAAGAAATAGCATACCATTTTGCTGACGTCAGCAAAATGATAAATCTTGCAAAAGGTGCTCAACGTGAAGTAAAAGACTACATGCTTACACGATATGCCTGTTATCTTATTGCACAAAACGGAGACCCGCGTAAACCGCAAGTTGCAGAAAGTTGAAAGAAGATTGAAGTCTGAAGAAAAGTCATTGGTGAATAATCCGATTCAGAAGAAAAAGCCAAAAGGCAAGTGATAACGGCAGACTGCCAATGTAAACAAATATCATAAAATCATGAGAACAATATTATTATGTATTTTGCTTTTCTGCACTTACGTGCACGACGCAAAGGCGCAGGCAATAGGGCCTGAAGTGAATGAGAATGTCGAGCTGATGAGCATATTGGCGCGCATGGCCGGATATCCTGAATACAACATGGACATGGCGGGGCAATATATAAAAGACATGGATGAACATTTTAAGAGCCAGACCAAGCATCCGGCTGTGCTGTATATGAAAGAGCTAAGAAACAGGAACGGCATATCTTATGATGCTGTGATGTCGATGGCCTTACATCTGAACAACAGGAATGGCACTTTCTCGCTGATTGACGAAGAAGTGCCGATGCTTGACAAGAGATGGGCAAAGGTGGATAAGGCGGAGTTTATTACACGGCTCGGCAGCTTTTATAAGGATGCGAGGTTCAACGCCTTTTTCAATGCGCACAAAGCCCTTTATGAAAAAGGGCTTGAGGCTTATCGTGAGAATGTGATGAAGTATCTTGACACGGACTGGTATTCGGCATTCTATGGCAAAGAGCCGCAGGAAAATTTTTCCGTGATTATAGGCTTCTGTAACGGCGGCGGCAACTATGGAGCCGACAGGCACATTAAAGGCTGCAAAAAAGAAGTGTTTGCCATTGTGGGCTATTATGTCGACAAGGACAACAGACCCATGTACAGCAAGGACTACCTGCCTACGCTTGTGCATGAGTTTAACCACTCATTCGTAAACTATCTGCTTGATGAAAAACTGTACCCCAACCATGTGAAAGATATGGAACAGGCGGCGACAAGCCTATTTGAGCTGTCTAAATGGGCAATGGCGAAGCAGGCATACGGAAACTGGAAGATAATGATAAATGAATCGCTGGTGCGCGCATCAGTAATCTGCTATATGCTGGACAATAATTACAAGCAGGAAGAGGTGAGGCAAGAGCTGGCGGAGCAGATTCAGCGCAACTTCAGATGGATGCCCGAGCTGGTGAGCCTGCTGAGGAAATATGAGAAGAAGCAGCATAAATATGGGAGCTTCGAGAACTTCTATCCGCACATAATAACCTTTTTCGCGGACGTGGCGAAAAAGGAGAACGAACAATTCAAGGTCTTAAAATAACTTTCCAAGTCCATCATGCCTTATAGCCAAAGCCGCAACAAGTGTACAGTGTGTCGACAACAGGCCAGGCGGGCAAGATTACATTTACAGCATTTCAGGTAAGCATGGCGGTATTTCCCTGTGTGAATTCAAGGATTACCAGCCATACGCTTTCGTGTAAATAATGTAATGGCCAACGAGGCGGCAGTGAGCGATATTCCTGAAATGCACACTCCTGTCCACCCGAAATATTCCCAGGCAAAGCTTGAGAGGAATGTTCCGAGTGCGCCTCCGATGAAAAATGTGGTCATGAATATGGTATTTATCCTGTTGGACGCGGACGGTTCAAGCCTGAACAGTGTGGACTGGTTGCTTAGCTGTATGAACTGCGAGCCAATGTCTATGAGTATTATTCCAAGTATCAGCGCCACATAGCTTCCGCCTACAAACATGAAGATGAGCCAGGCCGCGATTCCCATGACGGCTCCTGCAATGTTGAACTTCACTACTCCGTACCGGGGCACATACTTGCCGACAGTAGAAGCCGTAATGGTGCCTGCAAGTCCGCAAAGCCCGAGCAGCCCCACAATATCGCTTCCTACACTGAAAGGCTCTTCAGCCATCATGAACGCGAGCGATGCCCAGAAGCACATGAAAGAGCCGAACATGAGTCCGGCACGCATGGGGCCAATTCTCATTTCAGGATATTTACCGTACAATACGAATATGGACTTGAGCAACTCGCTGTATCGGCCTTTGAAGTTGGTTTCGCTGGGAGGCAGTATCATCAGAATGACAATGCAGCTGACTACCATAAGCCCTGACGCGATGAAATACATTGTACGCCATCCCCAAAGCTCGCCTACGGCCCCGCTGATTACCCTTGACACAAGTATGCCGGAAAGCAGCCCTGAAAGTATTATTCCAACGTTACGTTCCTTGTTTACAGGAAGCGAGTACTGCGCCGTAAGCGGTACGAATAATTGCGGGATAACCGAACAAGCCCCGGTCACGATTGATGCCGCATGGATGACATATATGTTGCTGCTGACCGCAATGGCCATAAGCGAGAATAACAGTATCAGGAAATTGCTTATGATGATTTTCTTCCTGCTGACCAGATCGGCAAGAGGTATTATGAAAAACAACCCTAATGCATATCCTACCTGTGTAAACAGGGTTATCCTACTTGACTGGGTAATGGTTATGTCAAGATCCTGTCGTATCGTTTCAAGCAGAGGTTGGTTGTAGTACAGATTTGCAACAGATACTCCCGCGATTACCGCCAGCGCGAAAATAACGCTTCCCGGTATTCCGGCATCTGTTTTCAGTGTGTAGTTGTTTCTATTCATCTCACGTACTTGGATTTTATAAACAATTTCAGAACAACCATAAAAACAGCCAAAGTGCTTGACAATCAAAACAATCGTGCCTGTTTCCATAGTTTCGTCAAACAAGCAAAGCCCTCACTGTCCTTGCAAAAGTAGACATATTATTTTAGAGCACCAACGCCATTCTCACGTCTGCTTTTTCATTTTAACATATCTTTATCATTATCATACGTAAGTACAGAAACATCCGGCACGCTTACGGTTTCGACGGATTGTCGTCGATTATTACCTGTTAGCTGGATTGTTTTGAGGCAATGGTGGCAGTTACAGTTTGAAACGGTGTCCTTTCATTCCGCAAAACACGGTCTTTCGTCTTCTGAAAGACCACCTTACGCACTGCAAAACGATGCCTCTTGCAAACTTGCCGGGAGCATGCTGAAACCATAAGCAGAAACCGCCGAAACGCGACAAACCGTAAGCATACGTCACAGATGAGGCACAAATAAATAAGACGGGCTTGTTGTTGATAAAGTCAACATACTGCGGCAGGGTGAGCGCGTCAGATGTATAAATGTTGTACATTCGCTGAATGGAGCTTGATGGCCTGTCCGCCTATAAGCCGCTAAAGGTCAACGCCATGCGCAACATTCCTTTCTTGCTCACCAACGCAGGTTGATTCCTGACAACGGATTTCAGATTATAGTCTCTTATTTTAAAAAAATAAGTATTGATACTCCCCTATTAAATATAAGGGAAAGGGCATAAAAATACCCTTACGCGCCTATGCTGCGGGCGTAAGGGTAAAAGGTTGTGATGTGTCATGTGCTACTTGCCCATGTCCATCTTCCAGTTTCCTTCGCTGTCCTTAACCATGGGGCAGTCTTCCTCCTCGGTCTCGCCGTTGCCGAATGTCATTTTTACTACTACAAGAGCCTTGTCGCCGCTTTCGTCGATGGTCTCTGACACGATTTCGTAAGACTTGAAGCCGCCCTTCTTTTCATAATTCTTGTCTGCCTTCTCCTGCAGCATGCCTGAGAGCATCTTCCTTGCAGCCTCGGGGTCTTCGCCTTCCTTGGTCTTTATGTTCACGTATTTTACGAACTCGTCGTAGTTCTTCTTCTGCAGAGCCGACATGGCCTTGTCTGCAACACTCTTAGGCGAAGAGTCTCCGCCACACGCGGTAATAGCGAACATCGCCGCAACTACCAGTAACAATGAAAATAGCTTTCTCATAATGATAAATTTTTGGGTAGTTAGTAAAATTATGTTTTTAGAATGAAATTATACTCTCCAGTCTCTCGTTGTCGCACAGGTCGGACGGCAGTATGCAGTGCAGCCTCATCCCCGGCAGCAGTATGTCGTGCCTGGTATCGCCGGCGAGCGACAGTCCTGCCTTCTTGTACACATGCTCTACCAGTTCACAGCAATACATCTCGGTCGTATCAGTATCGTCGTAATCATGGTCGAACAGCACCCCGCGCTCATATACCTCCACTGCGTAGCGTGCCGCCCGTGCCGCCGTGGCGGTGTCGCCCTTGAGCCGCTTCACCTCGCCAATCTTGGCGTTGACCGACAGGAAGAACTTTTCAGGCGTTTCCATTTTCACACGGTCGATATCGCCTTCATAGTCGGGCTCGTCGGGTACGGCGTGTACAACCATCATCTTGCCGCACGAATCGACTACTATCCCTACATGCGAATAACCGCCACGCTGGTCTGCCATCAATACCGCCCTGCTGGTGATACCGTTGCCGCGGCGGAACACGAGGTCGCCCGCCTTGAGCTTGCATCCCTCGGGCAGTATGCTCACGAATCCTGTCCCACTACACGAGACGAATACCACTAGAGCTAAAACGGCGACAAATAGAACGTTTTTCATGATAAATCATAATGCGCAAAGATAACGAAAAATATTATGTTAACAAAACAGAAACTAATATTTTATAAGCAATTGACGGTTTTCCGTTAACAAATCAATGCTATTTGTAAAAAAACATTATAATAAAGGCGCATCAGGAGAGACTTTCCTGATACGCCTTTGAGTTCAATTACACCTTATCATCTACAAAGACCCATCTTATGGCACAATGCGCTGTGTGCGCCCATGCTATTCAAGAAGCCACGTTGCGCAGCCTCTACATAGAACACCTAACAGGACGCCCATCCTAGGCATTGCCGCCGTTCTTGCGTTCAGCAATATTCCTGTTGGCAGTGTCGCGGGCTCCCGAATTGTAATGCACGTGCCCGTCGTTGTCGTAAAACACCTGTTTGGAAGTCTGGTCTTTCGCCAGTGCGTCAACTACCGAACTGCCATTGCCCATGCCGTTGGTAAGCAGGAAGAAGCCTACGGCCACGGCAGCCACGGTTATGAGTACCTGGAAGAAGAGCGCCAGCAGGGCCACGAAGAACACAAAGACAGCAAGGCAGACGGCAACGACGCAAACGGCCGAGAACACGGTGAAGATAATGCCTTTCTTTAAACCGACAGACATGATGTTGCGCACAAGCGACCATGCCAGGCCTGCTATAATAAGAATCCAGAACGCTGTTGTGCCTACGCTGTTCTTTGTCTCGTCTGACGCCCCGAAGATATCGGCGCCTATCGATATTACGAACACCACCGGGAAGGTAAGCACAAAGCAGATGAAAAGCAGTTTAAGAGAGAGCGACTTGCCCGTCATTTCTTCAAGCACGGCCTTGAACATGAATATCTGCCCTATCTGAAGCACTACGAAAATGGCAAAGGGGATGAGCCTGAACAGTTTCTCCCAGAAGCCATACTCCTTGGAAATGCACCACCACATGCAGTTGTTGTGGACAGTGTTGTATATCAATAACTCCAAAGCTGTTGCGGCAAGCATGCAGCCGGCCGAAACAAGAAGGGGCACGTTGCTCTTGCTGCCGTTACGCCCCTGGAAAAGCAGCGCGGCCATGCCGCCTACAACCAACAGGAAAACAAACCAATAAGGCAGGGTTGATGTTAACAGAATTTCTTTCATGGCATTATAGGTTATTTGATTAAATGAGCACAAGAATATCTACGGCCGTTTTCACAGCAGCCAGCCATACCGGCCGCAGGCTTTTTTCATACATTTTTGCAAATGTAATGATAAACATACATACGCGCAACAACGGGATTCCGTGAATTTACAGACGTAAAACCGTTAACCGGACGAAAAACGGAACATAAGACGGATGAAATGACGGTATAAGAAAAGCCCTGCGGCATGAGGCTTGCATCCATCATGCCGCAGGGCTTGGTAAAATGATGTCGTAACAGCAGGAACCTGCATCATTGGTTACAGGACATACGGACTGCAAATATCATGAGCGGAAAACCACTATTATCAGAACTCGAGTATCATGACGCCACGCGGCTCGAGCTGCACGTCGCTTGATAGCGATACCTTCTTGCCCGTAAGTATGTCTGTGGCAGCGGTATTCTGGCCGATAACCTCGGCATAGCGCTTAACGGCAAGCGCAGAAGCCTTCTTGGTGCCGTTGACTACGGTGAGGACGGTCTTGCCGCCATACTGGCGTGCTATGACATAAACGCCGTTGTAAGGTATGAACTGCTTTTGCGAACCTTTTATTATGACATCGTTGCCCTGGCGCCAGTGCAACAGGCGGCTCAGCCATGTGAACATGGCGTTCTCGGCGCGTGTACGACCTTCTGCCGTGAAGGCGTTGTGCTGGTCGCCGGGGAAGCCGCCGGGGAAGTCCTTGCGCACGTTGCCGTCGGTAACTTCCTTGGTGCCGTTCATCAGCACTTCAGTGCCGTAGTAGAGTTGCGGTATGCGGTTGACGGTAAGCAGTATGGCCAGAGCCTGCTTAAGTGCGGTAGAGTCCTTGCCCTTGCCGAGGAAGCGGTCTGTGTCGTGGTTCTCGATGAAGGCCATCACGCTCGACGGATTGGGATAAAGGTAGTCGTAGACGAAGTTGTTGTAAATGCGGTTCAGGCCGGTAGTGAAGCCGTCGGTGTCCTCGCGCTTGGCCTGGTTTATCTTGTCGTAGAAGCTGAAGTCCATGACGGTCTTCAGGTAGCTGTTCTTCTCGGCCAGCTTTGAGTCCTTCTGCCATGCGGCTGTATAAGGAGGCTCGGTAACCCATGTCTCGCCTACAACGTTGAAGTTGGGATACTCCTGGTCGAGAGTCTTAAGCCACAGCGCCATGGCGTCGGCGTCGGCATAAGGATGGGTGTCCATGCGGATGCCGTCGATGCCAACAGTCTCAATCCACCACTCGCTGTTCTGTATGAGGTACTTTATCACGTGGGGGTTGCGCTGGTTAAGGTCGGGCATGGTAGGAACAAACCATCCGTCAACAGTTTCCTTCAGGTCTACGTCGGCCGCATACGGGTCTACGATGGTGGTCAGCTTGTAGTTGGTCTGCAGGTACTTCTCGTTAGTCTCGGGCTTTGTTTTGTCCTTGCGGTCGTAGAGCCAGTCGGGAGTGTTGAGCCAGTCCTTGGAAGGCATGTCGTTAACCCACGGATGCTCGAAGCCGCAGTGATTGAATATCATGTCCATGACAATCTTCAATCCCTTTGAGTGTGCCTCGTCGGCAAGGCGGCGGTACTCGTCGTTTGTGCCGAAGCGCGGGTCAACGCGGTAATAGTCCGTGGTGGCGTAGCCGTGGTATGTGCTCGAGCCGTTGCCGTCGGGCGAGTTGTTCTCAAGCACAGGAGTGAACCACAACGCCGTAACGCCAAGCTCCTTGAAGTAGTCGAGGTGGCTGCGTATGCCCTCCAGGTCGCCACCGTGGCGCAGGCTGGGCTGCGAGCGGTCGGTCTTGTATGTGTTCAGGCCCTTGATGTCGTTGTTCTTCGGGTCGCCGTCGGCAAAACGGTCGGGCATGAGCATGTAGAGCACGTCGGCATTGGTGAAGCCCATACGCTCCTCGCCGCGCTTTTCGCGCGCCTTCAGTTCGTACTTAACCTTCTTTGTAGACTTGCCGTTCTTGAACTGGAGAGTCATCTCGCCGGGCTGTGCGCCCTCGAGGTTTAGGTAAACAAGCAGGTAATTGGGGCTGTCGAGGCGTACGATGCTGTCAACCTTGACACCTGCATAGTCCGTCGTGACTTCGGCCGAGCGTATGCCCTCGCCGTAAACCATGAGCTGCAACGACGGATTCTTCATCCCGACAAACCAGTTGGTCGGGTCGATGCGGTCAACCTTGACCGCAGCACTGACTGTCATAACGCTTAAAATCAAGCTTAAAGATAAAAGAATTTTTTTCATTGGTCTTAATTATTATTTTTAGCTAAACAGTTCGTAAGGATTCTGTCCGTAAACGGTTTAATCGTGCATGATCAACGCCGAACGGGCAGGCACGTCGACACTCGCGCCCTCTGCCGTGCCGAGACCTTTCTCGTTGATTACGCCGTCGCGGCAGACAATGGTGTATTTACCTGACGGCACGGCAACGCTGCGGGCGTTATTGGCAGAATTGAGTATTACGATAATGTTCTTCCACTTGTCGCCTCCGGCATTATCCTTCAGGCGGAAGGCCACAAGATTGTCTTCGACAGGAAGGAACTCGAGGTGCTTGCGCACGAGGTCGGCGTCACCGAGACGGAAGGCAGGATGATTCTTGCGCAGCGAAATGAGCTTGCTGTAATAGTCGAACACCTGCGGATATTTCTCCAGGTTGGTCCAGTCTATGCGGTTTATGCTGTCTGGTGAATTGAAGCTGTTGTGTACGCCCTTCTTGTCGCGCAAGGCCTCTTCTCCCGAAAGGATGAACGGCACACCCTGCGAGGTGAACACGGCAGTCTGTGCAAGCAGGTCGAGACGGATAAGCTCGTCTGTCGTTATGCCGGGAATACTGGTGCGCAGGCGGTCTACAAGGCACATGTCGTCGTGGCAGCTTACGTAGCTTATTGTCTGGTAAGGCTGCAAGGCCCATGCCTCCTTGCTGTAATTAACCTTGGAATTGTCGACCTGCGGATGGGCTACCGCGCCCACGATGCCGAACTTGATGCTCTCCTCGTTGCCCGGCAGGCCGGCTATGAAAGCACCCTTGTGGTCGTCGTTGAACGGACCGCGCAGGGCGTCGCGCATCTCGTCGCCGAACGCCGCTATGCCAGGCATCTGGCTCATGTTGGCCTTCATGGCGAGTTTCTTCTCAGGATAAGCGCACTTGCCGGCACTCCAGCCCTCGCCGTAGATGAACGTTGCGGGATAAGTCTCGTCAAACATCTTGCGTATCTGGTTCATCGTCTCGATGTCATGTACGCCCATAAGGTCGACGCGGAAACCGTCGATGTGGTACTCGCTGACCCAGTAGAGCATTGACTCGGTCATGAACTTGCGCATAGGGATGCGCTCGCTGGCGGTCTCGTTGCCGCAGCCCGAACCGTCAGACCACTTGCCGGCGGCAGTCTTGCGGTAGAATATTCCGGGGTAAGTGAGCTGGAAGTTGCTGCCGTCCAGATTGAAAGTGTGGTTGTAGACCACGTCAAGTATTACACGGATGCCTGCCTTATGGAGCGCCTGCACCATCTGCTTGAACTCGCGGATGCGTGTTTCGGGCTTGTACGGATCGGTAGAATACGAACCTTCGGGCACGTTGTAGTTCAACGGGTCGTAGCCCCAGTTGTATTGTGGAGTGTCGAGCCGTGTCTCGTCAACCGAAGCATAGTCGAACGACGGCAGAATGTGTACGGCGTTGACACCGAGTTTCTTCAGGTGGTCAATGGCCTTAGGCTCCGTCAAGGCGAGGAACTTGCCCTTGTAGCGCAGACCCGACGACGGGTCGATGGAGAAGTCGCGGTGGTGCATCTCGTAAATAACGAGGTCGGTCATCTTAACCTTTTCCGTTATGCGGTCAGAGTCCCAGCCCTTCGGGTCGGTGTCCTTCATGTCGACTATCGCGCCGCGCTTGCCGTTGACGCCTACGGCCTTGGCAAACACGCCCGCGCATTCGCCGCGCCCGGTGTCAAACGTATAAAACTTATTCTTCATGTCACCACTGAGCATGGCTGTATAAGTATTCTTGCCGGTGTGCTTCATTGCCACCGTCTGCAACGGCTCTCCTCCCTGCCCTTCGGCATAGATGCGCAGGGTAACCTTGTCTGCCTTGTCGTCGGCGAACAGCGTGAAGCGGGTTTCACTCGGAGTGTATTCAACCTCGTTCATGAAATCCTGCGCCACGGCATCTTGCGCAAATATCAACGACACGACACCTGTAAGCAAAAGATTCTTGATCTTCATCTTGTTATGTTATTGGGAGTTATAATGAAGTTGGCGGGAGAAACGAAAGCCGACTCCCGTCAACTTCAACAAAAAATATTACTTGGCAATCAGCGATACGGCGAAACCTCCGCCACGGGCTTCGGTTATCTTAAGCGTGTCGCCCTTCTTCACGGTCTTCTTCGTTATGGTGTACGCCTTTGGATTCTTCTCGTAGTCAGCATCCTTGGCGTCGGCATAGATGGTACACTCGTACTTGCGGCCCTTGTCGAGGAAGTCGAGCTTCACTACGGTCTTGTGTCCGTTCTCGTCGCACTTGCCGCCTACAAACCAGTTGTCGGTGCCCTTTGCCTTGCGTGCCACTGTAATGTAGTCGCCCGGCTCGGCCTCGATGTACTTGGAGTCGTCCCAGTCAACGGCTACGTCCTTGATGAACTGGAATGCGTCCATGTACTTGGCATAGTGCTCGGGCAGGTCGGCAGCCATCTGCAACGGACCGTGCATTACAAGATACAAGGCGAGCTGGCCTACGAGAGTGGTGTGAACGTAAGAGGTGTTGTTGCTCCAGGCGCTGAGCTGTGTCTCGAAGATACCCGGGGTATAGTCCATAGGACCGCCCTGCAGACGGGTGAACGGCAGCACGACGGTGTGGTCGGGACGGCTTCCGCCGAATGCCTCGTACTCTGTTCCGCGTGCGCTCTCGTTGCCTACAAGGTTAGGATACGTGCGGCAAAGGCCTGTCGGACGTGTAGCCTCGTGCGCGTTTACCATTATGTGGTGCTTGGCAGCCTCCTTTACGGCATAGAGGTAGTGGTTGTTCATCAGCTGGCCGTAGTGGTGCTCGCCGCGCGGAATGATGTCGCCTACGTAACCGCTCTTGACTGCGTTGTAGCCGTACTTGTTCATCAGCTTGTACGCCTTGTCCATCCAGCGCTCGTAGTTCCATACGGACGAAGACGTCTCGTGGTGCATCATTATCTTCACGCCCTTGGAATGTGCATACTCGTTAAGCTCCTTGATGTCGAAGTCGGGATACGGGGTGACGAAGTCGAACACGTCAAGCTTGGAATGTCCTGCCCAGTCTTCCCAGCCTTCGTTCCAGCCCTCAACCAATACTTGGTCGAGACCGTTGGCAGCGGCGAAGTCAATATAACGCTTTACGTTCTCGGTATTGGCCGCGTGCGTACCGTTGGGTTTGCACTTGCTGTAATCCGTTACGCCGAGGTGTACTGAAGGATAATCGTTGGTGTAGCTCCAAGTGGCACGGCCAACAATCATGTCCCACCACACGCCACAATACTTGACGGGACGTATCCAGCTAACGTCGTCGAGGGCGCAAGGCTCGTTGAGGTTGAGGATAAGGTTTGACGAGAGCATGTCGCGGGCGTCGTCGCTGACAAGCACCGTGCGCCACGGAGTGTTGAACGGAGTCTGTATGTAGCCCTTCATGCCCTGTGCGTCGGGCGTGAGCCACGACTCGAACACCATGTTCTTGTCGTCGAGGTTGAGGTGCATGGTGGCATAATTGACGCACGCAGCCTCATGGATGTTGATGTAAAGCCCGTCGTCGCTCTTAAGCTGGAGCGATGTCTGCACGCCTGTG
The DNA here is from genome assembly GCA_000433175.1 of Prevotella sp. CAG:1058. Taxonomy (GTDB): domain Bacteria; phylum Bacteroidota; class Bacteroidia; order Bacteroidales; family Bacteroidaceae; genus Prevotella. Next base: position 11,929 of record HF986711.1, read on the forward strand.
GGCGAGAACGGGGTCTGCGACGAGTTGGGGGTGATGGCGTCCTTCATAAGTCCGCGTATTTCAGACAGTTTCGACTCCACGGTCTCATACTCCTGGGTGTCGTAGTCGCCCGGTATCCACCATGCCTTGTGGTCGCCGGCCATGGCAAACTGGGTGTGCTCCTCCTTGATTACGAAATAGTTGAGTTCGTTCTGCTGCGGGAACTCGTAACGCAGGCCCATGCCGTCGTCGTAGACGCGGAAACGTATGATGATGTTGCGCTTGGTGGCCGGCTGGTTAAGCGTTACGGCCATTTCGTTGTAGTGGTTGCGTATGGTGGCAGTCTGCCCCCACACGGGCTTCCATGTCTCGTCGAAGGTTGACATGTCGGTCTTGGATACGGTGAAGCCATCCATAAGGTCGGTTTCGTCCATACCCTTGCTGGCGTGCTTGCTCTTCGCGAGTTCCAGTCCGAGGTGGCTCGGCTTTACCACGGCCTTGCCCTTGTAAGTCATTTCATACGTAGGCCGGCCATTGTCAAGTGAGAAAGTCAGGACTACGTTGCCGTCAGGCGATTTCACTGTCTGTGCCAACGCCGCGAGCGGCATCAGCAACAGTGCCAATAAAACTTTAACTTTTCGCATAATAGTTGTAAGGTTTTGAATTTATTTTCATGAATATTTATTCTATGCGTCCAAGATTGCCGAGACCCCACTGCCGACATCACCAGCTATG
>HF986711.1:12651-12897 GCA_000433175.1 Prevotella sp. CAG:1058
CCCCCCTGCCGACATCCCCAGCCATGAGTCCCTGGCAAAATCAAAATTCCCAACCAATACAAAGGGCTTATCTCCTTCCGCTTTCCTTTATCAGGTCGGTCACATTCTGGTTGAAGTCGTGCCTGTCGATAAGGTCTTCCAGGTCAAGGTGCATGCGGTAGCGCCAGTAGTGGCGTGGATTTGACGGTACGTTGATGCGCTCGGCGTCCTTGTCGGCAAGGCGCAGGCTTTCGTCGATAGAGAGCC
>HF986711.1:12950-25244 GCA_000433175.1 Prevotella sp. CAG:1058
GCATGGACGGACAGAGCAGGGGGCGCGAGATGATGTCGCGTGCGAGCCAGCCCGGCAGCGGATGCGGGGCTGCGCCGTATTTCATCAACACGTTGTTGAAATAGTCCTGGGTGCGGCGCGCGTCCTCGTCCCACCACTGGCGCAGGGTGGCGGTGTCGTGGCTCGATATGGTGCATACCGAGCGGTACGGGTTGCGGGAGAGCACTCCGAAGCGGACGTTCGGGTCCTTGGGCATTGACTGCATCTCGAGGCTCAGTATCTTAAGCTCGTTCATCACCCACTGCACGCAGTCGGGCACCATGCCGAGGTCTTCGGCGCAGACAAGCATCCTTGTGGCGTCGATTATCTTTGGCAGCTTGTTCATGGCCTCGCGGTACCAGAACTGGTTGTTGCGGCGGTAGAAGTAGTCGTTGTATATCTTGTTGAACAGATACTTGTCGCTGTCGTAAAGCGACTCGTATATGAAGTCGAACTGGACAGAAATCCTCGGGTGGAACTTGTTGGCGTCCTTATGGTCGCGTACGAACAGGACGTCGCTGATAAGGGCATAGAGGCCGTCGCGCAGGTCGGTGTCGGCCTTGTCGGTCTTGCCGGCGAAGGCAGCCTCAACCTTGCGCTGGGTGTCGTATTGCTCCTTCATGCGGTAGCGGCCGTCGTGCGACGGCTTGAGATACGTCTCGCGCACCATGGCGGCACGCTCGCCGAACATGCGCTCGAGCACCCAGTCGGTGATGAAGGGCTCGGTGAACAGCTCTTCCTGGAAGTGCAGGCCGTAGGCCTCTATCTCCTCGCGCGTCATGCCGAGCGACGGCGAGAACTGTCCGAGCAGTCCGTGTACGGAGTTGAAGGGTATCTCCCATATCCTGAAGAAGCCCAGCACGTGGTCGATGCGGTAGGCGTCGAAGAACCTTGCCATGTTGGCGAAACGGCGTATCCACCACTCGCAGCCGTCTTTCATCATCTCGTCCCAGTTGTAGGTCGGCAAGCCCCAGTTCTGTCCGTTCACGGAGAAGTCGTCTGGCGGGGCGCCGGCCTGGCCGTTGAGGTTGAAGTAGCGCGGCTCCTGCCATACGTCGCAACCGTTGCGGTTAACGCCGATGGGTATGTCGCCTTTGAGCACGACGCCTTTCAGCCGGGCGTACCGGTGGGCGTCTGACATCTGCATGTCGAGCACGTACTGCACGTAATAATAGAAGGCGACCTGCTTGAATGCCGCATTGCGCTGGTCTGAAAGGGCTGCACGCTCTGCCTCGTCGAAGTTGTGGTGGTCGGGCCACTTCGAGAATTGGGCCGTACCATACTTCTCGCGCAGATAGCAATACTGGGCGTAAGGCACGAGCCACGACTTTGCCTCGTCGAAGAACTTCTTGAAGCCGGCAGACGCCAGCACCTTGCCGCCTTCCTGGCGGTACAGTATGTTGAGGTATTCGGTCTTGGCGTTGTTGACGCGTTCGTAGTCGACCTGCGGCAGGGCGTTGAGCTCCTGGCGCAGGGCTTCAAACCTTTCGCGCTCTTTCTCGTCACTGATTGCGGGCAGGGCGTTAAGGTCAGCGTACTGCGGATGCAGCGCGAAGATGCTTATGCTGCTGTACGGATAAGAGTCGGTCCAGGTGTGCGTGGTGGTGGTGTCGTTGACGGGCAGCAGCTGCAGCACGCGCTGCTGTGTCAGGGCAACCCAGTCGATCATCTTCTTCAGGTCGCCGAAGTCGCCCACGCCGAAGCTGCTCCTTGAACGCAGCGAGAACAGGGGTACCTGCGTGCCGGCGCACCTTAAGTCGTATATGGGGAAAAAGGCTTCGTCAAGTTCGTACACAATGACGTCGCCCTCCTTCATGTCGGGCAGTTCCACACGGCGGTTCATGCAGTCTTCCCACAGCACGTCGGCACGGTCGTGTACGTCGACCGCCAGAAACTTGAAGTATATGATGTTGCTTTTCAGCTTGGTAACGTCTATGTCGACAATCCATTCATTGTAATTATGCTCTACCATGGGGATGGCCTTGAACACGTCCCATCCTCCGAGAACATCCTCGTTGCCGGTAACGGCAAGCCTCTGCTTGTCGGAGAGTTGCGGGGCGCGCACCTTGAGGCGCACGGTGACGGGATAATCGCTTAGCGCCACGGGCAATATCTTGCGGCGGCGTATACAGTCAGTGAAGGCTGAACTATAAAGGTAGGAATCGTCGGGCAGGTCTATCCAATGGTCGTACACGGTAATGGTGTCGCCGCGCAGGGTGTTAAGCTCGAGCCGGTGGGGCTCGTTGCGCCATTCGCTCCTCACCACGTTGTCCTCGCCGCGCACCACGCTGTAATAATAATCAACGTATGTGCCCTTGCGCAAGTCTACCTTCAGGTTGCATGTCCATTCACGGCCGTTTACGGTCCTCATTCTGTATGGGGTCGACAGCTTGATGCCGTCTTTAACTCCCGTTATTAGATTTAAGACAAGCTCCTCGCCAAAGCTTGTTCCATAAATAACGCTCAAAAGTATATTCATAGTTAACAGGTCTTATAATTACGGTTCAAAGATAGTAATAAATGAAATAGGAATAAAGCATTTCAATATTGAAAAATATTTTTGTACGTGCAAACGTTTACACGCATGCGTATAAATAAGGGCTGCAGCAGTATTACAGCCATGCGGGGACGCTTCCCCGGCCGCAGCGGCAGCCCCTAAAACACGCCATAAAAGTTCACGGCCGCCATACCATGCTTATGCCCATCGGGCTTACGGCCACGTCTACGTTCTTGTTCCATCCGGTTATCTTGTCGGCTATCCAGTATCCGGCCTGCACCGACAGCACGCCTATGGCGGCACCTGCCGCCACGTCACGCCTATGGCGGCCCCTGCCGCCACGTCGCCCCAGTGGTGGCGGTTGCGTGCCACGCGGTCAACGGCGGTCGCCGTGGCTACGGCATATCCGGCGACGCTTATCCACGGGCTTACCTTGCGGAACTCCTTGTCCAATATGGCCGCACCGCAAAAGGCCACCGAAGCGTGCCCTGACGGGAACGAGTGGCGGTCGGTGCCGTCGGGGCGGGTCGACTTTATCGAATACTTAAGGCCGTATGTTACGGCCACGTCGATAGCGAACGACGCGGCTGAATTTACAACAAGCCTCTTCCACGAACTCTGGCTTTCGACGCCGGCGGCCTTCAAGGCGAATACCGATACTGCCGGTACCAGACGCAGGTAATCGTCAATACCGTCGCCGTGGTATGGCTCGTACTGGGCCACACATCTTACCGACATGATGACGACTATAAGTGAAACAAATAATTTACGTAACATATTAATTAATTGTTTTTACGGTCACTTCTATGCTGTGCAAATGACTTACACGCCGACAAAGATACTAAAAAAAATCGTACCCGGCAGCATGAAAAATTCTCTTTTATTAACTTGTGATTGTCTGTCGTAAAGACCGGCATTTCAAAATGAAACGTAATTGATAATCAGCGCATTTGCGAAAGAGCATCTTTTGTGCTACCAAAGATGCCCTTTCAGCGTGCAAAAGACGCTCTTTCGGAACACAAAAGGCCGTCTTTTGTAAAGCAACCGCAAAACACCTCTCAACCTCTTCTGCCGGAAAGCTTTATTTTCTCGTGATAAAAATAATTTATAACGACGGGCTTTCCTTTTTCCGAACGTCCGTATGGCAGGTCGTTTATCCTATATGGCAGACTGTTGGTCTTGGTATAAAGGGCTATGTCAGCCTCCAAAGCTTTCCAATAATCAAGACGTTTCTTATTATATATTTCATCATATAAAGGAAAAAGAGAAGCGTATTTTTCACGGATATAATCCATTATCACTTTCTTGAACTGCCCTCTAAGATTAAGATTCTCAAGCCATACCAGATCCGCATAGTCCTTAACTTCGTCAATAATTGCCTTAATGTCAGTTATTCCAGGGAAAATGGGTGAAACAAAGCAGACTGTTCTGATACCTGCATCATAAAACTTCTTCATTGCATCCAATCTGCGTTTTATACTCACAGCATTATCCATATCAGAACGAAACCGCTCGTCAAGCGTATTTACCGACCACGATACGGTTACCTTAGGAAAAGTCTTTAACAGGTCCATGTCACGCAAGACAAGGTCAGACTTCGTGCAAATCATTATTTCAGCCTTACTTCCCTGCAATTCCTCAAGCAATCTGCGTGTACGGCAGAACTTCTCTTCATACGGATTATAGCCGTCAGTAACCGAGCCTATAACTATTCGCTGTCCGTCATATTTCTGTGGACATGCAATAGGTTTCCAGTTTTTTATGTCGAGAAAGGTTCCCCATGGCTCAACATGACCGGTAAAACGCTTCATAAATGAAGCATAACAATATTTACAAGCATGCGGACATCCCACATAAGGATTGACTGAATAGCCTCCGACAGGCAGCGATGACTTTGTCATAATACAGCGCACGTCAATCTCGTTTATAATTTCATTATCCATCATTCACTTTTAATTTATCCCAGACTGATACTGACTTCTAATATTTTATACCAACGATTTGCTACTGTAAGTTTACAAATCCAATGATTCTCCGTCGTCAGGAATAAGCAGACGGCTCATATCCGCCTTATGATGCTGAGCTTCATTACGCAGTATAGCGCGGGTGGTCTGGCCGTGGTCTGTCGCATCCATGTGGACTGCTATCAACCTGACATTCTCAGGAAGTTCGTCAAGCATAGCCATGACCTCCTGCTCGTCAGGAATAGCCGAGCCGTCTGTTCTTGAGAGTTCGGGGAAAACCGCACCTCCACAATTAACCACAATATAGTCAGGACAATATTTCTGAACCACATCCCGTGTGTTGTTGTCCCACTTGCAGTCGCCCATAATATAGACAGTAGGACTGTTTTCTGAAGTCAGGACATAACCGGAGACTGGTCCCATGGCACGTCCTAATAATCCGTAGCCATGAGTTCCCGAAGTACGGTAAATAGTAATACCGTCTATGACTTTACTTTTATCAATAGCCACAACCTCTGTAAAACCGTCAAGCATGATTGCATCCTTATCTTGGGGTTGCGTATAAAACGGAATGTCTTTCGGTAAAAGATATTTTACAGTCGGGTCATAATGATCTATGTGATTATGCGTAAGCAGTACCATATCCAAATCTTCAACTATCTCATTGACTGGCATAGTCAGATGTACCCGAGGAGTATTATAAACACCAAGTGCAGACTGCAATGTTCCCTTCTCTGCCAGCATTGGGTCAACGAGTATGTTCATGCCTGAATAATGAATCCTCAATGTCGCATTACGCACCAATCTTATAACAGTTCTCTCTTCCATAAACATTTTTCTTTATAAGTTTTACGCCTGCAAAGTTCGATAAAATCTACAGAAAGCACTATGCCCAAATAACCGGGAAATATGCCATTTTGATAAATGAATGTATTATCTTTGCAAAAAACACACAATATGAAAGAAACTACTAACCCTGAAAGACTCGTCAGTGTTCCGTTCAGCAAGACTGAATGTAATGTTGATTTTTACATCAACACCGGCACAGATAAAGACATCTGTGGTGTGCTCACAGAATACAAAGTATTCAAGACTGACTTTTTTGAATTTTTCTTTTTCAACAAGGCAAACGGTTATCTTATTCTTAATTTTAGAAGAATTGACCTGCACGACAGAATGGTGCTGCTCCTGTCTCCACACCAAAAGCAAGAATGGCATGTAGATGAAAAAGAGTTGAAATACTCATTTCTCATATTTCGTGAAGACTTTATACGTACATTTATTGCAGACAAACTTTTTGTATACCGCCTCCACTATTATTATCAGACGGACACTCCTCCATATTTATCAGCAGAAAAAGAGGAATCAGATGAATATATTGATCTCCTTAAAAAAATAAAACAAGAACTGACACATCCGGCAACAGACAGCTACCACATTATCGTTTCCGTGCTTTACTATCTCCTGCTGATTATCAACAGACAGTACGCGAAAGTCTGGGGACTACCTGCTGACATTCCAAAAAACAACTACGCTTTTCAATTTAAGCATCTGTTGGAAAAACATATAAACAAGAAACAAAGAGTTACAGAATATGCAGAAATGTTACATATAAGCCGTGTGACACTGAACAATGCCGTAACATCACAGTTCGGAGTTTCGGCCAACCATTTAATAAAACAACGACTACTGGAAGCTGTGAAAAATGAGCTGCTTTTCTCGGAACATAACATCAGTCAGCTGGCTGACGATTTTAACTTCTCAGACCCCAGCCATCTGATGCGGTTTTTCAAGAAACAAACAGGAAAAACATTCACACAATATCTTGTCGATTACAATAACGGAATATATGAATAACCATAATAGAAAAAACCGCCTGCATAGCGATTTTGCTCATCCATGCAAGCGGCTTATTGTTAAACAGTAACTCTGTTGCTGATTATTCAGCAAGGAACAAGAACTGTCCTGTTATGTCGTTGAAGTAAACTTTGTACTTGCCGGCAGGCAACTTGACGTTAGCACCACCCTTAGTACCCGTGCCGTAAGACTGGTCTGCGATATTAACGTCAGCACCCCAATCCATTACATTCCAGTTACCGTCAACACGGAACTTGACTTCGCAATCTGAAGTTACGTCAACCTCAACATACCAGTTGTGAGAAGTTACCTGTGTCAGGAATACATCGCTATTGTCATTCCAGTCGCCGTTTACTCCGATAAGACCTATCTTGTTGTAATCTACGACTGTTGACTCATCACATTTCGTCCATGTATAAGTCATTGCCGACATATCGACAGTGAAAGTATAATATGCACCGACTTCAGGTACAGAAATATTGTCAGCACCGTTGTTTGCATTAGAAGCCAACTTTCCAGATGCAGCTCCGGCAGTCGTGCCTAATTCAGCTCCGTATGCACTATCCCAGTTGTTAGCCTCGGTGAAGAACTTGAAGCTGCCTGAACCTGTCCACTTAGTAGTATAGCTCTGAGTGGTTGTAGTCTGAGGATATAATGCATAATTAAAGTTACTTATGTCCCAAGAAGCAGCACCGCCGAAATCGCCGACCAAATAGTATGTTGCAGCCACTTCCTCAATCTTATAGGTGTACTCCATCATGTTAATGGTCATACGATACATTCCGGCATTCAGGATGCGGCCTGCGCCAACACCGTCGCCTGTGACAAGTGAGCCTTCCATAGAGACATCACCATTTTCAGCCACACCTACGACACCGTCTTCACCAGTATGTTCGAGATCGCCACTGTCTATGTTATTCTGAGGAATTATCTTCCAGTAGCAGTCTGCCGGAGCAGTGAATGAAACTGTAAACACCGGATCGTCGTATACATTTACGTCAGAATGACTGAACTTGATAGGATCACCATTAAACCAGTCTGTCATATTACCGACAATGTAGTAAGCTGACGCGATGAAAGGTGCGTCAGGAGTAGCCACTACGTTTATAGTCTGTGCGTCTACAAGGAAAGCCTGTCCGTTGATCATGACGTTTGAATAAACATGTCCGACCAAGGTACGCGCTTCAGGACGCTTGCCGTAGAAGCCTTCAATTGTGGCCTGGAGGTCAGCCTTGCCTACACGGCCTTCATTGTCAACGGCGAGCGTTACGGCAGTAGCTGTCTCGTCGCCATCAGGCAGCAGTTCTACGCGGGTATTGGATACCACTGCGCCTTCGGGAAGGGTTGCGTCTGACAAGGTCAATACCTGGACGCTGTCGCCTGTGACTGTTGAAAGGTCGATGGACGTCGTAACTGCCGAAGCCGTGTAGCCTGGCAATTCAATCGCATCTTCCTGCGGATTGGTCTGCGGTGAGGCCCAGTCGGTGAAATCGTCGCTACAACCAACGAACGTCATGGCCGAAAGAAGCAGACCGCCTAAAAACATTATCTTTTTCATGATGATTTTCTTTATTTATAGTTATAAGGTTGTTTTAAGGATTTGTCTTCAGGTTTTACGGCCACCATGCCTGATGACGGCCTGACAACCGCAAAACCCGATGAACCGTCCTTGTTATTCAACACGGCCTGTGTCGTAATCGAAGTTAACATAGAGTTTCTGTCCGACAGAGCAACTTACAGAATAGTCGCTTCCGACATTAACAGCCCAGTTGTCAGGAATGTCGCAGTTGCGCCAGTAGAGATCGCCCTTGTAAAGGGTGAACTCGGTGCGCCACCAGTCGAGACCGGGCACCTTGATGCTTGCACGAAGCTCGCCGCCTGCAAGGAACTCGGGAGAAACCCACTCGCCTGAAGCGTCGGCAGGAGCAGTAAGCTGCGTTGCGGGATCGTGTCCCCATGTAGACTGTGACATGACTGTACCGATAACATAAGCCTCGCCCGGATAAACGGTAAGCTTTGAAGTCAATGTATTGTCGGCAATCGAAGCACTGAAATGGAGCACGTACCAGCCTGCATTTGCAAAGGCTATACCGCCGTCGGCAGCCTCGGAAAGTCCAGCATCGGCCTGGTCGTCAAAAGTTGTAACGGCTGCACCGTTATCCTGGGCATCTGCATCGCCCCAAGTGAGGGAAGCTCCGGCTGACATGTAAACCATGCCGTACCACTGGGCATCCAGACCGAATACAGGTGCAAGGGCCTTGCCCTCAGTGCCTCCGTGTATTGACTCAGCCGCAACATAAACGACCTTAGGCATTGTTGCAATGTATGAAACAACCACCGGAAGTTTTATCACGTTAGAATAGCAATAGCTGTTGTCGGCATTTGCCACATGTGCGGCAAGACGTACGTAAACGTCAAGGACCTTGCCTGACGGGTCGCCGCCGAAATCCTGCTGGTACAAAGACACAATGGCATTATTCATTTCCTCGGCACTGACGTCCATGTTGGCCTTGTCGTATGTGCTCATGAGGGTTTCGTAATTCACTGTTTCAGGAACTTCGGCTCCTGTAACCTCGGTAAACGCCTGGTTGAGTGACACCTGAACTTCGTATGTGGTGACAACGGGGAAACCATAGTCGGGCTGCGTCGTTGTGAGGTTGACGCTTTCCGAGTTAGCCAGATCGTAAACATTATTCTCGGCATAAGCCGGAGTATTGAGCACGAACGACGTCGGATGTTGCAGCGTCGGATTGCTGTCCGTGTCAGTCTCGCATGAGGCCATGAACGGCAACACGGCCAAGGCCACGGCTGGAGCTAACAGACTTTTAATTATATTTTTCATGTTCGTTTCTCGTTTAAGTTGTTATTCTTCCATTGGGCGGACCGGGAAAAAGCGGAGTATACCGGATTTTATCCCGGTGCCGGGTCCAATATTAATTAATATCCCTCGTTCTGAGTCAGATTCTTGTTGTTAAGACATTCGTCGTAAGGTATCGGGAACACGTTGAAGTGAGGATCAACGGAAGTTCCGTTGGGCGCACCACCCTTCCAGTCCCAAAGATACTTGCCACCTGTGAAGCGGTCAAAGCGTACGAGGTCGCTGCGGCGGCGTCCTTCAACATAGAACTCGCGGCACCACTCGTCGAGGATGTCCTCCTCGCTTGTGATTGTCATCTTGGCAGCACCTGCACGGTTGCGGATTACGTCGATGTCAGCCTGTGCGTCAGCCAGGTTACCGCTCTTGCGCCACTTGGCCTCGGCACGCGTCAGATAAGCCTCGGCAAGACGGAACAGCGGCAGGTCAACATCAGGATATTCAGTCTGGTCATGAGTAGGCTGAAGATCTGAACGGTGGTTGTCCCACTTAACGATTGACAGACCATTAGTAAAGGCTGTAATTGCCTCAGGATAAAGCGTACGGATACCGCCGCCGCGTCCTGCGTAGAACAAAGCGCGCTTGTCGCCGGCCTTGGCTATAATCTGTGCAGTTGAAGAGCCGTCCTGCTGGTCGAGAGCCATGATTTCAGCTTCAGAAGCACCTGCCGGAGCAGCCTCGGTAGAAATAGGACAATCAGAGATAGTCGGGAAGAACTTCTGTATCAAGGCCCTGCGTGCAAACAGACAGCTCCAGCCGTTGGTTGTGCCCATGTTAGGCATTCCGGCGGCACGCATAGAGTTTACTACATACATTGCACCGCTGTGGCAACGTGTCTTCTGTCCGTCCTGACGTATCGGGAAGATTATCTCCTTCATTGCTTCAGGGTTCTCGTCGTTGTCAGCCATGAACAGCTGCTGATAACCTGAGAATCCGTTCTTCTCCTGAGTTGAAAGGCCATAAGTACTATTACCAATCAACAGGTCGCAGTAATCAATTGCTTTCTGATAATCTTTCACTTTGCCCTTGGTGTAAACCTCAGAATTAAGTGCCAGACGCGCATGGAGCATATAGGCTGCGCCACGGTCTGCACGACCGAAGTTCTCAGTGTTGCAGAATGAGCCTGGCTCTGCCATGAGAGGTTCAATCTCTGTCAGCTCCTGATCAAGCCATTCATAAAGTTTTTCACCGCTGTACTCAACAGGCAGGTCGGTTATATTGAACTCTGTCTTAAACGGAGCCTTGCCAAACAAGTCAAGCAAATACCAATAATTCAAAGCACGGAGGAAACGCACTTCCGCACGATACTGGCTGTTGGCTTCATTGTCGGCAACCTGGCTCAAATAACTGTTGAAGAGAGTGATGTTATAAGTAAGACGTGTATAAACCCACTGGGTGCGCACGCTGCCTGAGTTCCATGAAATCATGGTGAACGGAGCTATGTCCTGGTTGTCCTGCCATGCCCATGCACATTCATCTGTCATCAGTTCCTGGCAGTTGAACGTAGTGCGGTAGAAACCAGACTCTCCCTCGTCTTCAATTCCGGCAAGGTCGGCATTGCCTGCAGGGCCTCGCTGTCCTGTAACACCGAGCGTGGAGTAGCATTTTGCCAACAGTTCCATATCTGTTGCGCTCGGTTTTGTCTGCGGGTCGATTGAGCTGATGTCAAGGTCATTGACGCAACCGGTCAGACCCAACGTCAATACAGCCGCAGCTATCGTATTTGAAAATATCTTTTTCATTGTTATTACTCTTTGATGATTATAAGTAAAACATTAACACTTTGAACATTAGAAGTTCAGGTTGACACCGATCTGGAAACTCATTGGACGCGGATACGGGTTCTTGTCAACACCGCTTGAGATTTCAGGATCAAGACCGTCATACTTGGTTATGATGAACGGGTTCTGAACCGTGAAGTACAGACGTCCTGACAAATATTCGTTGTTGCCAGCCTTAAACAAAGCCGGGAACGAGTATCCGAGCGTTATGTTGGCACACTTCAGGTAAGAAGCATTGCGAACGAAGTAGTCGCTAAGGGCAATGTCAGCCATTCCGGTGAAACCGAGGTCGACAGCAGCCTGCGTCGTATTAGTATAAATGTTGTGGTGGTGCAAACCTGAAACGCTTACGTTTGCCAAGTTAGACAGGAAGTCGTAGTAAACGTAGTTGCCGATGGCAGCACGGAACGATGCACTCAAGTCCCAACGCTTGTAGATGAACTTGGTCGTGAAGCCCATGTAAACATCAGCTGCGGGGCTGTGGTAGAAGTAACGGTCGTCGCTGTTGATCTGGCCGTTGCCGTCGCGGTCAACGTAAACGCCCTCGATTGGCTTGCCGTTGTCGTCGTAAACCTGCTGGTAAACCCAGAACGAGTTAGCCGGCTGACCTACCGTATGTGCCTGCACGTAAGTAGTGTTACCGCGTGAAGCTGTCGTACCTGTCGGCACGATGTAGCCGTCGTCGCCACCGATAAGCTCTGTAATCTCGTTGTGGTTCCATGTAACGTTGTACTGGATGTCCCAAGTGAAGTCCTTAGTAACGATGGGCTTTGCTCCGAATGAGAATTCAACACCGTAATTTTCGAGCGAGCCGATGTTCTTTGCCATACGTGAAGCGAAGTTCATCAGAGACGGGAGCCTTACTTCCTGGATAAGGTCGGTAGTCTTACGATAGTAGCCGTCGATGCTTGCCGTAATGCGGTTGTTCAAGAATGCGAAGTCAAGACCTGCGTTCCATGTGGTAGTAGTCTCCCAAGTAAGGTCGGGATTGTAACGGTTCGGGCGCATTGTATAATAATACGTACTGCCGAACGGATACTGTGCATACTGGTCGCTGACTGTGTACAGCGGGGCATAGAGGAAGTCGCCTACGCTGTCGCCGAGGTCCTGCTGGCCTGTCTGACCCCAACCAAGACGGAGCTTGAACTCGTTCCACCAATCGATGTTCTTCATGAACTTCTCGTCGTTGATGCGCCATGCAAGAGCTACAGACGGGAAATAGCCCCACTTGTGTCCTTTGGCGAAACGTGAAGAACCGTCGGCACGGAATGTTGCAGTAACCATGTAACGGTCGAGAAGAGT
>HF986711.1:25349-30692 GCA_000433175.1 Prevotella sp. CAG:1058
TTGTATGAGGTATCGCCTGTTACCGGGTCAACGCCGTTACCGTAGCTCCAGCCGTTCCTGTGATAGTGTGACTCCTCGGCGCCAGCCATGATGTCGATGTTGTGCGCACCGAACGTGTGCTGGTACTGTGCGTAAACATTGGCAGTGATGCTGTATTTCCAATAACGGGTCAGCTTGTTGTAGCCGAAGTAGTTGTCCTGGTAAGAATAAGGAGAACTTACATCGTCCTGCTTTGAGTCGGTGTATTGTCCGCCGTAGCTTGCGTGGATGTGCAAATCTTCGAATCCGTGAATCTTATAATCCATCTCCACGTTACCCGTAAAGTCGTAAGAGTGTGCAATGCAGCTTACAAGGTTAAGGTAAGCCACCGGGTTCTGCGGAGAGTTCGGGTTCTTGGTGTACAGCCAGTCGGGGTCGCTGTAATTGGCTTCCTGTCCGTTCTGGTAGAAACCGCCGAAGAACTGTCCCATTTCACTGTCGTCATAAACAGGGCGTGTCGGGTCCATTGATAGAGCCGAACCTATGGCTGCGCCTGTGTCGACATAGCGGTCCTTCTCTGTCATGAACTTAGCAGTGACGTTGAAGTTCAGGTGGTCGTCGAGGAAAGACGGCGCAAGGTTTACTGATGCGTTGAAACGCTTCATGTAAGAGTTCTTCACGATACCGTTGTCGTCCTGGTAACCAACTGATACGCGGTAAGGCATGTTCTTCAAGCCGCCGGTAATCGAGAGGTTGTGCGATGTGCTGACAGCTGTGCGGAACACTTCGTCCTGCCAGTCGGTATTGGCAGTACCAAGTCCGGCAAGGCCGCTTTCGCCTTCAACCTGGCTTATCAGGTTGCGGTACTCGTCGCCTGTGAGCACGTCGTAACGCTTCTGTGTTGTAGAGATTGTAACGTCACCGTTGTAAGAGAACTTCGGTCCTGTGCCCTTGCGTCCCTTCTTGGTGGTGATGATGATTACACCGTTTGACGCACGCGAACCGTAGATTGCAGTAGCCGAAGCGTCCTTGAGCACCGTGAAAGTCTCGATATCGTTCGGGTTAATCATAGCCATTACGTTACTCATACCGGTAGCCGTGTGGCTGTCAATCGTAAGTCCGTCGATTACAATCAACGGGTCGTTGCTGGCGTTCAATGACGAACCGCCGCGGATGCGTATCTGTGCTCCGGCACCCGGAGAACCGCCTGCCGTGATGACATCGACACCGGCAATCTTGCCTACAAGCATGTCAGAGGCACTGCTTGTGATACCCTTGCTCATCTCGTCTGGCTTTACAGCCGTAACAGAACCTGTAAGGTCTTCTTTCTTGGCACGGCCGTAACCGATAACCACCACGTCTTCAAGCAACTGCGTGTCATCCTTAAGTGTTATGACCATGTTGGCCGACACCGGCACTTCGACAGTCTGATAACCTATGTAAGACACGGACACTTTAGCTCCAGGAGCGGCCTTGATGGTGAAATTACCGTCAAAGTCGGTAATGACGCCACCCTCTTGCCCTACGACACGGACAGTGGCACCGATTATCGGCTCACCGGAAGCATCCTTCACTACGCCTTTGACATTACTTTGCGCAAAGGCTCCCACTGATAGGAAAAGCCCCAACAACAGGGACAAAATCCTAAATAGAGGTCTTGATTTTACCTGCTTCATCATTTTGTGCTTTTAAAGTTAACATTAAATACAAACATATTTCCAATAAATTGTTTCTTGGTTACATTATCAAAAATTACGGCTTATAGGTCAGTTTTCACAATTGCAAAAATACTTCCGATTTGATATACATGACATTGAATTTAACGAAAAAACACACTTTTAAATGTGCAATCGGTTGCACAATGAAATCTTTAAATAATACAAGGTGTAAACGTAATAATATGTCGACTGTAAGTATTTTTGCGACATAAAAAAGAGGAATGCCTAAAAACAACACGCCGATAACGATGAAAGACATAGCCAGGGAGCTCAATGTTTCAGTGGCAACGGTGTCGCGTGCCCTTAAGGGTAATCCGAGAATAAGCGAAAACACACGCAACAAGATAACCGCCTATGCAAGAGAGCACAACTTCAGCCCCAACCTTATGGCTGAATCACTGCGCAACAACAAGACCATCAAGATAATAGGCGTCATAATACCGCAATTCACACACTTTTACTTCTCGTCCGTACTGAGCGGCATTGAAGACGAGGCGCTCAAGCACGGCTACCGGCTGCTTGTGGCGCAAAGCAATGAAGACTACCAGCGCGAAGTAGACACATGTAAGTCATTTTACGACAACAAGGCGTGCGGCATAATAGTGTCACAAGCCAAAAGCACCCGTAAATACGACCATTTCCAGCGCCTTATTGACATGGGCATGCCCCTGGTGTTCTTCGACAGGATATGTACAGGCATAAACACCAGCCGCGTCACCGTAGACGACTACATGGGAGCTTTCTCTGCCGTTGAATACATGATCAAGACAGGCTGCCGCAACATTGCGTTTTACGGTTCGTCGATGAAGCTTGAGATATCAAAGAACCGCTATAACGGCTGGCACGACGCACTGCGCAAATACGGCCTCAACCCTGACGAATGCGTGAAAATAGAATGCGACAACCGTGAAGACGCCGAGCGGCTGACCCCTGACGTGCTAAGGATGGAGAACCGCCCCGACGCTTTCTTCGCCATCAACGACGACACGGCAATCGGAATAATGTACACGGCAAAACGCATGGGGCTGCGCGTCCCCGAAGACATTTCGGTATGCGGATTCACCAACGGACAAAGGGCCGTGGCTTGCAACCCGATGCTTACCACCGTAGAGCAGAACGGATACAAGGTAGGCCGCGAGGCGGCGGACATACTTATAAACAAAGTTGAAGGAAGAATCCCTATCGACAAGATTGAAAAACGCGTGATAAAGACAAGGCTGATAATAAGAGGAACGACAAGGGATACCGACAACGCTTGAATCATGAACAAACTTAATACCTTAAACATAAAAAATGAATACAGGACTAAAAAACAAACCAGACCTTAGTTTCATCAAGCTCTGGAACTTGAGCTTAGGCTTTTTCGGCGTACAGATTGCATACGCCCTGCAAAGCGCCAACATCAGCCGCATCTTCGCCACTCTCGGCGCCGACCCGCACAATCTCAGCTATTTCTGGATACTGCCGCCGCTAATGGGCATAATAGTACAGCCGTTGGTGGGAACGTTCAGCGACAAGACATGGTGCCGCTTCGGCCGGCGCATACCCTACCTGTTCGTGGGAGCCTTGGTGGCCGTGCTCGTAATGTGCATGCTGCCCAACGCAGGCTCGCTCGGCATGACAGTATCGACCGCAATGGTGTTCGGCCTAGTGTCGCTCATGTTCCTCGACACAAGCATCAACATGGCCATGCAGCCCTTCAAGATGCTCGTGGGCGACATGGTAAACGAGAAACAGAAAGGCCTTGCCTACTCCATACAGAGTTTCCTCTGCAACGCCGGCTCGCTGGTCGGATACGTATTCCCGTTCTTCTTCACGTTCATAGGCATAAGCAACATTGCGCCCAAAGGCGTAATCCCCGACTCGGTAATCTACTCGTTCTACATCGGAGCGGCCATACTGATACTCTGCGTCATCTACACTGCCGTGAAAGTAAAGGAGATGCCGCCGAAGGAGTATGCCGAATACCACGGTCTCTCAAAACCGCTCAACGAGGAGAAAGTAAACTGGTTCAAGCTGCTGCGCGAAGCCCCGTCGGCATTCTGGACGGTCGGACTCGTACAGTTCTTCTGCTGGGCGGCGTTCCTCTACATGTGGAACTACACCAACGGAGCGATAGCCGAAACCTGCTGGCACACCACCGACCCTACGTCTGAAGGCTTCCAGGCAGCCGGCAACTGGGTTGGCATACTCTTCGCCGTACAGGCCATAGGCAGCGTATGCTGGGCCGTGGTGCTGCCCAAGTTCAAGAAGACCAAGCTGGCATACTCGCTCAGCCTCGTGCTCGGAGGCGCAGGCTTCCTCATGGTGCCTTACATCCACGACCAGTACGTGCTGTTCATCCCCTACCTGCTTATCGGATGCGCATGGGCGGCAATGCTGGCAATGCCTTTCACCATCGTTACCAACGCCCTTAACGGCAGCCACATGGGCACGTACCTCGGACTGTTCAACGGCACAATCTGCATCCCGCAAATCATTGCGGCGGCTCTCGGCGGCGTTGTCCTCGGCCTTGTAGGCAGCGCGCAGAGCAGCATGATGCTCGTTTCTGGCGTATTACTGCTTGCCGGAGCGGCGAGCGTATCAATAATAAAGGAGACCTTGGGCGAAAAAAAATAAGCCCGAAGACTACGGTTTGACGCCTGCCAACAGGCTTGATTGTACCGGAAACAAGCTGAAAGCTACAATAACACAACAGGGCCTGCAGCCCTGACAAAATATAAAAGGAGGATGAACCTCAGCCTTGTGGCTTTTGGTTCATCCTCCTTCATTTTCAATTACTTACACACGTCCGGCATGGCTAAGCCAGGCATGAATTGCAAGAGGTTACCTTTTAGGATGTAAAAGGTAACCTTTCACGCTCTAAAAGGTTACCTTTCGCGGCCTCAAAGGCGGCCTTTCACGACACGCCTGTTTTACGGGCGGTGTCACGACGATTGACAGGCACGTCACGCAAGGCGTTTCAGCATTACCGGCTTACTGACACCGTGCCCGATCCGGCAACCGACTTTTCAAGTCTGTCCACACTGCCTTTTATACTTATGTCGCCCGAACCAGCTATCGAGCATGAAGCCTTACCTATGTCGGCGCGTGCCATTTCCACATCGCCCGAACCGGCAATTCTCGCCTTTACGCTACCGGCCTTGATGTCTTTCACGCCAATGTCGCCCGAACCTGATATCGAGAACTCTGCCACTCCGGCCTTTGCCGCACCAATTTCAACGTCGCCCGAGCCTGAAACGCTTACGCTTATCGCGTCCGCAGTGACGCCTCTCATCCTTACGTCGCCCGAACCGGCTATTGCTGCAGAGAACTTCCGGGTGCTGATGTCGCCTTTCGCAGTGAAGTCGCCCGAGCCTTTAACACTGACGTTCGAAATTGCAGGAGAGGTGATGTAAATGTCGACGTCTTGATCGTTTGACTTGAAAAAGCCCTTTCCCTTCGCCGGCGATATTATCAGGGTATTACCCTTGTTCTCCACTATGGTGCGCCTTATGCAGTCAGCATCTCCCTCCAGCCTTATGCTTGTTTGGGCGCCCGGCGTGTAATAGACATCATATCCGCCGTTTATCCTTATTCCTGTAAACCCTTTTGCTGCAGCGCTTTCGGCTGCATGTACGGCTGCCTTGGCACTACCGGCAGGGGG
>HF986711.1:30716-43066 GCA_000433175.1 Prevotella sp. CAG:1058
GGCAGGAGGCTGCCTGCCGCCATTGCCATTGATGCTTACGCTGCACGATGCCGCCAACATTGCAGCCGCCGCTAAAATGAACACGTTCTGTTTCATAGTTGATTAATTGTTATGTTGTTTTGTTACAGTTACATGCCTGCAAGCGTCAGAAGTCGAGGCTCCTGCCGCGGTAGAAGTCTATAAGGCTCATGTCGTACATGTACTCGTATTTCGAGCGCACAAGGTCGCTCTCGGCCTTCAGCAGGTTGTTTTTCGACTCGTTGAACTCAGTTATGTTGGCCTTGCCATATTCGTACTTTGCCGACATCAGGTCGAAGGCAGCCTTGTTGCTTGCCACCGCCTCGCGGCTGCTTTCATACTGCGCCTTGGCCGCCAGGGCATTGTAGTACGCCTGCTGTATTTCCTTGTACAGGCTTTTCTTCACGTTTTCCAGCTGCAACTGCTGCGTCTCATGGTTCAGCTGCGCGGTGCGTATGTTGTTGCGTGTGGCAAGGCGGTTGAATATGGGTATGCTTAGGTTGAGGCCCACGTACTGGCTGAAGTTGTTGCGCATCTGCCAGCCGAACGACTTTGCTTCCAGACCGCTCGTCTTGTAATAGTTGGAGCCGAGTCCTGCCGTGAGCGACAGCGTCGGCAGCAGCGCGCTCTTGGCCAGCTTTATATTCATTTCAGCTCCTTTCAGGCGGTACGCCTCAGCCTTTACTTCCGGCTTCACGGCTACAGCCTCCTGGTATATCTCGTCGGGCAGGGGCATGCCTGCGCCGCCGCCGACCGTAAGTGCTGCTGCATCCGGGCGCACAATGGCGAAGCCTTCGGGTGTGGGCAGTTCTAGCAACTGCGCCAGCGAGAGCAATGCCAGCCGGTAGTCGTTGTCGGCCTGGGTGTACGTCAGGCGGCTTTGGGCCAGCGTCGCCTTCTGCTGCGCCACCTCCACGCCGCTCGCCTTGCCCGTACGGTACATCTCGCTCAGGCGCTCCACCTGCATCGAGTCAATGGCTATCTGGCGCTGCGCCACGTCGCGCAGCTCCATGCCGTAAAGTATCTGCACGTATGCCTGCGCCACCTGCACGCTTACATCGTCGCGTGCCTTGGCAAGGTCGGCCGTCAGCGCCTCAAGGTTAAGCTTGTTAAGCTCTATCGTGCGCGGAATGCTGAAACCCGTAAAGAGCGGTACGCTCGTGCCAAGGCTGAACGAAGTGCTTCCCGTATTCTGGTTTGAATACGTGTTGTCCGAGGTCAGTCCGCGCCCGAACGACCAGTTCTGCGACGCCGACGCGCTCAGGTCGGGCAGCCGGCTGTTCTTAGCCGTGCTCAAGTCTATCTCGCCCTGGCGTCTCTTCACGTCCTGTTGCTTCACTGTTATATTGTTCTCAAGCGCGTAGTCGATGCACTCGCGCAAGGTCCACGCCTTCTTCTGCTGCGCCGAAGCCATAATGGCAGCCAGGAGAAAAAATATTGTTACAATAAATTTATGTACTAACATAATCTTTCCTTATTAAGTATAACCATTGCCGTCGGTCTGTGTCCAAGGCCTTTATGCAGCCTGCCACGGCGTTATTCGTCCTTCACCTTCTGCGGACCTCTTACCTTTTCGCTCTTTTTCAGTCCGCTCTTTATCTCGATGTTGATACCATCGCTCAGTCCGGTTGCAACCTTACGGCGCTCGTATGTCTTGTCGTCGCCGCTGCCTTTAATCACATACACATAAGTGTCGTTGCCGCTGAACTCTATCGCACTTTCAGGAACGGTCAGCACGCCCTTGGCGCTTGCCAGCTCAATCTCGGCGTTGGCACTGTAGCCCGAACGTATGTCGTTGCCCTGCGGCACCGTAACGGCGGCCTTGATTTCAAACTGGTTGGCGCCGTTGTTGTCCGTAGCCTTGGGCGAGATGTACTCGAGCGAGGCGTCGAACTTCAAGTTCTGGAGCGCGCCTATGGTAATACGCATCGGCATTCCCGTGACGAGCTGTCCTACCTCTGTCTCATCAATATTGCCCTTGAAGATAAGATCGCTCATGTCAGCGACGGTCGCTATCGTCGTACCGTCGTTGAATGTGTTGCTGAGAATTACCGAGTTACCCACCTTTACGGGCACGTCGAGAATCAGTCCGCTTATCGTCGAGCGTATCAGAGTGCTGCTTGCGCTGGCATTACTGCGTGATACTCCGTCGCGTACAACCTCAAGTGCGTCGATGGCGGCAGTCTTTTCCTCGCGTGCCTGGTCAAGAGCCTGGCGCACGTTGTCGTATTCCTCTGCGCTGACAAGCTGCTTGTCATAGAGCTGCTTCTCACGGTCGAAGTTCACTTTTGCCTGTTTCAGGTTGATTTCAGCAAGCCGTACACGGCTCTCGGCAGAACTTAGCTGCCCCATATCAGGTATGACTTTAACCTTAGCTATCACCTCGCCAGACTTTACCATTTCGCCTGCTTCCTTGTATATTTCGGTTATGATTCCGCTTATCTGCGGCTTCACCTCCACTTCGTCACGCGGTTCTATCGAGCCGGTGATTACAGTTGTCTTGCTGATGTCGGTAACTTTAGGCGTAAACTCATCATAAACCACCGGCTGCGGCTTCGACTTTTCATAAAGAAAGACGAACGTTCCTATAAAAATCAGAACTACAATCGCCGCAATGATTACTTTCAGATACTTCTTCATATTTATTTGTTTTATTTAAATTCGGTCTATTTTTATTATATAAAACATCATGTTATGCTCTGCCGTTCACGGCAAGCTGAACACTGTCTGTGCGTCATTCGTCCCTCATGGCGTCAACAGGTTTGATGCTCATTGCACGCAACGCCGGCGCAAGTCCTGCCAGAACACCGAGCAGCGCAAGCAGAAGCACTGCGCCGATAGCTGTCCAGAAGCCTACCTGGAAGTGCGCATTGACTATTCCGTCAGTAGTATTGCCAAGCTCAAGCATCTCAAGAACCATGACAGCAAAGAGTATTCCGCTCATGCCTGCAACCGCAGTAAGAATCACACTCTCGGCTATTATCTGACTGAGAATGTTCTTCGGCGTGGCTCCTATGGCGCGGCGGATGCCTATCTCGGTAGTGCGTTCGCGCACGGTTACCATCATAATGTTGCTGACTCCTATCGCTCCGGCCAGCAGAGTGCCGATACCAACGAGCAGAATAAGGAAGTTTACACCGCTGAAAAGATTGTCGAGCATACCGAAAAGCACCTCTGTATTGAACACCATGATACCTTTTTCGTCAGTAGGATCAACCTTGTGAGCCTTTGCTATGACCGCGCGCATCTTTCCTGAAATGCTGCTCATGGTTACGCCCGGCTTCGCAGTAACACATATAAGATGAACACTGTCGCCGAGGTTGTAGGCTTTCTGCATCATCGTAAGCGGCACCACGACAGACGACTCGTTACGTCCGCTCACGTTCATGTTGCCCGAACTGTAGTCAACACCTACCACATCGTAATAAATCTTGTCCACACAGATACGCTTTCCACACGGATCTCCGCCTGAAGGGAACAGCTCCTTGTAAACCTTCTTGCCGATAACGCAGACCTTGCGGTTCTGACTTATATCCATGTCGTTGATGTAACGCCCGTAAAACATCTGCGGAGCCTCAACCTGCTGATAGTCAGGCAGCAGTCCTTTCATAGTGCAATCGGTCTTACGGTCAGCAAAAGTAGCGCTTCCACCCCAATGAGAAAGCACCGGCGAAACCGTTGCAAGCTCTGTAACCTGTTGTTTCAGACGCTCCACGTCGCCATAAACCATGCTCCACTGGCGCTCCTTTCTGAATCCGGCGTAAGGTTTTGTGGTAGGCTGTGCCCATATTATAGCGGAGTTTGTGGCAAAGCCTTCAAAGTTGCCTTGCAGCAGTTCCTTCAGTCCTTGTCCGCCACCGAGCAGCGCAACGAGCATGAACACGCCCCAGAACACGCCGAAACCTGTAAGGAAACTGCGGCTCTTATTCCTCGACAATGTATCGAGTATCTCACGGAAACGGTCTATATCAAATTTCATTATATACTTATTTAACTAAGAAAATATGTCATTTCAATCACTCACAAGCCCAATTATAAATTATGAATCGTGAATTATGAATTATCATCCAGCCCAATCATGAATTATGAATCGTGAACTATGAATTATCATCCGGCCCAAACATGAATTATGAATTGTGAACTGTGATTATCATCCAGCCCAATCATGAATTATGAATTGTGAATTATGAATTAAAAGAACTATTCTGCTCTCAACGCCTCAATAGGTCTGATGCGTGCTGCCTTACGTGCCGGTATAAGCCCTGCGAGCGTTCCTGCCACAATCATAACCACCGTGGCGGCAATGCAGACACCTATGCCGACAGTCGGGTTATAGAACATCGTGGCCTCAAACAGACCGCTGTTCACCTTCATCTGTCCGATTGTAGCGTCCATATACTCATTGGCGGCAACGCCGATTACCATTCCTATGTAGCCGAAAAACGTCGTTATCACGATGCTTTCAATTATTATAAGCCTCAATATAGACGACGGCCTGGCTCCTATCGCCTTGCGGATGCCGAACTCGCGGGTACGTTCCTTTACAGTGATAAGCATGATGTTGCTTACACCGACTATTCCACTCAAAAGCGTAAACAGACCGACAATCCACAACGCAGTGCGTATCATGTTCATGCCGGTGTTCATCTGCAAGTTCTGCGTGAAGCGGTTCCATATCCATACAGAGCCTTCATCGTCGGGTGCAGCACTGTGATTGCCGTTAATACGCGCACGATACTGAGTCTCAAAGGCGTCGTTGGCCTCCTGTGTGTCAAGTCCTTTAAACGAGAATACTATCGAACCGACCTCGTCGCCTTTGTTGTAGATGGTGCGTATTGTCGTAAACGCCGTATAGGCTGATGTATTCATACCGCTTCGGTCGGCTTTGTAGACACCTACCACACGGAACGCCAGACTGTCAACGTCGACATACTGACCGATGATACGCTCCGTTCCGTTAGGCATCAGTTCCTTGGCGTCGTCCTCGCTCAGCACCAGCACCTTGCGCTTCTGCTCTATGTCGATGTGGTTTATAAACCTGCCGTAAAGCATTTCCTTCTTGTTTATCTCGATTTCATTCGGATATACGCCTTCGAGAGTACCGCCTACATAGTTGGCTCCGCTGCTGAATGTCAGTCCGCTTTGCGACACCGAGCCGCCTGTCTCATCCACATTGGCCGAGAAATTGTTGCCCGTAACAGCCATGTCACGGTCGTTCAGCTCTATCGCGCGCCCCTCTTTCAGTCCGTTATAAGCCTTTGTTGTCATTCCTCCGCTTACAATCATCGAGTTGTCGAGAAACTTGCTGTTCTGCAACAGCATAGCGTTAATCAGTCCGTTGCCGGCTCCGAGGAGGAATATCAGCATGAAGATACCCCACGCCACGGCAAATCCTGTCAAGGCTGTGCGCAACTTGTTACGGCGTACCGTACTCCATATTTCAACTATAATGTCCCTCATTTCTGAACGCTTTATAAGTTATTGAAAATCAATACTTTATATTCGCCATTGCAAAAGATGCTCTTTTAGCTCATGAAAGATGCCATTTTACAGTTTAAAAGAGCATCTTTTGCAATGCGTTTTGCCATAAATTGAAAAACCGGCAGTATTCCACTGCTCAGTCACTTCATCACACCGTCAACTCCGAACGGCGAAGCATGGTGGTCAAAGTTCATCTCTATGTTGCCGATCAGTCCGTCCTTGATGTGTACAATCTTGTTGGTCTCGTTGGCAACGCCGCTCTCGTGGGTCACCACGACTATCGTCATGCCCTCTTCCTCATTGAGCCTCTTGAGCAGCTTCATCACCTCCACGCTGGTCTTTGAGTCGAGTGCGCCCGTAGGTTCGTCGGCAAGTATTATCTGCGGATGCGTTATCAGCGCGCGGGCTATTGCCACACGCTGCTTCTGTCCGCCCGACATCTCGTTTGGATAATGGCCTGCCCACTCCTTCAAGCCCAGCTTATCGAGGTACTCCATGGCCAGGCGGTGGCGCTCGCGGCGGCGCACGCCCTGGTAAAACAGGGGCAGCTCGACGTTCTCGACGGCCGTCTTGAACGATATGAGGTTGAACGACTGGAAGATGAAGCCTATCATGCGGTTGCGGAACTCGGCCGCCTTGGTCTCAGAAAGGTCTTTTATCAGTGTGCCGTTCAACCGGTATTCGCCCGAATCATAGTTGTCGAGGATGCCCAATATGTTGAGCAATGTGGACTTGCCCGAGCCCGACGCGCCCATGATCGAGACAAACTCGCCCTTGTCGATGTCGAGGTTTATGCCCTTGAGCACGTGCAGCGGCTGCCCGTTGTCGTATGTCTTGTTTATGTTTTCCAAGTGAATCATAATATCACGTTGCAATTCCTTTTTCCTGTTACACGTTTATTTAATATGACGCATCATGCAGCCCGAATGTTGCACGGACATGGCATAAAATGCGAAAAAACTCATTCGCCGTCACGTTTCCACGCCTCGTCCACCTCGCCGATGCCTATTCCGAGCATCTTCATCTGGCGGAACATCTCGGGCAGGCGCACCTCCATGAACTCCTTTCGCCGCTCGCCGAGTATGCGCTGCTTGGCCCCTGCCGTGACGAAGTAGCCCAGTCCGCGCTTCTTGTATATCACTCCCTGCTGCTCCAGCAGGTCGTATGACTTCACGGCGGTGTTGGTGTTAACCTCGAGCAGCACGGCATACTCGCGCACGGAGGGTATGCGCTCGTCGTCGACGAACTTGCCCGTGAGTATCTCGTCGCACAACCTGTCGGCTATCTGTACGTAAATCGCTTTTTCTGTCGTAAAGTTCATAAGTTAATCCATTTGTTGTTAATAACCTGCATGCGGCTGAACACCTTGTAAGACAGCCACCAGTCGGCCACCGTAGCCACTGCCAGCACGGCAGCAAATATGTAAGCCAACATTGCATATTGTCCGCCTGCAAGCGGCGTCAAGCCCTCTGCTGCAAGCCGGGATGCCAACCACGTAAGGCCGAATACGGCCATGACAAGCACTAAAGTGACAACAACGTGCTGGTAACGGCGCAACAACACACTGCCAAGCATGTACAGCGACTGCGCCCACACGCACAACAATACACCGACAACTATGCTGACAAGCGAACCCTCTTCAGCCAGCCAGGGAATCAGCCAGCCTGCCCGGGCAATATTTGTGATGAACTCAGCCAAGCCGAAACCAACATAGTCGATGCCCACCGCAAGGCAAAAGGCTATACGCAGGACGTCAGCTATGCAGAACGCGACAAAGCCCGCCACCGCCGTTCCAAGCGTTATTGCAAGGAAACGGGCAAGAAACTTCTCGAAATCGGTTGCCGGCAGCATCTTCAGGGAAATGCGTTGACCCTTAGTTTTAATGTCGGCGAAAATCCATGCACCGCTGAATACAATGACCAGCACGTAAATAAAGGAACATGTACCCAGGCTTGACGTATATCTGACAGCCGTCTCTTGGGTCGTAACACCTGACTTCAGCAAGGGCCAGAGCCAGCCAATGAACGTGAACAGGTAGCCGAAAGAAAGGCCGGCGGCAAACGACAGCACGTTCTTAACATTAATCCTGTACATCCAGCGGACTGTCCTCGCAAAACGTTTTATATCGAAATTATCCATAACTCCCTGTTTTTATTATTCAAAATTGTCATGAATCGAGCAACACCAAGGTAAGAATCAGGCGGCATGAAAGCGCACGCCACGCTCCTGTCGACGTTTTTGCCGCCTCTACCAGACCTCCACATTCTTCACCCTTTGTTCCCGACTCTTCACCTTGACGCGCTAAATGTTAAGCCACTTGTTGTTGATTACCTGCATGCGGCGGAATATCCTGTAAGACAGCCACCAGTCAACCAGTCCCCAAACGATGAACACCACAGCAGCCACCCAGACCATAGAGATAATAGTCTCGCGCAAAGCTACGGCGTAAGAAGTGTCGACAAAATTGATGAGTATTGGCGTAAACACAAGCCCGATGACACAGTGGGCAAGCGTAGTCTGCACAAACTGGCGGCGGCGGAACAGTGTGCCGCCCAGTATATAGAGCGAGTGTACCCAGAAAGCCCAGGCATGTGCCATCACAAATATTGCCGTAGCAAAGGCAACGTCGTTGGTGTTGAGCGAGTTTATGCTTACATTCGTATTGGCGAAAATCATCGACAAGAACAACGGTACGGCGCTGCCCGTTATGCTGACTCCGGCTATCAGGCTGACAAGCATGCGGAAAAGGTCGGCCAGACAGAAAGCTACGAAAGCCATAAGCCACCACACTATCGTGGCATAAAGCGCACGGGCGACAAACTTCTCAAGGTCAGTGGCAGGCAGCATCTTGAACGTTATGCGCTGCTCTTTGGTCTTCATGTTGTTGAAAATCCAGCATCCGCCGATGGAACAGATTATCAAAAAAACGAAAAGCGCAAACGATGTGAAGCTATTAAAATTATCAGCAACAACCATGTCAGACTTATTACGGCTCGACATTACCTGCACCACGGCAAGCACGACGAACGCGAACGTCATTGAGGCGGTGTTTGTCAGTATCTCTTTCTTTGTCATCAGTGCATTCCATTTCAGCACACTGCCAAAGCGGTTTATGTCAAAATTTTTCATTGTCTTTTGTCTTTAAAATTATAATGCATGTTTAGTCAGAGCGTTGAAGAGCAGCTCAAGGTTGAGCGTAGTGTCGTCGTCGCCCTCGCGTTTGCGTGTTATTACGGCGTTGCCCTGCACCGACGGCTCGGCGTAGAGCACGTCGTCCTGCGGCTCGCCAAGCGAACGGAACTCGAAGTTGTACTTAGAACAGATGTCGCTGACTGACGCGTTGAGAAGAATCTGTGAACGGTCGAGCATTACAATGTGGTCGAGCAGCGACTCGACGTCGTGCACCTGGTGGGTAGAGATTATCATAGTGCGGTCGTCGCCCATGTTGTTTGCAATGACACGGCGGAACTGGCTCTTCGACGGAATGTCCAGACCGTTGGTCGGCTCGTCCATGAGCAGCAGGCGGGTGTTGGCTGCAAGGGCGAAGCTCATGTACACCTTTTTCTTCTGTCCCATTGAAAGCTCCTTCAGGTGGATGTCGGGCGTAAGCTCGAAGTCGCGCAGGCAGCTCTCCAGAATCTCGCGGCTGAAGCGCGGATAGAACGGTTGGTTGAGCCTGACGTATGCGTCGAGAGTCATCGAGGCGAGGTCGAACTCCTCGGGAACGAGGAATATTTCCTCAAGCGTTTCTGCCCTATGCAACGATGTGTCGACACCGTCGATGGTTATCGAGCCTGCCGTGCGGCGTAGCAGTCCGCTGATAAGATAGAGCAAGGTAGACTTGCCCGTGCCGTTCTTGCCGAGCAGTCCGTAGATGTTATTGTCCTCAAGGTCGAGGTTGAAGCCGTCGAAAACATACTGTTTCGCGCCCTGGTACTTGTATTTAAGATTCTCGATGTGTATCATTTTATTGTTGTTTTGATGATTGTTAATGTTGATTTATAGACTAAAAGCCGGCAAGCGAAGCCCTGTCGCAAGGCACTATGGCGAGAATGTTGCTGACCGGTGTCATTACTGAACTTCCCTCCTGAAGTTCGTAGTTGGTCACTGCCATAACCCCTTCGGTCGCCATGCGGTAGTCTGTGCGGCTGTCTGCCTTGCCGAAAGCCTGCTTATCCGGGTTCCACATACGGTGTGCCAGGCTGTAGCCGTCGTCCGTATAGGTGTATTCGTAACGACTGCGAGGCATCATCCGGCCGGTAGCAGCACTGCGGCTGTAAACCTCCTTCACCGTGACACGGCCCTCGGCGTCATATTCATAACGGTATTCAGCCTTGCCTATGAGGCTCTCGCCTTGTCTGTCAAACACGTACATTGTCTTTACCTGACCGTTGTCGATGTCGGCGTTATAATAATAAGGTGATTCAATATTGCTCGCCGAGTTAAGATAAAATGCCATTATTGTGGCGGTTGTGATAATAGTTCCCATAATTGTTAAAGTCTTAGATTGCAAATGTTTTTATACTCTTATTGTCTTTATCATAGTGTACTATTGTTGTAGTACACTGCAAATGTAATGCAATATCAGATATATTGCAAATTATCCGACAATAAAATTCAACCGGAATGCATGATTTAACATTCGTTTACAACAACAAACGGAACAACAATTACATATAAACACATTTTAACGTCATCTTCTTTCATAGCACCATGAAAAAGCAATGGCGCAGGAGGCAGGAAACGGGCAAAATGCAAAAGGCGGCATATTGCAACGTAAAAGGCCGTCTTTGAGGCGCTAAAAGGTTACCTTTTATAATGCAAAAGACGACCTTTTGCAACGCGTTGAATATCAACATGTTGCAAGCATGACATAAAACTGCATGCCCAAACGGCACCGGCAGGCGGATAGTTTGAGGAATAATACAATGGGACGGCATAATACCACATACAAGAAAAGCCACCTTTTGCGCGGCAAAAGGTGGCTTTGTGAAGTGCTGCTGACTGCCAGCAGACTATTTAGCTGTCAACCCGGGCGTTATTTACCGTTCTTGGCAAACTTGGCCGTGGCGTTGCCTGCCTTGACGATGTATGTACCGTCGGCAATGCCTGAACCAGGTATTACGTGTACGCCGGCTTCGGCTGCAATGCCCTTGTATATCATGGCGCCGTTGACATCGTACAGGCTTACGGGCGTTCCGGCGCTGACTCCGTGGACAAGGATGTCGCCGCGTTCAACCGTAACACGCATTCCGCTGTAAACCTCGACGCCGTCTATGCCGGTGGCTGTGAGCGTCACGGGTGCCGAGAGCTTCTCGCCCGATACTGAGTAGATGGCCGATACCTGGTATTCAAGATATTTGTTGTCGGCCGGTGTTGCGTCGATGTACGACGTTTCTGTTACCGTTTCGCTGTTGAGACGCTCGTGGTTGCGGTACACGTTGTAGCCCATGAAGGCGTTTTTCTGCGATGCTGACTGGCTGCCGGCAGGCACTGACAAGAGCTTGACGGGGCCGGCCTGCTTCTTGGGAGCAAACGCCTTGCGCTGTGCCTTCATGGCGCCGTTAGGCTCGAGCGGGGCATTAGAATAAGGACTAAGCCCTATCGAGATGTTCCAGTTGGCGTCAATGCCTGTCTCGGAGTCGCTCAACAGGCTCCATGTCTGGCCGTCGCTGGAGTAGAGGTTGCCACGTCCGTTGTTGGCAGGACCGGCGTCGTAGCCAAGCGGTGCGGTTATCTCGTTGTGCTCTATGTATATTGCCACGAGCAGGTCTTTCGACGTGTTGACGGCGAGCGGCTCGTCAAGCTTCACGTTGTTGAACGAGTACTGGCGCAGGTCTGACACGTACTGCTGGCGCACGAGCGTGCTGCCCTCGTAAACGAGAACGAACAGAGCGTCTGGTATCTGGTTGATGTAGAACTCTACATCGGTAAGCGACAGCTGCTCGTAGTCCTTCAGGTCTGACGCATACCAGCGTGCTCCGGCGAAGAACGAGCCACCGTTGGCCACGCCTCCGGCGTCATAGCTGTTGCCGTCGTGCCAGCGCAGGTATATAGGTTCGCCCAGTGCGGGGAACTGCCAGCTGAGTTTCACGCTACCGTCGGCTTCATAACCGGCCTTAAGGCCTGTCGGTGCGAGGCCTCCGTTGTCGTAGTCGAGGTCGATGCCCACCTTGTCTGACAGTTCGCTGACGGCCGACAAAGTCGTGGTAAGGCGTGCCTGGTAGTCATAGTGTCCGGGCACGAGGTTGCGGTCTATGTAGCTTATGCCCGTTACGGGTTGCTCGTTTATCTGCTCGCCGTTGCGGAATATGTCGTAAGCGTACACGCTTGACGGTGTCTTCTGCGTGAACAGGCGTACTGCATCGATGAACTGTGTCTCGATGCCGGCCGGTTTCCTTATCGCCAGATATTCTGTGCCTTCGGGTATGTCGGCTTCGATTTCAGTCCAGGCCTCATTGGTCTGGTATGCGTTCATCTGTATGAAGTCGGCGTCATCGGTGCCGCCTATCGAGCGCAACAGGCTTATTGAGCCGTGTCCGTTATGGTCGTCGGCGTTGCGCACGGCCATCTTCAGGCTTGCCATTCCGTCCACCGAGAGTATCATTGTGGCCTCGCCGTCGCCTTCGGTTTCCATTGCCTTGATGCCTTCGTAAGCATAGTCGGCAGTCACCTTCCATGCATCCGCCTTGTTGATCCAGCCTTCTACGCTGACAGGTTCCTGTGCATTGGCAGTCTCGAAGCTCTCGGCCTTGGCTGCGCCGTCGTTCATCTGCGGATCGGCGAACGAGAAGAGCACGTTGTAACCGTAACACACTGACTTAATACAGAAATACTTTACACCGTTTTAA
>HF986712.1:0-10314 GCA_000433175.1 Prevotella sp. CAG:1058
TAAATCTTCACCTTTTAGAATGTGCAATTAAAAATAACAACCATATTTCTGACTTATTATCTATAAAATATTGAGTAATAATCGGTTGTAAATACATATAATGCACTCTCCTCGAAACCATATCATTCCCTGAAAGCCTTAAATGGTTCGGCGGAGCCTGCTTCAAGGAGTGCAGTAGCCTTGCAAACGTATATTGCAAATGGGACGAGCCGACCGACGTACATGTCGCCGCCATCGACTTTGAAGGCATTTTCACCGAAGCCATACTGCACGTACCCGAGGGCACGGCCGAAGCATATAAGGCGACCGAGCCGTGGAACCAGTTCAAGTACATCATAGAGGACGGCAAGCCCGTGACCATCGAGAAATGCGCCACGCCCGAGATAAGCTACCGCGACAAGCAGCTGACGTTCACCAGCGCCACCGAGGGAGCCCAATACCACTACACCATAACCGCCGCCGACGCCACCTCGGCCGAAGCCTACACCGAGACGGGCACGGTAACGCTGGCCGCAGCCTACGGCATCAGCGTGTACGCATCGGCCGAGGGATACGCCAACAGCGACGCGGCCACGGCAACGCTATACTTCTTTGACGGCTCGTTCGACGCTACGGCCATAGCAGCCCCCGAAGCGCGCCGCGCCATGCTCGTAACCGCCGACGGGCGCACGCTGACCGTAAGCGGACTGGCCGACGGCGAGACCGCCACACTGTACAGCCTGCAAGGCACCGCGCTCGACACCGCCCGCGCAGCAGCCGGACAGGCCCGGCTCGACACGCGCGGAGAGAAAGGCGTAGTGATACTGAAAGCCGGCGCTGACACGATAAAACTTAGCGTGAAGTAACGCCGCCACGGCAATAAGGAACCACTATTCGGCACATCTATTTATTCTAACGTTAGTCCGGTATAAGAAATTAGAACATGAAGTCATTCTAAAACGTAAGAAGTCTGTGGCATTTTGTTTTTAGAATGATTATATTCTTCTTATACCGAAATGACGTTATATCCAATGCAACAACGATACTTTTTGTGGAATAATCCTTATGCCGAACTCACATTATTTTAAAGGGTTGTGCCGAATTTTATTTGTCCACCCCAATATCCCCACAGACGCAAAAACGGCCGGACGACATCACGTCGGCCGACCGGAGTAAACTTAAAAAAAATTACTTTAATATGAAAAAATCTACTTTATAACAACGTCAAATGATTCACCTGACCACCTTGACGGCCCTGCTCGTGCCGTCGGCGTATTTCTCTACGACTATGCCTACGCCCTTGGCGGCCTTGCCCGTGCGGCGGCCAGAGAGGTCGTAATACTCCGTGGCCACCACGCTGCGGCCTCCGGCAGCGCCGACAGAACCGACGCCCGCGGTTCCGGAAGGAACGAGCGACATGTTGCCGTACATGCAGCTGAAGCCCGAAGTGCCGTTGAGCGGATTTATGAAGAAGTCGCCCAGCGTAAAGCCGTCTTCGCAGTCGTAAGAGCCGTCGGCTCCGTTGTAGAAGAAATTTATGAACGACGCCGTCTGGTAAGCGCCTCCGCCCACAGCCGTGTAGCCCATGAACAACGCGTCGTCGTCAGCCACGGTTGTGCAGTAAGCCATGATGTCTTCCTTGCCGGCGTAGCCGATGAACATCATCATTGCGTCGGGACAAGCCGGCAGCAGGCTCGTTGAGATGTTCATGTCCTCTTCCGAATACATCTCGACCGTGCCCGTAAGCCCCGTGGCGGCCTCGCCCGTAAGCTCGTCGCAAGTGTAATCATACTCAACCGGCTCGCCAAGCGCCGACACGTCGCCGTAAGCCAAATCCAAGCAATACGTCTGCAACGTGTAAATAGGCATGGGCAGGAACGGGTACTCGTCGACCCTGAACAGGCCGAGGAACTGGCCCTCGGGCAGATAATATCCGTCGTCTTCGAAATACAGCGTTATGGGCTCGTTGCCGGGCTGGTATCCATCCGTTGAATAGTCTACCGTGCTGAGGATGAAGTCGTTAGACATGCCCAACTCGGGGTCTGAATACGTGGCCACCGTCTGCCCCGGCTCTATCACAATGTTGCCGTCGCCGTCGAAAACGCCCTCAAGCCAGCCCTCGCCGAGCGCCGAGGTAAGCATCATGTTGGGGATGTACACCTTGCCGTCGTCGGCGAACACCAGTTCCTGCTTCCTTATCCTCGGAAATGCGATTTCGGCTCCGTCCTCCTCAGTAAATCCGCTCACAGGCTCATAGTCTACAAGCATGAACATGCGGTTCTCGCCCTCGGGGGCCTTGGCTGCGGCGCGCGCCGCGGCGCTCTTGCGCACCTTCCCGAGGTCGAGGTTCCCTACGTTGTGTCCGCCCTTAAGCCCCGTCACCGTCTCGCCGGCCAACACCGAGGCGGGTATCAGGCTCTTAAGCCCTTGGGGCGAAGCGCCCAACGCCAACAACACGAAAGCCGTAGTGAGTAATAACTTCTTCATAAGCACATTAAATTTAAGTGATACAAAAACGGCTGAAAACGCTTTCACCGTTGAATAACCCTGCAAATATAATCATTTTAAACTAAATAAACAAATTTTCGTTAAATATTTTTATAAACATACGGGAAAACATTTAATAACTGTAAGCATAACATCCATTAATGTAAAAGGCCGCATTTTGCGCTGCAAAATGCGGCCTTTTACACGCCGATAGGCAGCCTTTTACAACGCAAAAGGCTGCCTATCGCATTATTACCGTAAACCTAACGCTGACTCGGCGTAAGGAACAAGAAAAAATGTTCGGTAAAAAACACGTTCGGAATAATAAACTTTCGGAATGATAATGCGTTCGGAATAAATGCATAACCTCATAACCCAAAAACCGTAAAACCGCATAACCGTAAAACCCCACAACCGTAAAACCGCACAACCGCATAACCCCACAACCGCAAACCCCCACACTACGCAAGGGTGATGGTATCGACGTCGGCGACGGGTTCGTGCATGAATATCTTCGCCGACTCGGCGAACTTGTCCTTGTTCTCGGTTGTAAGGTAGCGGCAAGAGCCGCGCTTGGTGCAGCAGGCGTCGATTTCGGGATGGCGCGCGAGATAGTCTTTCAGGCTCTCGGCCACGTACTCGCCCTGCGGTATTATCCTTACGCCGCGCGGGGTATGCTTTAGTATCTTGTCGAGCAGCAGCGGATAGTGCGTGCAGCCGAGTATTATCGAATCAATGTCAGGGTCGAGGCGCATCAGGGCGTCGATGCGCTTCTTTACAAAGTAGTCGGCACCCGGCGTGTCGTACTCGTTGTTCTCTATCAGCGGCACCCACAGCGGGCAGGCCACGCCGGAGACGCTGATGTCGGGATAGAGTTTCTGTATCTCGAGCACGTAGCTCTCGCTCTTTATCGTGCCCTCGGTGGCCAGTATGCCCACATGGCGCGTCTGCGTAATAGAACCTATGCACTCGGCCGTGGGACGTATCACGCCGAGCACGCGGCGTGTGGGGTCGAGCACGGGCAGGTCGTTCTGCTGTATGGTACGCAGAGCCTTGGCAGAGGCCGTGTTGCAGGCCAGGATGACAAGGTGGCAGCCCATCGAGAACAGTTTTACCACGGCCTCGCGCGTAAACTGGTACACCACGTCGAACGAGCGCGGCCCGTAGGGCGCGCGGGCGTTGTCGCCGAGGTACAGGTAGTCGTACTGCGGTAGCAGGCTGCGCATCTGGTGCAGTATGGTCAGTCCGCCGTAGCCTGAATCGAAGACCCCTATCGGGCCTGGTGCTGCTTGGTTGCTCATGGTCGTTATGTTTGCGGCAAGTGTGTCGCCGCGTGGCTGTCATGTGTTATCTTACTTCGCCAAACTCGTCGGCGGCGGTCGCAGCGGCAGCCTCGTCCACCTCGTCCACGATGTCTGTCTGGCCGTCTGCCGACGTGTCAGTGGTGGGCGGCGCGGCAATGGCGTCCTTGACTATGGCTGTAATGTCCTCGCCGAAGGCCTGGTTGGCGTATGGCAGGGCGTGGCCGTCGGTGTTAAGTATGAAGGCGTAGCCGCGCTCCGACGCTATGCGGGCGAGCAGGGCGTCGAGCTCCTTATGCAGCGGGGCGAACATTTCAGCCTTGGCCTTGGCGAGCAGCCTTGATGCCTCTTTCTTGAAGTCGACGCTCCTGGCGAGCAGCTCCTGCAGCTCGGCCTGGCGCTTCTTCAGGATGGGGGCTGCCAGCTCGCCCTGGGCTTCAAGGAAGAGCTCGTACTTCTGGTTGAACTCCTCCTCGGAGCGCTTTGTCTCCTCGCTGTACTGGTTGCGCAGCGACTCGAGGTTCTGGCGTGCCACGGCGTATCCGGGCATGGACTTTATGGCCTCGCGGTAGCTGAGGTAGCCGAACTTCAGGGTCTGTGCGTCGGCTGCCACTGTGGCAACGACGGCTAACATGAGGAGGACTAACTTTCGCATGTAATGGTGGTTGTTCATATTCAGGTGAATTAAAAAAGGCTTTTGGAATAAATGCGCCTGCGGTAGTGCCGCCCTGCGCGGTACGGCTGCTGAGCCGAATGCAACCGAGGGAGCCAAAGGAGCTAAAGACTGATGCCGACGCCTTAAAGCCGGCATGCGGCAACGATTGTGTCTTTAACTGCTTTAGCTCCCTCCTTAAGCGTTGCTTGCTAAAGTATTATGTTATTTCAGCTTTGCCATCTCTGTCTTGACGTCTTCCGTAACGTCCTTGCTCAGAGTCTCGCTGATGTAGGGTATGCCGCCTGATACGTCCATGATGTAAACGTAACCGCCGTTCTTGCCTACGTTCTTGATGGCAGTCATTATCTTGCCCATTATAGGCTGGAGCTTCTCCTGCTGTGCCTTCTGGAGGGCCTGCTGGTTGTCCTGGTAAGCCTGCTGGAACTTCTGCATCAGCTGGTTGAGCGCAGCCTCGGCTTCGGCACGCGAAGTCTCGTTCATAGTGCTCTTGGTCTTATCATACTCGTCAGACTTGCGCTGGATTTCGTCCTGCATGGCCTTCATGTCGTTCTCGTACTGCTTTGACTGTGCCTCGAGGTCGCCGCGTGCCTTGATGAACTCTGGCAGGCTCTCCATGATGGCTTGTGCATTGACATGTCCGAACTTGGGTGTTGCCGTTTGCGCGAACATCGAAAGGGGCGCAAACAAAAGTAACATTAAAACTAACTTTTTCATTTTTTCTTTATTGCTTACTCAATTTGGTTTTTTAATTTGTCTGCAAAGATATGTAAAATATACTATATTACACGTCTTTTATATATTAAAGATGTGTTTTTTAGTTTGAATAACCCAACTTTGACAGAACTTCGTTGCTGATGTCTATCTTGGGCGAACCGAAGATGATGCCAGTGTCTGACGCGCGGTCGAGCACGAGCGAATAGCCGCGCAGGTCGCAGATGTCCTTTACGGCGTTGTATATCTCCTCCTGAATGGGCGTCATCAGGCTGGTGCGCTTCTTGAAAAGCTCGCCGTCGGGACCGAAATACTTGCGCTTCAGCTCGGCAGCCTGCTTCTCCTTTTCGTTGATGGCCTGCTGGCGCGCCTGCTTCTGCTCCTGCGAGAGGAACACCACCTCGTTCTGGTAGTTCTTGTACATTGTCGAAGCTTCGGTGTTGAGCGCGTCGACCTCAGCCTGCCACTTCTTGGCTACCTGGTTGAGCTGCTCGTCGGCACGCTCGTATGCCGGAATGTTCTTAAGGATGTATTCCATGTCGATAAGCGCGAACTTCTGCGCGCTGGCCGATACGGCGCAAAGGGCCATCACGGCGGCAATGATAATCTTTCTCATAATATCTGTCTCCTTTCTCTTTTACCGTACTCCGCCGGCATGATGACGCCTCATTGGCGACGGCACCTGCCTGCGGCGCATTAATTTGGTCTTACATGCAGTCAAAGATTTAGAACTCCTGCCCGAGGATGAAGTGGAACTGGCTGCCGCCCTTGCGGCCGAAGACGTCGTCGAAACCGTAGGCCCAGTCGATACCCATAAGGCCGACCATCGGGAGGAATATACGCACACCGACACCGGCTGAGCGCTTCATGTCGAACGGATTGAACTTCTTTGTGTCTGTCCAAGCATTACCGGCCTCGAGGAAGCCCAGGCCGTAGATTGTAGTGTTGCCCAACAGGAACGGGTAGCGCAACTCGAGCGTGAAGCGGTCGTAAGCGTAGCCCTCGGCTCCGTACGGGGTAAGGCTTCCGTTCTCGTAACCACGCAAACCGATGGTTTCCTCGGCATAGCCGGTAGAGTAGCCGCTCATACCGTCGCCACCCATGTAGTAAGTCTCGAACGGCGACTTCTTGTACTTGTTGTAAGCACCGAGGATACCGAACTCAACGCGAGTCATAAGCACAAAACACTTCTGGCCGTTCGTGAGGGCGGTGTATGTCTTGGAGCGGAACTTCCACTTGTAATATTCAACCCAGCGGTATTTCTCGCGCTGTGCGGCTGTAGCCTTGTCTGAACCGGCCTGGCCGTTGGATGCTTCGTAGTTGTATATTTCGGTAAGTCCCTTGTAGTCCTTTCCGTCCCAGAGCGACCACGGCGGAGTGACTGTCATAGAAGTCATGAACTCTGAACCACGGCGGGGATAAAGCTGGTTGTCGGTAGAGATACGCGAGAGCGTTATGCCGAGGTTGAGGTTGTTACAGTTACCATTTGAAACGATGAAGTAGCGCCAGTTCTTCAGCATGTAGCGCTGGTATGCCAGCTGTACTGACAGCTGGAAGTAGTCGTCAGGCCAGCGCAGGCGCTTGCCCCAGCCAAGCGATACGCCGAGAAGCTTGACGTATGTGTCGGGGTCGTAATAGTTCTCGTAATAATTGTTCCAGCTGTTGCCGACGCCGTACAGATAGTTGTAATAGTTGTTCATCCAACCCTGGTTGTAGTAGTTGCTCGACACGTCAGTCTGCTTTGAGAAATAAGCGCCGACAGTGAACTGTATCGGGCGCTTGCCGCCCAGCCAGTTGGTTGAGTAAGAAATGTTGTACGACTGGTAGTAAGTACCGTTGGTCTGTGCACCGAGCGACAGCACCTCGCCGTCGCCCACGGGCATGATGCCGCGGTGCTCCTTGTTCTTGTTGAACAGGTTGGCCATGGAGAAGTTATTGAGCTTGATGCCCACACGGGCTATAACGCCAGTCTGTCCCCAACCGAGCGAGAATTCCAGCTGGTCGTTAGACTTCTGTACGAGGTCCCAGTCGATGTCAACCGTACCCTCCTCGGGGTTGGGCTGCACGTCGGGATTTATCTGTTCGGGGTCGAAGTGTCCCATTGAAGCGAGCTCGCGCAAGGTACGCATGAGTGCCTCCTTCGAGAACAGGTCGCCCGGCTTGGTCCTCAACTCGCGGCGCACCACGTTCTCGTAAATACGCGTGTTGCCGTTGATGCGCACGTGGCTGATGTGAGCCTGAGTGCCTTCGACAATCCTCATCTCAAGGTCGATAGAGTCGCCCACGATGTTGACCTCGGTAGGCTGCAGGTTGTAGAACAGGTAACCGCGGTTCCAGTACTCGTTGCCCACGGCGTCCTCGTCTTCAGACAGTCGCTTGTTCATCAGCTTCTGGTTGTACACGTCGCCCTTCTTCATGCCGAGGATGCGGCTCAGATAGTCGGTCGTGAACACCGTATTGCCCACCCACGTTATGTTGCGGATGTAGTATTTCTTGCCTTCATCCACCTCTATGAATATGTTGACGTGCTTGGGGTCTACGTTCCAAACGCTGTCGCGCACGATGTATGCGTCGCGGTAACCCAGCTCGTTATACTTGTCGATAAGGTTCTTCTTGTCTTCCTCGTAACGCTCGGGCGTGTACTTCTTCGATTTCAGGAACGACGAGAGCTTGCCCGCCTCGTGAATCTTCTTGAAAGCGCCCTTCTTGAACAGGCCGCCTTTTATTTTATTGTCGGCAAGCTGCTTGTTACCCTCGATTATGATCTTGCGCACCTTCATCTTCTCCTTCTTGTCGATGATGATGTCGAGGATTACCTGGTTCTTGTTGACTACGTCTTCACGCTGCATTATGTTGATGTCGGCGTTCTTGTAGCCCTTTTCGTCAAAATAGTTCTTCGCCAGCAGCTTGGCGCGGTCAATCATGTTGGGAGTTATCTGGCTGCCCTTCAGCAGTCCGAGCTTAGCCTCGAGGTCCTCCTTCTCCGACTTCTTCACGCCTTCGTAATTGATGGTCGACACTCGCGGACGCAGCGCAAGGTAAAAATGCAGGTAGATGCTGTCGCCTACAATCGAGTCGGCAACAATCTGTGCTTTCGAGAACAGTCCGTGACGCCAGTAGTTCTTCACGGCGTTGGAGATGTCTGAACCGGGCACTTCAACCCTCTGCCCTATCGACAAGCCCGAAATACCCGTAAGCATGTAGTCCTCGTATCCTTCAACGCCGGACACTGTCATGCCGCCAATGTAGCATGTACGGGGAGTACCGGCATAGGAAATGTCGGGATTCTCTATCTTAACCTGCGCAGCCGCGCCGATGCAGAACAGCATTGCGGCAACCAGCATGACGCATCCTTTTACCTTGTTCATCTTGTCTGTCAAAATTGTCTTATATTAATCGTTGTTTTCTACCTGCGCCTCGGTCTTTCCGAAACGTCTCTGCCTGTTCTGGTAGCTTGCGATGGCCTTGTGGAGACACTCCTCGTCAAAGTCGGGCCAGTAAGTGTCGCAGAAATACAATTCGGAATAAGCTATTTGCCAAAGCAGGTAGTTGGAAATGCGCAACTCGCCGCCGGTGCGGATCAGCAGCTCGGGGTCGGGCATGAAGTTTGTCTGGAGACGCGACGATATCATATCCTCGCTTATATCGTCAAGGCCTATCTTGCCTGCCTTTACGTCAGACGCTATATCCTTAACGGCGTTGGTTATCTCCCACTTGGACGAATAGCTAAGGGCGACAACCATTGTCATTGCCGTATTGCCCCGCGTGTGTTCCATCGTTTCCTCAAGCTTGGCCCTGACTTCGGCAGGCAGGCGCTCCATGTCGCCTATAACACGGAAACGTACATTGTTCTTCATGAAAATCTCGTCCTCGAGCGAGCTTAGCACGAGTCCCATGAGGGCTGCCACCTCGTCGGCCGGACGGCTCCAGTTTTCAGTCGAGAATGTATATAATGTAAGGAACTTCACACCAAGCCTTGTACACTCCGATGTTATCTTGCGTACGGTGTCAACTCCGGCCTGGTGGCCGTAGCTGCGCTGCTTGCCGCGCTCTGTCGCCCAACGGCCGTTGCCGTCCATGATGATGGCGATGTGCTGCGGTATGCGGTTCATGTCGATTTTAGTTTCAGTCATCCTTGTTGCATATTTTACATTTTGCCATAAAGCTGTAAGTCAGGGTGAGTTTCAGCATCGAGTAGCAGTCCGTGTTCTTGAACAGCCCCTTGCTTTCTATGCCGTAAGGGTCTTCAACTCCGTCGAGCTTGTCGCTCAAGGAGAAGTGGGCGGCCCACTCAAGTCCGAGATTCAGTCTTTTGGCTATCTTATACTTAACGCCCAAGCCTATCGGTATGTTGGCCATAAAGACGCTTCCGCCTTTAGTATCTGCATAAGTGCCGCCGATGCCGAGGAATACGAAAGGCGTTATCCGCTTGGCTCCGCGGTATTCGCGACCGGTGCCGTAAGGCCAGAAATTATATTCAAACGACAGGCCCAGATCCATCACGGTATTCTTGAATTCCACCGGATTGTCGGCCAGTTCGGGATACCACGTCTTCACGTCGGCCGAACTTCCGGCCAGGGTGCCGTACGTATAGTCGAGCTTCAAAGCCATGTAAGGGTTGAAAACCCTCCTCAATATAAACGACGCAGACGGCCGCATGTTTTTCAATATGCTGCCGTTGAAGTCGCCCTCGTAGCTCACCATGCCCACACCCGCTCCTATTTCCATCCTGTATTCGTACTCGTCCTGGGCCTTGGCGCCAAGCGAAACGAACATCAAGACTGCTGCTAAAAGGATTTTTCTCATGGGCAAGGACTTGGTTCTAGGGTTGTTGTATCATTCGGTAAACGATGTCTGCTCCTCGTCCCAACCGAGCCGGTTGAGCCGTCCGCGCCACACATCGCCCGTACCGCCGCAGATTATCCACAGGTGGTTGTCGTCGTCGACAGTCATGGCTGTCACATCGCTGCCGCCGTTGGTGAATCCTTCAGGCAGGTAATAGCTGCCGTCCGAGTGCCAGGTAAGGCCGTTGTCGCTGCTAACGTATATCTGCGAGTATGCCTTTGCCGTGCTTGTGCCAAGTCCACGGCCGCCGAAGGCTATAAGGACGTCGCCGTATGACGCCATCTTAAGTCCTGACAGGCGCGGCAGACGGTAGCC
>HF986712.1:10339-10590 GCA_000433175.1 Prevotella sp. CAG:1058
TTAGCCGTTGTCCTCGCCGCAGAATATCCATGAATGGGTATGTGAATTTTCGGCATACTCCTCAATCTTGTTCCACACCATTGCCACCGAGTCTTCAGGATGCTCAGACAGGCCGCGGTTGCCGGCCAGCACGATGTTCTCCGAACTTGCCGACGTACCCATCGGCATGCTTACGAGCGAGAAGTCGGCCGAAGGCAGATATGCACGGTCGCCCACCACGGCGTCGGCTG
The DNA here is from genome assembly GCA_000433175.1 of Prevotella sp. CAG:1058. Lineage (GTDB taxonomy): Bacteria > Bacteroidota > Bacteroidia > Bacteroidales > Bacteroidaceae > Prevotella. Next base: position 10,570 of record HF986712.1, read on the forward strand.
TCCCCGACGCTCCGTCGGCCG
>HF986712.1:10606-14427 GCA_000433175.1 Prevotella sp. CAG:1058
GACGCTCCGTCGGCCGACGACACTATGCCGCCATTGGCGTCCATTGCGTAAAACTTACCGCGCCCGGTGCCGAGAAGCCGGCTGACTCCGGCGGGAGCCACAACTGTCCACGACTTGCCGTCGGCTGAACTGATAATGTTGCCGCCGCTTATGGAGTATATCGTTCCGTCTTTAACAATGACGTTGCGGCATGCGGCGGCGTCGAGCGCCATGCCGGTGTCGAGCTTGGTCCATACCATGCCAGCTGCGTCAGTGCCTGAATATACAGACGTGGCTCCGTCCTGCTCGCCGAACACGAGCAAGTTCCCGCCGAGTGCAACGGCCTTCATGTAGTCCATCGAGGTAAACGCATCCTGGGCGGCGAACCTGTGCCAGTTCATCGAATCCGGATTTTCCTTATGCACGTTGACACTCACCTTGTAAGAGCGGTATGCAGCACCGTCGAGCGAATATACGCGGAACTCGCGCGGCTCGGTGAAGTCTATCGAGTCGGAACTGTTGAAGTAAACAAGAGAGTCCTTACCCTCTATGTCCTTGTGTACAAGGATGACTATGCCCGAATTCTTGCTTTCGATTTCGCATAACGTGTGCGCCACATCGGTGTGCACGGGCAGCGAGTCGGGATTGTAAATCTCGCGTTTTAGCTGGTCTATGTAAAACTTATACGAGCTGCAGCCTATCTCGTCAACGTACGAGCTGTCCTCGCCCGTCGACGAAGTTGTCCACATCGTGCGGTTCAACGTACCGAGCGAGAAGGATGTTATAGCCGTGTCGCTGTATAAAATAAAGTCGTTATAGCCATCGTCGTCTCCCAGACACGAAGACATAAGGACTATCGCTGATATCAATATTACAAAAGGTTTGACAATCCTTTTCATTATTTACATTATTATGTTTTTAGCTGCAAATTTAATCAGAATTCCTTAAATAGAACGTCTTTTATCTCCTTTATTGTCTAAAATACTTTGAAATTGGGCTTTTTTATAGACATTAAAATGATTTTTAAATGATTTTGTGAATGTCTGGCACACGTCGGCATGAGGCTTTGTGCGCAGGCCGGCGCATTGGCCGCATACAAATACATTATAAAACGAAAAAAGGCAGGGGTGAGTCACTCATGCCTGCCTTTTAAAAACTTTCTTAACTCATGTTGGTGTCAACGGATGTGATGATATCATTCAGTCAACCATTACAAGGGCCAACGCCAGCACGGTTGTTGTTTCAAAATCTAATAACATAATCTTTACCTTAAAATCTATCAAACTACTAACCTATGAAAAGCATTCTCACGAACACGTGTGCAAATATACGCATTAAACGTGGACGCCAATCGCTTTTACTCAAATTTTTGTCGTAAAAATAGTATTTTTTGATATAAATCAACGTCAATGAAAACATCAGCACGCTTTAAGGCATACTGACGCCAATGCAGTCGCCCGAGTACGGCACGCCTGATACCATCGCATCATAAGAGAACGGTCCGTCAAGCCGCGAATCAGTGCGGTTTGACGGACCGTTAAAACAATATGAACTACTCGTGGCAGGCTTTGTCATCGGCGTACGAACACGAGACCGTCGGTCACATAACACTCCGTAATCTCGTTAGTGGCCTTGACCAGCTTAGGCTGCTTCACGGTTATCTGTTTCGTTGCCGGATTGTAAACCAGCGTGGCGCTGTATGTATTGCCGTCGCGGCCTCCAAGATATTCTATTACGGCCTGGTTGCCGTCAGTCTTCTTATTGACAATCAAGCAGTTGTCCACATACATGCCGTTGTTGTAGGTTATGTATATCGACCCGTAGCACTGCCGGCTGTTGCCTTCGTAGTCGTCCTCGAACATCTCTTTACTATAGAGGTTCATCTTTATCTGACCGTCGCCTTTGGCCAGCTTCCATGTGCCGCTGAACGGCGCCGCCTTGCGCAGCACGTATGTTGTATTGGGCAGCTTCACCAGTCCGTCGTCAACGTATGAAAAGCCGTCGCTGCTGGTCAGCTTAATGCTTCCGTCCTGCATGTACTCGAATGTCAGTTTTGAGTTCTTCTCAGCAAAATAGGCTGTGGCAGTAGCTTTCCTGCCTGTTACATTCAGGTTCTCGATGGTGTAAGCCATCGAATTAATCTCGGGCTTTATCTTTATTATGCCCGCACAGGGGTCCTCGTCCATTGAATTGGGGTCAGAGATGGTCTTTCCGTAGAAGTCGATGTCCACATACAGGTCGTCCGAATACCAGGCTCCCTTGAAAGGACGTGCCACCTGGGCTACCGACGCGGTAGCGTACACGATTGAGAATACGAAGACGATGGTTTTCAACAGCGTTGCATGTTTCATGGTTCTTGATGGTTTTAAAAGGTTATGATTAAAAATACAGGCTGCCGGCTCAACCTTGCACACGGCGGTCCGGGCACAGTGGTGACAGCCTCGCCACTGTCTACAAATTTACGAATAAAATATATTCCGTCCAAACAAACGGGCTATTTTATGGCGTAACAACGCCTTAGCCACATGTCAACGCAAAGCTGACAGCCGCCACACCTTATTATATATGCGGACAAACAAAACAAGGCACGCCCCGCAAGTAGTGCGCCTTATTGTGAATACAGAAATCTTCAATCAGGATGGATTGAGGAAAACCGGTTTCACATTCCTCGATCTTGATCCTTAATCATATTAATTAAACTCATAAGTAAATTGATATCTTACTTCCTTTTCCCATAAGTAATCGTGTACGTCTTGCCGTCAACAACCACAGTCACGCTGTCATGGTTTTGGTCCATCACAAAAGGCAACTTAATACTGTCGGGCTTTTCTTCAGGGGTATATTCTGAATATATGTCATCATTATCGCAACTTGACATCATTGCAGCTACTGATACAAAGACAAAGAAAAACAATAAATAAGATTTTAACTTTTTCATATATACCATTCTCATTTTATAATAGACAAAAACTCTACGGCCAGGATAGAACCTGGGCGTAGAGTTACAGATGATAAATTATATTATTTCTTAGAGTTTCGGTCCAGCTGCTACGAGAGCCTTACCAGCCTCGTTGCTTTCATACTTCTTGAAGTTCTTGATGAAGCGTGCTGCGAGGTCCTTAGCCTTCTCTTCCCACTGGCTTGCGTCAGCGTAAGTGTCACGCGGATCGAGGATGTTAGGATCAACGCCCTCAAGCTGTGTAGGAACAACGAAGTTGAAGTAAGGAATAGTCTTCGTAGGAGCAGCGTCGATTGAGTGGTTCAGGATGGCGTCGATGATACCACGAGTATCGCGGATTGAGATACGCTTGCCTGTTCCGTTCCAACCAGTGTTTACCAAGTAAGCCTTAGCGCCGCTCTTCTCCATCTTCTTAACCAGCTCCTCAGCATACTTTGTAGGATGCAGCTCGAGGAATGCCTGGCCGAAGCAAGCTGAGAATGTAGGAGTAGGCTCAGTGATGCCGCGCTCTGTACCAGCCAACTTAGCTGTGAATCCTGAGAGGAAGTAGTACTTAGTCTGCTCCTTGTCGAGGATAGATACCGGAGGAAGAACTCCGAATGCGTCAGCCGACAGGAAGATAACCTGCTTTGCAGCCGGTGCGTGGCTGATAGGCTTAACGATGTTCTCGATGTGGTAGATAGGATAAGAAACACGAGTATTCTCGGTTGTGCTCTTGTCGTTGAAGTCGATCTTGCCTTCAGCGTCAACAGTTACGTTCTCGAGAAGTGCGTTACGACGGATTGCGTTGTAGATGTCGGGCTCGCTCTCCTTGTCGAGGTTGATAACCTTGGCGTAGCATCCGCCCTCGAAGTTGAACACGCCGTTGTCGTCCCATCCGTGC
>HF986713.1 GCA_000433175.1 Prevotella sp. CAG:1058
TTATATTCTAACATCCAAACAAACTGCGGATGAACCACCTTTCGCGCTGCGAAAGGTGGCCTTTTAGCGTGCAATATGCCGCCTTTTAGAGGCTAAAAGGCAGTCTTTTGCAATGCTATATATAACTTATTGACATTCAATAGATTACAAACGCTCGCGGTATTTCTGCGGAGACAGGCCCGTCTGCTTGCGGAAAAACGTGCCGAAACTCGACGGATTGGGGAAATGGAACTCGTCCGAAATCTCTGCCACGGTCTTGTTCGTGCTGTCGAGCATGCCCATCGCCTTGCGCGTTATGGCCTTGAAGACAAGTTCCTGGACGGTGTATCCGCATACCGACTTTGACAGTTCGGACAGGTATTTGGCCGAAAGGCACAGCTTGTCGGCATAAAACGCCACGCCGCGCTCTGCCATAAAGTGGCGGTCAATAAGCCTTATCAGCTTCAGGAATATTTCGGTCCGCCTCGCGTTGGCCGAACCTCCGGCAAAAAAACGCCTGCTGAACACCGTGCACAGGCGGTATGTGAGCGAAAGAAGGAGCAGCTTGCGCTCGTTAAGGGCAAAGAAGTCGTCGTCTGAAGGCTGTCCGGCTCCTATCATGTAGACGTACCCTGCAATGTAGTCCTCGCACCCGGTACGCCACACGCAGGGCAGGTCGGGCGTCATGCGGGCGTACAGATGCACCGACTGCACCATCGTCCCGACCACGTCGCGTATTGGTTCGGTGCGGTAGATTATGATGCTCACGCGCAGGTCGGGCGACTGCCGCACAACGTTGAAGAAAACCCCTTCGGGTATGAACACCGTCTCGCCCGCCCCGGCCGAATGCCTGCAGCCCGACAATTCAAAATCGAACCCGCCACTGTGGCATACGACAAAGCCGATGCCAAAGTTTCTGAAACCTTCTGACATGCGCTGCGGAAACCCGCGAACTACGCCGCCCGACGAGCAGACATCCGCCCTGCCGGCTATGTTCTCCTGCAACAATGCAAGTCGCCCGGAAGCATTCTCCTCATAAACCATTTCCATAACGGCTGATATTTTTCGGCCGCTAAGATAGTAAAATTATCTGACTTGGCGGACGGTCAGTCGCGCCAAGCAGATAATTTTCTCTTCTTATATGGATAAATGAGTACGAAGAGCATTGAAAGCATGCAGCCGTAGAACGTCCAGCCCGACATTTCCTTGACTGCCGACAGCGTAGCCTGCACCTGCACCTTGCCCTTTGCCGACATGGCGGCCATGTTCTCGGCCTCGGTCTCGCTGCGCCCCTGCCTGCGCATGCCCTGTGCGGTCTGGTCGTAGGCGGCTGCCGACTGCGTGTCGGTGCGGTCAAAATCCTGCGCAAACATGGTAACGTAGTGCTGCTGGCGGTGCTGGAGCACGTTGGAGTAAAGTGCCGAACCGATGCCCGGGCCGATAACCATGCGCACGCTGAGCATGATGCATATCCACGTTGAAAGATACTTGTAGGGCATGCGCTGGTTGGCGTAGACGGCTGCGAGTGAGTAGATAAGCATCATGCCCGTCGAACGGATAATTACAGGATACTTCATCCTTTCGTACAGTCCGGCCGTCTGCACCTCGAAATACATGAACAGGGCTGATGCTCCGATGAGCAGGAAGCCGAGGCCGAATAGGTATTTCAGCTTCACGTTGCGCGAGCCGAGGATTATTGCGATGACGGCTCCGATGAAGTAGCCAAGCATGCTCCAATTGCCCATGGCGGCGTTCTGCCAGTTGTCTATCTCCATTCCCACGCCGGTGAACACGTTTACGAACATCGAACTTGTATTGAAAACCATGAGCAACAGGAACAGCACGATGCCCATGTTTATAGTCCGCAGGCGGAACACATCCATCAGGAAATAGGGCGAGCGGTGCGACCACTCCATGTAGAAGAACACTGCTGCGAATACGACTGTCAATATTGTCGAGCGCACGATGGTTGGGTCGGCAAACCAGTCGAGCGTCTTTCCGTACACGAGCACGTATATTCCGCAGGTCATCATCGAACTGAACACGGCCACGTTGCCGAACTTGCGGAACGTGATGGGGAATCGGCGGTTGTTGTAAGCGTGATAAGGCATGGTCACAAGGACAATGAGTATTGCCACAAGCGTCATTCCCATCATGTAGTAATAGACGTCCTGCCACTGGTATTCGTAGGCAAGCCAAGCCGTAAGCGACGTGCCGAGCTGTCCCAGAATCATGAAGAACAGGTATATTATGGGCATGCTCTTGCTCTTCTCCGAATCCAGGCGGTCCCACCCTTCCTCGTCAACAGGCTCGTTGCCCGGCGTTATGTTCTGCGTTGCCTCCATGCCGAAGGCGTAGCGTATGAGCGTAAACAGGTTGACCATCATCAGCACCATGCGCAGGAAACCCATCACAAGGCTGCACAAGGCCAGCACGAATATGCTGTCGGTGACAGCACACACGTAGCTCAGCAGGTACATCAGGGAGAAGCCAACGACGCACATCATCTTCTCGCGGCGTATGCACACCAGCTGGTAGAAGAAGGGAGAGAAGGCCGCCATGCCTATTGACGTGACGAAACCAACGAACTGTATGTGTTCCGACTGTATGCCAAGCCCGCTCGTCATGTCGCCGCTGTTGGCGGTATATACGCCGCCCACGGTCAAGATTGGTATGAAAAGAAGTATCAGCAGGACTATTCCGAGCGGCTTGGGCACCCAGTTGTAAAACGGGTAATTCCTGTATTTTGCCCCGCAGTTTACGCTTATGGCACTTTGTATCATGGCTCAATGCTGTTTATGTTGAATGCTCCGGGAGCACGTTTCCTTAATTTACGATTTCAGATAACTAACTTCTTTTGGCCTTTACGACCACCATCATTCCGGCAGCAAGGCGTTCGTTGTCGGCCTTTGACAGTCCTGTGAAGTCGATTCTGACAGGAACGCGCTGGCGAATCTTCACAAAGTTGCCGGCAGAATTGTCCGTCGGGACGAGGTTCGTTGTCAGCCTTTGACAGTCCTGTAAAGTCTATCCTGACGGGCACGCGCTGGCGAATCTTTACGAAGTTGCCTGCCGAGTTGTCCGTAGGCACGAGCGAATACTTTGCTCCCGTGGCGCCGGATATTGCCGTTATGCGCCCCTTGAACTCGCGTCCGTCCATTGCGTCGACCGTAAGCACGACCTCCTGGCCTACGTGCAGGTTCTCAATCTGCGTCTCCTTATAGTTTGCTATCACCCATTTCTGCGTGTCGGGCATGATGTATGTCAGCGTCTGTCCTGCCGAAACATACTGTCCGTCCTCGACGGTGCGGCGTCCCAACTTGCCGTCGCAGGGAGCGACAACTACCGTGTAAGAAAGGTTAAGGCGTGCCATCTCCAATGCGGCACGTGCCCTTTCTATGGCTGCTTCAGAGCTTTGGCGGCGTGTAGACACCTCGCTTACACCCGACATGGCAGCCTTCTGCTGGCTGATAAGTCCGTCGAGCTTCTTCTTCGTAGCCTCATATTCGGTCTCAATCTGCTCCAGCTGTATCGGCGTTGCGGCGTTGCGCTCAAGCAGGTTCTGGTAGCGTGCGCGGTCTTTCTCGAGCTTTGCCAGGCGTATCTTCACCTCGGCGATTGACGACTCGTAGACCGATGCCGATGCCTGGGTGGTCTGCAGCGACTGCCCTACTACCGAAGCGCCGGCTATGGCGTCCTTAAGCGCAGCCTCGGCCTCCATCACACGTATGCGGTATTCGCGGTCGTCGAGTATCAGGAGGGTGTCGCCTTTCTTCACGTTCTGATGCTCCGTGAAGCAGACCTGCTTGATATAGCCCGATGCGCGGAGGTTTACGGGCGAGATATACTGCTCTATCTGAGCGTCGTTGCCGCCGGCTATTGCGTCCTTGAGCGCGGCCTCGGCCTCCATCACACGGATACGGTATTCACGGTCGTCGAGTATCAGGAGGGTGTCGCCCTTCTTCACGCTCTGGTGTTCCGTGAAGCAAACCTGCTTGATGTAGCCCGACGCGCGGAGGTTTACGGGCGAGATGTATTGCTCTATCTGTGCGTCGTTGCTTGTCTCGGTGTTCCTGTAATCAAGGAAAATCATCGATATCTTGATTATTCCGCACACGAGGATTGCCATGCCGAAGATGCTTGCCACGATTTGTCTTGTGCGCTGTCTTCTAAGTTTCTTTGCCTGCTGAGCGTGTGTGCTGGTCTGCTGTATGTTGTTGTTCTGGGTTTCCATTGTGGTATATTTTAAAGTTGTTGATGTATGTTGATTTTATGTTATGTATGATGCTGCCTTAAGATTAGGCTTATTTCAACAGCGAGTCGAGCTGTCCCGTCAGCTTGAGCAGCGACAAGGCGGTTACGCGGTAGTTGTAGTGCGCCGTAACGTAGCTGTTCTGCGCGTCGCTCATCTGCATCTCGTCCTGCAGCACTTCGGTCATCGAGGCGATGCCTTCGCGGTAGCGTTCGGTGGTTACGGAGTAGACATCCTCGGCCAGACGGTAGTTGTCGAGCTGCTTGGTGAAGTTGCGGCGACTGTTCATAATGTGCCTCGCTCATCTGCATCTCGTCCTGCAGCACCTCGGTCATAGAGGCGATGCCTTCGCGGTAGCGGTCGGTGGTTACGGCGTAGACATCCTCGGCCAGGCGGTAGTTGTCGAGCTGCTTGGTGAAGTTGCGGCGACTGTTCATAAGGTCGTTGGTGGCGTTCATGTACTGCGTGCGCAGCCCTTTAAGTGCGTCGTCGTAGGCAAGGCGTGCGTTCTCGGCGTCGAGCTTGGCCTTGCGTATCTTGGAGCGTTTCTCCAGTCCGTCGAACACCGGGACGCGCAGCGTAAGACCCAGTCCTGACGAGTTGTACCAGTGGTTTGACGGTCCCGAATGGAACCAGTTACCGAACTTGTCGGTGTAGGCAGAGTAAGAGAAACTGCCCGTGAGCGTGAGCGACGGCAGGTAACCCTGCTGAACCATCTTCTGCTGCTTCTCCGAAAGCTCGCCCTGACGCTGCAACATCTGCAGTTCGGGCAGCGACTCGCAGAGTCCCGACAGCTCGACGGCCTCGACGTTAGAGGCATCCACGGGCGTCAGCACCATGTCCTTGTCGGCCGGATAGTCGATTACGTACTTCAGCATGTTTATCTGCTGCACGAGCATCGCCTCGGCGTTGTCGAGCTGTACCTGAAGGTTTTCGAGGTTGATGTTAACCCTCTTTACGTCAACTTCCATCGCCATGCCGTTGTCAAAGAATGCCGTGGTGATGTTCTTCAGTTCCTCCATGCGGCCTATGTTAGACCTGACGATGGCTATCTGCTCGGCGGTGCTCTGCGCGAGATAGTACATTTTGGTTATCTGCTCGATGAGGTCGTTGCGCGCCTTGTCGTAACCGAGGCGGTTGATGCGGTCCATCAGCTTCGTGATGTCGAGCGCCGTGAGCAGCGTCTGGTTGTAGAGCGGCATCTGGAGTTGCAGTCCTGCCGAGGCGTTGTACTGCAACGTCTTCGTCACGTTGTACGGATTGCCGTAGGCCGAACCGTCGGTAACGGACACAGGCGGATTGAAATTGTCGTTCATCGACACCACGGCGTTAATCTGCGGCAGCAGTTTGGCGCGGTTCTCGGTGATGGCGTGCTCGCCTTTCACTATGTCGTTGCGCTTAGTCTGCAACTGCAGGTTGTTCTCTATGCCCATGCGCAGACACTGGTTGAGCGTTAGCGTCTCCTGCGCATTAAGAGGAATAAGCGCGCAGGCAATGGCAACGCGCCTGGTCTGCAACTGAAGGTTGTTCTCTATGCCCATGCGCAGACACTGACTGAGCGTGAGCGTCTCCTGCGCATTAAGAGGAATAAGCGCGCAGGCAATGGCAAATGTGAATAATAGTCTCTTCATATCTTTTGTTTCATTTATCCGCTGCAAAGATAGGCGGTTTGCGCCGCAGTGGCGTTACGACATTTTCGTGCCGTGTGTTCATATTTTCCGTTTCTGCCCGAAACGCCATGAAAAACGGTTACTTGATACCCGTGAAAGGGCGAAAAACCACCCCTGAAACAGCCGTTTGGTGACGACGGCGTACCTGCCTGAAAACCAGCACGTTGCAAAAGACCGCCTTTTACCGCCCGAAAGGTTACCTTTCACCGTGCAATATGCCGCCTTTTGGAATGCGAAAGGCGGCATATTGGAAAACGGCGGAAAACTGACGCGCACGAACAGAGGTGGAAATGTGAAAACATTTTACACAAACCTTTTGCCGTTAAGGCTATTTTTCTTATTTTTGCAACACATCGCCGCCATGGGCGGTAACGCTGCCTGCCGGCTGCGGCACGCTGTTTCACTGCGACGACAGCCGGCATTAGGACGGCTTACGGGCTGACATGCCCGCCACAAGCCTACATTACACACAAGGACATAGTACAAAATTAACCTACATACGTCATATCTTCAGCCAAGGGGCACACCGCGCCCCGAGGCCGTAATCCTATTAAAAACAAACAAAGAATGAAACCTACAAACTACCACCTTTTCGACTTTCTCGACTTTGACATAAACCTTTCGCGCAACGAGTCGCTATGGAAGGCGTACAAGCCGACGGGCGTATTCGAAAACGACGGCGACATATACGTCTCCGTACCGTTCCAGAAGCAGGTGCTGGCCAACGACATGGCGCCTGACACCGACGTGCCGCGCGAGGAATACACGCTTATAATAAGACAGTACGAACCTAAGATACTGCGACTGTTCATAGGCTTCGGCGAGGAGCAGATGACCGATGACACCGAGATGCTTCAGATGAGCGGCAGGGTCAAGAAGATACCGCTGACGGTAAGCTTCGGCAACGGCCGCTGGACCATAACCGACCCGGAGGGCACCGTGAGGGCCGTAATCAACATACGCGAGCCGGAACTCGACCGCTGGAGCACGCTGCTGCCCGACCCGCAGGAGACGCTCGACCTGCGCCTGTATCCCGACGGCAAGCGCGAGATACGCCTCGCCGCATACGACCACTTCTCGCCACCGCGCTACGACGCGCTGCCCCTCGGCTTCTGCAAACTCGACGGCGAGAAGCAAAGGGCTACGATGTCGTTCGAGTGCAAGGCAGACGAATGCTTCGCCGGAACGGGCGAACGGTTCACCAAGATGGACCTCAGCGGACAGACGTTCTTCCTCAAGAACCAGGACGGACAGGGCGTGAATAACCGCCGCACGTACAAGAACATACCGTTCTACGTATCGAGCCGCATGTACGGCACGTTCTACCACACCTGCGCACACAGCAAGCTGTCGCTCGCGGGAGTGTCGACGCGCTCGGTGGAGTTCATGAGCGACCAGGCAATGCTCGACGTGTTCCTCATCGGAGGCGACTCCATGGAAGAGATAATCCGCGGCTACCGCGACCTGACGGGCTACCCCTCG
>HF986714.1 GCA_000433175.1 Prevotella sp. CAG:1058
GAAAAGGAGAACTGACGGAAGACAGACACCCCCCAAAACTTCACCTTTAGCATGCTCCTCAGAATGAAGAGCAAACAGAAGCTAAAACATTAAGACGACATAAAAGTTGTAAAATTTTGAACAGTTAAGTATGTTTTATATATATTACTGTTCAAAATTTTACTATATTTGCAAAAAACAAACAATGTCCTCAATAGCCATGCTAATCTAGAAATGCATGTTTGTCAGACATTTTGTTCGAATAAACCTTATCAGTAAATCATGAATAATGTTTTAGCAAAACTCGGCAACATACCGGTAACGTCCTCAATAATTGAATCACTATATCCACAATTAAAAGGAGGAAGCCAAAAAATAAGACAACTTGAGAAAAGCGGAGATATTATCCGCCTTAAGAGAGGACTGTACATATGTAATCCTGAGATATCAGACAGGCCTCTGTCTACCGAGCTTATCGCCAATCATCTTTACACCCCGTCATATGTATCTATGTCTTCTGCATTGCGTTACTATGGCCTCATACCTGAAATGGTTTACACTATGCAGTCAATGACGCTAAAACATTCACGTAGCTTTGACACTGCATTTGGACGGTTTGAATATACATACACCCCAAGAAAATCATTTTCAATAGGACTGTCGAGCAT
>HF986715.1:0-7547 GCA_000433175.1 Prevotella sp. CAG:1058
CGACGATGTTGACGATTCAGGCCTTGACCCGGTTGCACACACTGTAACCGTAAACGTTAGGAAAGACCACGTTTATTATATTTTCGGTGCCGAGACAGGAGCCAATACTGATTTCTACTCGCTTGCATTCACCGCTTATGCAGACGCAGGCTACAGCACTGGCATCGAGAACATTGTTACAAGCACTGTTGCTACTCCTACAACCGGCAAGATTTACACAATCGACGGCCGCTACGTAGGTAAGGACAAGGACGCTCTTGTTAAGGGTCTGTACATAATGGACGGCAAGAAGTTCGTCGTTAAGTAATTAAACATCTGATATTATTGAAGAGTGAGGAATCTGCAAACTGAAAAATTAGATTCGCTCACTCTTCATTTTTTCATAAGACATACAGCCTCTTAGTGATATTTTGCGGACATCCTGTGTCAATTAGAAACACGTAGGATATAATATTTAACCGTCCTGTTTGAGGCTTAAACCCGTAGTGGCTAAATAACATAATCTTTTTCAACTATCAATCTTTACTTATGAATACTATTCAACGACTAATCATTTATTTTTTGGCTGTTTTTGCGGCTGTTGGCACGGCCTATGCCAAGATTGAGGGCAGTCTTGACCCTGACTGTGTGGTGGCTGAATGGAGCAACTCGTCAACCTATCCCAAGGTTATCGACATAAACTTCAGCGATGAGATGTGGCCAGGACAGACATGGCAGGGCGAGACAGGTATGGACTGTCCTGAAATGACGGCAGATGATAATGGCGGCTATGTTAACCTTATTGTCGACGTACCGGTAAATGGAGGTACTGATGTGGCTTATCCGGTTATGTTCTATCACTGTACGTTTGCCAACAAGTCTTCTTATAATGGACTTGCCGGGGTTACTTCAGCCTTCGCACGCCAATATTATGAGGGGCAGAGGGCGACAGGAGCCGGTACCGATTATCCAAACGACTGGACAGCTCCCGGCCATACAAAATACATAGAAGACAACATCCGATATAACGACTCGGGCACTCCTGTCTATGGTGAGGCCGGTTTCGTTCAGCTTTGCCGCAACCAGTTCTTCGAGCGCGACCCTGATACTAATGCGCCGCTGTCTGCTCACGGTTGGGTCGAAATTGACCACATACCTTATGTTGAACGTGTCCAGTGGGCTTGGTCGTCAACTTCTTGGGGCCGAGGTATTGTAGCTGAGGTGAAGATCGGCGATGGAGGTTGGCAGGAGCTTGTCTCCATGCCGTCCGAGCGCCATAAACAAGGATACACTTCGTTTAGCGACCAAGGTTATTTCATGGAAAATGTCATCAATGCATCCGATGTTTCAATACGCTGGAAAGTTTATCAAGGTGCAGGCGGACCGTATATACAGTGCCAGACGACACGTCTCCATAAGGTGCAGATATTCGGCTCCGAGATAACCGCAGAGCAGGCTCAGTTTGCCAAGGAAAACCCTATAGGCGATGTAGGCGAATTGTCTGACCTCGGTCAGTTTGGTGGCGGTTCGGTTGACGACGGCGCCCCCGATGCCGATGCGCCGATTGAGCTTAAAGTAGTGTCGCAGGACGGAACCGGCGACTATACAAGCATACAGGACGCCATTGACGCCGTAAGCGATGGCGCGCGCGGAATAATCTACATACGTCCCGGAGTTTACGACGAGAATATTTATGCCGGCCGTAAAAACTCGAACAACAAGTTTATCAGCCTTATCGGCGAAGACAAGGCTACTACCATACTTACTTCCAGCGTGTCGCGTGGTGCCGGCAATGAATCAAATTCTTATAACGACTGTGCGGCACTCAATGTATATACTGACCGCTTCTACGCTGAGAACCTTACAATACGCAATACCAGCGGCAACGTAGGTCAGGCTGAAGCCCTTTACACTGCTGGTGATGCCCATCTGTTCAACAACTGCCTGTTGTCAGGTTTCCAGGATACATATAAGGCTAACACCGGTGCCCGCGGCTACTTCACCCGTTGTACTATCGAGGGTGCGACAGATTTTATCTATGACGGAGGTCTCGAGTGGTTCGACAACTGCGAGATTCGTTGTCTGCCCGGAGGGCAATACATAACTGCGGCAGCCGAGGCAGGCCTGTCAATGACCGATGTTCTCTATCCTGAACTTAGTGCCAGTCCGTTCTATGCTGGCCTCTTCTTCAACCGCTGCAATGTCACAGCAGCCGACGGTGTTGGCGACGGCACATACTATCTTGGCCGCCCGTGGGGCGAGAATTGCGGCACAATGTTCATGAACTGCACCCTTGGTGACCACATACGCCCTGAAGGATGGGCCGACTGGGACGGACGTGGCAGCATGGCTTCATATTATGAGTACAAAAATGTCGACGCTTCGGGCAATCTTGTTGACACGAGCCGTCGTGCCTCTTTCTCACGTCAGGCTACAGATGCCGAGGTTGAGGCTTACATGTCTGCAGACTTCCTTTTCGAAAAGGCGTCTGATATACCGTTCGACTACGCACGCATATTGCGCGGTGCGTCAACACCTGCCGACTTCACCGTGACCGGCGACGGCTTTACTTGGAGTGCCGATGTCATGGCCGCCGGCTATCTCATATACAAAGACGGTCGTTTCGTAGACTTCGTGTCCGAGCCGTCTTACAGCATCGAGGCTGGAGATGCTTCTGTCTATACCGTACGTGCCGTGTCGCGCCACGGTGTAATGTCAAACGCTGTTGCAGCCCGCGAGAATCCTCCTGCGTTCCCGACGGCCGAAGGTTTCGGTAAATATACCACTGGCGGCCGCGGCGGACAGGTGGTGACCGTGACCTCTCTTGACGACAGCAACGCCGAGGGAACTTTGCGTTGGGCGTTCCAGCAGTATCCCGGCGAACCCCTGACGATAGTTTTCGCCGTCAACGGCGAGATAAACCTCGTTAATGTTCTTGACGTCAACCGTGCCGACTGGACTTTAGCCGGCCAGACAGCTCCCGGCGATGGCATAAGCATAGTAGGCAACAAGGTTAACTTCGGAGGCTCGCAGAACTTCATCGTGCGTAACGTCCGTTTCCGTTCGGGCGACGGAAAGCAAGACCAGGCTTGCGGCACGGAGAACTGTTCAGACTATATTTTTGACCATTGCGTGTTCGGCTGGTCTGTGGAAGAGTGCATGAATACTGCCGACAGCCATTTCCTTACAGTGCAATACTGCCTTGTCCACGAAGGCCTTTACCAGGCCGGACATGATAAAGGCAACCGCGGCTACGGTTCGCAGTGGGGCGGTTCGCCTGTGACATACCACCACAACCTCCTTGCCGGAAACAACTCCCGCAGTCCGCGTATTAACGGCGCACGAGGCGAGGATTATGTTGTCTTCATGGAATATGTCAACAACGTCAACTTCAACTGGGGCAGTGCCAAAGCCTGCTACGGTGGAGAAAACGCAGCCGAGATAACTGAATACAACGGACTCAATTCGGTTCACGAGTGCAACTTCATGAACAATTACTATAAGCCGGGGCCGGAGTCTCCTTCAAATTCGGTATTCGTATCCGTTGGATACATGCGTGACATTGGTCCCTCATGGGCTCCGTCCAAGTGGTATGTCAATGGCAACGTTATGGAAGGCAACGCTTCAGCCACGGCTGATAACTGGTCGGCGATGGCTTCCGACCATTTCACGTTCGACGAACTGCGCGTTGACGAGCGTATAGTAACAGAGACTCCATATTACCAGTACAACGCCGTACTGGGCAACGTGGGCGAGTATGACCCGGCACGATATATGCTCTCCGACATACAGACGGCAGAAGACGCTTACAACACGGTGCTCGAGAATGCCGGAACTATAAACCGTGACGTCATAGAGCAACGTGTAATAAATGATGTGAAGACCGGTAATCCTAAATATACGGGTTCGTTGGCAAACAAGAAAGGTATAATCGATTCTGTCAACGATGCCGAAGGTTTCGGCCTTGATCATGGTGCCGAGGTGGCTCCGGCCGACTCCGATGGTGACGGCATGCCCGACGAGTGGGAGCGGGAGCACGGACTCAACGCCTTCGATGCTGCTGACCGCAACCTGCTTAACCGCGACGGCTACACCGCCCTCGAGGTGTATATCAACGGCCTTATGGGCGAAGCGCTCGACGAAGACTTCACTTCAGGTGTGTCAGCCGTAGCTACGGTAGACCCAATGATGAGCTATGACGCCGCCGCGCGCACGCTTAGTGTCAGTGCCGACGCACTCGGCGCTACGCTTGCCGTATATACCACCGGCGGCAGCCTGCTTTCCGTACAAGATGTGCGCTCGACACGTATCAGCCTTGCCGGCCTGCCGGAGGGCGTGCTTCTGCTCCGTTTGAGCGGAAGCGGTCTCAGTCCGCGCTTGCTTAAGGTTGGGTATTGATGTTAATTTGCTCATTATCAATGACAGCGTCCGCCGCAGGTATGGCTTAAGGCCCTGCGGCGGACGTCGTTTTCCCACCGTACATGCCTTGCTGCTTCATGTCCTTTGCAGTGCCGGTGCAAGTGCCTGGCAGCCAGCGTTATATCCGTGCCGCTGTAAAAGGTGGCCTTTTGCGTTGCGATTGGTGGCCTTTTAGCGTGCAAAAGGTAACCTTTTACCGCATGAAAGGCGGCCTTTTGTATTTAGGCCGGTGGCGTGCAGGCTGGCGGTATGTGTTTTTTACTTTTTTGTTACATTTCACGTAAAAAACGGGGAAATATTTGTAAGTGTGCGATTTTATTGCTACTTTTGCAGCGTTCAGTGGAATGAGGGGCCTTACGGAAGGCTCCTCATTTTATTTTAATCACCCGTTTATGATAGACAAAAACGTAGTTAGAAGTTTAGTTGAAGAGTGGCTGAAGGACAAGGAGTATTTTTTGGTTGACGTCGAAATCAGCCCGGATGACAAGATTGTAGTTGAGATTGACCATGCCGACGGCGTTTGGATTGAGGATTGCGTGCAGCTTAGCCGCTATATCGAGGAACGCCTCAGCCGCGACGAGGAGGATTACGAGCTCGAAGTGGGCAGTGCCGGCCTTGGCCAGCCGTTCAAGGTGGAGCAGCAGTATGTCAATTACGTCGGCAAGGAGGTCGAGGTGCTCGACGCCGCTGGCAAGAAGCACCGCGGAGTGCTCAAGGCCGTGGACGGACGGAAGTTCATCCTCACCGTGAAGGAGAAGGTGAAGAAGGAAGGAGCCAAGCGCCCTGTGGTCGAGGACATCGACAAGGCGTTCGACATGGACGAGGTGAAATACACGAAATATCTGATTAGCTTCAAGTAACCGGAGCGGGTCGGTATTAATTAATGCGCGGGGTAAGGGCGTCTTGCTGTGGACGCAAGGCGCACGGGCCGGGGTCGGCGCATGGTGCGCGGCAGCCCGCAGGAGCCTGGTTGAGGGCTTCGTACCGCCGATTAAGTGGAAATAAAAACAACGAAATATAATGGCAGTAAAGAAAAGTGGTGAAGATACCGTAAGCATGGTTGACACCTTTAAAGAGTTCAAGGATACCAAGAACATCGACCGCACCACGCTCATGAGCGTGCTGGAAGAGAGTTTCCGCAATGTCATAGCTAAGATTTTTGGCAGCGACGAGAATTTCGACGTCATCGTAAACCCCGACAAGGGCGACTTCGAGATTTACCGCAACCGTATTGTAGTGGCCGACGGCGAGGTGAAAGACGAGAACAAGGAAATATCGCTCACCGAAGCCCTGAAGATTGAACCAGACTATGAGGTTGGCGAGGAAGTCAGCGAGAAGGTCGACTTCAGCAAGTTCGGCCGCCGTGCCATATTGAACCTGCGCCAGACGCTGGCTTCGAAGATTCTCGAGCTTGAGCACGACAGCCTGTACAACAAGTACAAGGACCGTGTGGGCCAGGTCATCAGCGCCGAGGTCTACCAGGTGTGGAAGCGCGAGGTGCTGCTCGTCGACGACGAGAACAACGAGCTTATCCTGCCCAAGAGCGAGCAGATACCGCACGACGTCTACCGCAAGGGCGAGACGGTGCGCGCCGTCATCAAGGAGGTGAACAACGACAACAACAACCCGAAGATAATCCTCTCGCGCACCAGCAACATGTTCCTTGAGCGCCTGCTCGAGGCCGAGGTGCCCGAGATTGCCGACGGACTGATTATGATACGCCGCATAGCCCGCATGCCGGGCGAGCGCGCCAAGATAGCCGTAGAGAGCTACGACGACCGCATCGACCCCGTAGGAGCCTGCGTCGGCGTCAAGGGTAGCCGCGTCCACGGCATCGTCCGCGAGCTTTGCAACGAGAACATCGACGTGGTGAACTACACAGCCAACATCAAGCTCTTTATCCAGCGCGCGCTCAGCCCCGCCAAGATATCGAGCATCAACGTTGACGAGGAGAACAAGAAGGCCGAGGTTTACCTGCGTCCCGAAGAAGTGTCGCTGGCGATAGGCCGCGGCGGTATGAACATCAAGCTGGCCAGCATGTTGACCGAATACACAATCGACGTATTCCGCGAGCTTGACGAGAGCGAGGTCGACGAGGACATCTACCTCGACGAATTCTCTGACGAAATAGACCAGTGGATTATCGACGCCATCAAGGGCATCGGTCTCGACACGGCCAAGGCTGTACTCAACGCTCCGCGCGACATGCTCGTTGAGAAGGCCGACCTTGAGGAGGAGACCGTCGACAATGTGCTGAAAGTGCTGAGGGCTGAGTTTGAGTAATTCATAATTCATAATTCCTGATACATGACCGGCAGCGCCGGGAGCAAGGCGCAGGCCGGTTGTGGATTATGAAAGGGACCCCGGTCGAGGTAATGTGATTTATGAATTATGGATTATGGATTATGAATTAAATTAGATTATGAGTATCAGATTAAATAAAGCAATTCGTGAATTGAATATAGGACTTCAAACGGCAGTTGAATTCCTGAAAAAGAGAAGTGACCTTGGCGAGGTCAGGGACGACCTCAGCTTCAAGCTCAGCGACGGCCAGTATAACGCCCTCAAGGAAGAGTTCAAGTCTGACAAGGAGGTGCGCAACCAGGCCGAGAAGCTGCTCCAGAAGCATCCCAAGGAGAAGAAACGCCCGTCTGACCGCAAGGAACAGAAGCCCGTCAAGGCTACACAGCCGCAGAAATACACCGTATTGGGCAAGATTGACCTTGACAGTCTGGGCAAGAAACCGGCGCCCAAGGCTGCTCCCGAAGCTAAGCCCGAGGCTCCCGCCGACAAGGCTTCTGCCGTAAGCCACGAACCCGAAGAGGTAAAACCGGTTGCCGCACAGGCTGCGGCAAAGCCCGTAGAGGAAGCCCCCAAGCCTGTTGAAACTGTGAAGCCGGTTGTAGGGACAGTAGCCGCCCAACCGGACAAGGCCGCTGCCGGTAAGGTGGAGGACAAGCCCGCCCAGACAGAACCGGCCGTAGCACCCGAACCGCAGAAGGCAGAGCCTAAGGCGGAGAAGGAAGACGCAGCTCCGGCAGGAAGCGAAGAGGGCAAGATATTCACCCTTAAGAGCGAAAAGAAGTTCGCCCCGAAAGTCAATGTACTCGGCAAGATAGACCTCGACTCGCTCAACCAGAGCACACGCC
>HF986715.1:7579-12176 GCA_000433175.1 Prevotella sp. CAG:1058
AAGAAGAAATCTAAGGAGGAGCGCCGCAAGGAACGCGAGGAGAAGGCTGCCCAGAACCGTCAGGACGGCAGCAAGAAGAAGCGTTCGCGCATAACCAAGGAGCGCGTAAACATAGACCAGGCAGTCAAGCAGACCGGAAACGCCGCCCCTGACAAGGCCGGCGAGAAGGGCAGTGCCAAGAAGAAGAACCGCAAGCGCAACCATAAGCCGCTTGAAGTCAACGAGGAAGACGTTGCACGCCAGGTAAAGGAGACGCTCGCCCGTCTGACCAGCAAGGGACAGAACAAGAAGGCCGCCAAGTACCGCAAGGAGAAGCGCGACGCCGTACAGGAGCACCTGAAGGAGCAGCGCGCCGAGGCCAAGGCCGAGAGCAAGATACTGAAGCTGACCGAGTTTGTGACTGTCAGCGAGCTGGCAAGCATGATGAACGTGTCTGTAAACCAGGTCATCGGCACCTGCATGAGCCTCGGCATCATGGTATCCATCAACCAGCGCCTCGACGCAGAGACCATCAACATCGTAGCAGACGAGTTCGGATTCAAGACCGAGTATGTAAGCGCAGAAGTGTCTGAGGCTATAACCGAGGAGGCCGACGACGAGAACGACCTCGTACCGCGCGCCCCGATCGTTACTGTCATGGGCCACGTCGACCACGGTAAGACTTCGTTGCTCGACCACATACGCAACACCAACGTCATTGCGGGCGAGGCCGGCGGCATAACCCAGCACATCGGAGCGTATAACGTAACGCTTTCAGACGGCCGCAAGATAACCTTCCTCGACACCCCGGGACACGAGGCGTTCACCGCCATGCGTGCCCGCGGAGCGCAGGTTACCGACATCGCAATCATCATAATCGCAGCCGACGACAGCGTGATGCCGACCACGCGCGAGGCCATAGCCCACGCACAGGCTGCCAACGTGCCGATGGTGTTCGCCATAAACAAGATAGACAAGCCGGGAGCCAACCCCGACAAGATACGCGAAGACCTGGCAAACATGAACCTGCTCGTCGAAGAATGGGGCGGCAAGTACCAGTGCCAGGAGATCAGTGCGAAGAAAGGCTTGGGCGTAGACGAGCTGCTTGAGAAGGTATTGCTCGAGGCCGAGATGCTCGACCTCAAGGCAAACCCCAACCGCAAGGCCACCGGTAGCATCATAGAGTCGTCGCTCGACAAGGGCCGCGGCTATGTTTCGACCGTGCTTGTGAGCAACGGTACGCTCAACGTCGGCGACATTGTGATTGCCGGTACGCATTACGGCCGCATCAAGGCAATGTTCAACGAGCGCAACCAGCGCATCGAGCACGCAGGTCCGGCCGATCCGGCCATAATCCTCGGACTCAACGGTGCGCCCACTGCAGGCGACTCGTTCCACATACTCGACACCGAGCAGGAGGCGCGCGAGATAGCCAACAAGCGTCTGCAGCTGCAGCGCGAGCAGGGCTTGCGCACGCAGAAGCGACTGACGCTGAGCGACATCAGCCACCGCATTGCCCTCGGTTCGTTCAAGGAGCTGAACATCGTTGTCAAGGGCGACACCGACGGAAGTATCGAGGCTTTGAGCGATTCGTTCATCAAGCTGTCTACCGAGAAGATAAAGGTCAACGTCATCTACAAGTCCGTAGGCCAGATTTCGGAGAGCGACGTGTCGCTGGCCGACGCTTCAGACGCCATCATCGTTGGCTTCCAGGTACGTCCTTCGGCCGCTGCACGCAAGCTGGCCGAGCAGGAGGGAGTCGAGATTAACACCTACTCTGTGATTTACGACGCCATCGAAGACGTCAAGTCGGCCATGGAAGGAATGCTCGACAAGGTTGTCAAGGAGGTTGTTACCGGGCAGGTCGAGGTGCGCGAGGTTTACCATATATCGAAAGTCGGCACGGTTGCCGGAGCCTACGTCACCGAAGGCAAGGTGCACCGCAGCGACAAGGCGCGCGTCGTGCGCGACGGTATCGTGGTACACACGGGCGACATCAACGCCCTCAAGCGCTTCAAGGACGACGTCAAGGAGGTCGGCGTGAACTTCGAGTGCGGTATCAGTCTTGTCAACTTCAACGACATTCAGGTGGGCGACATCCTCGAAACATTCACCGAGATAGAGGTAAAGCAGAAGCTTTGACGCACGTGTCCCATAAGTACGGGCCGGCAGGCCTGGACTGTATGTATGCGGATAAAATATTCGGTACGGCACCGTCCCTATGCAGGGGCGGTGCTTTTTTATGCAACAATATTCACATTTCATGCGCATTTTATTTTGCGTTGCGCGTGGTTTGTACTATATTTGCGCAAATCTAATACCATTAAGAACAAACACATATTACCAGATGAAACGACTTATCTGTGCCGTACTGTGCGGTGCGAGCGTCATTGCGGCTTGCGCGCAGGACGAATTGGTGAGGCTGAAGATGCAGACGAGGGTTGATTACCAGCGTGAATACGTCGACGGCGATGCCGTACACGACAACTCCGGCTTCAAGGGGAAGTATTTCATGCTCCTACTCGACGGCAAGATCAACGACCATTTTTCTTATGCTTACCGCCAGCGTCTCAACAAAGGATGCTCCGGCGAGAGCTTTTTCGACGCCACCGACTGGGCCTACCTGAAGTACCAGCCCGACCGCCATTGGAGCTTCTCGGTGGGCAAGGAGCCGGTTGCCGTGGGCGGGTATGAGTATGACGCCAACCCTGTCGACGTCTATTACGCCTCCGAGTACTGGAACAACATACCCTGTTTCCAGCTCGGGGCCACAGTGGCATACACTACGAAGAGCGGCAACGACAAGATAGCCGTGCAGTGCAGCCAGAGCCCTTTCGTGGCGAAAGCCTCCGACATGTATTCCTACAGCCTCATGTGGTACGGCAGCCACGGGTGCCTGTCCACGCTCTATTCGGCCAACATGGTCGAGTATATGCGCGGCCGCTACATCAGTTACCTGTCTTTCGGACACAGGCTTGCGCTGGGCCGTGTCACCGTCGAGGCCGATTTCATGAACCGCGCGGCATCGGGGCAGACATACCTTTTCGCCGACTGTTCCGCCATTGTCAACGTGGCTTACCGCCCGACTGACAAGCTGAACGTGTTCGGCAAGGTGACTTACGACGTCAACAGCACTTCAAAGACTGCCGACTACTGCGTCATGCCCGGCACCGAGATGACACAGGTGGGCGGCGGAGTAGAGTTCCGCCCGCACAAGTCAGTGCGCCTGCATGCCGCCTATTCACGCTGTTTCGGTACCAACACCAACGAGGCCGGCACCCTTAAGCCCGGCCGCGACTGGCTTGACGTAGGCTTCACGTGGGACATCAACATGCTGACGCTGCGCAATCCGTGGCGCAAGGGCAGTGACTGATAACGACATTTCGCATCCAGGACCGACTATGAAAAATACATTATTAAGGAAAGTTTGGCAGGCCATACCCAGCGGTATAGTCTGCCTGTGCGTAATCTTTGCGCTATTCGGCTACATCGGGTCAATCATGGGCGTGCCCAACATGCTCAACACTATAATGAAAACCGCCCACGACCTGCTGCTCAACACCGTGTTCTACCTTATGGGCATCTGCGTCATCACGGGCGCCATAGGCCGCCTCTTCGTCGAGTTCGGTGTCGTCAGCCTGCTCGAGAAGCTGCTCCGCCCGCTCATGCGCCCGCTGTTCAACCTGCCCGGAGTGGCCTCGCTCGGAGCCGTGATGACATTCCTGTCTGACAATCCCGCCATCATCTCGCTGTCGCAGGACAAGCGTTTCAGCAGCTACTTCAAGAAATACCAGTTCATTTCGCTCACCAATTTCGGCACCGCCTTCGGCATGGGACTGCTCGTCATGGTGTTCATGATAGGGCAGGGCTTCTACGTCGAGCCGATAGTAGGACTCTTTGGAGCCTTCGTAGGCTGCATAGTTTCCACGCGCCTCATGCAGCGCAAGATACTCAAAGTGTATCCGCAGTACGCCGACGAGCCGGTCTGCGACAGGCACGAGGTTGAGGAGGAGGAAAAGGAGGAAGAACAGAAAAGCGTATTCCTGCGCACGCTTAACTCCCTGCTCGACGGCGGACGCACCGGCGTCGACATCGGCATAGCCATAATACCCGGCGTCCTTATAATCTCGACGCTTGTCATGATGCTCACCTTCGGCGCCGGAGCGTCCGGCTACGACGGCTCGCCGTACCAGGGCGTCGAGCTTCTGCCATGGCTCGCCAACAAGATAGGCTTCCTGTTCGAGTGGCTCTTCGGCTTCAACGACCCACACCAGGTAGCCTTCCCCATAACCGCCCTCGGCGCTGTCGGCGCCTCGCTCGGGCTTGTTCCCGGTTTCATGAACGCCGGATGGGTTGACGGCAACGCCATAGCCGTGTTCACCGCAATCGGCATGTGCTGGAGCGGCTACCTCAGCACGCACACCGCCATGCTCGACTCTCTCGGCTACCGCGAGCTTACGTCCAAAGCCATCGTGTCGCATACCATAGGCGGCATAGCCGCCGGAATGGTCGCCCACTGGACCTATGTGCTTGTCATGCTCATCTGACTCCTTACCACCTATTTTATATATAATAAAGAGCCGTGACTTAATACAGAAATACTTTACACCGTTTTAAC
>HF986716.1 GCA_000433175.1 Prevotella sp. CAG:1058
GTTAACTTAAATTTTAGTTAAATAATATTACTCGTGCGTGCGTACGTAAGAAGTTTATAAAATTACCTGTCATACCTGTCACTTTTTAAGTGAAGAGTGAAGAACGAAGAGTGAAAAATCCAATTGCACATTTAAGTGAAGAGTGAAGAACGAAGAGTGAAGAAACAACGTTCGACGTCAGTCAATACAATTGCGCATTTAAGTGAAAAGAGAAAAATCCAATTGAGTTGTTAAACTAATTCTCAATGTTATGCGGATTCACTTACTATGCGGACTCACTTGTTATGCTAATTCTCTTGTTACGCAGATTCACTTTAAGCTAATTCATTTGTTGAGCGGATTTCACTAATAATTTATATTGACACTATTGAAGAGGCGGACGCAGGCATCAGGGAAATATGCACTGTAATGCAGGGGCGGTGCATGCATAGATGAAAATTGTTGTCCTATTCAGGACAGAACGGGCGAAAAGTGGGTATGGCTATTTATATTTGCACGACGCAAAAGACTTGCTCGGTGATTAGCCCAAGCCGGAACTGTCTTAAACTTGCAAGAATTATGATTAACTTTTTAAAATCACTAATGCCATGGAAAGACTTTCACAAACTTCGATTTTCAAGAATATGTATTGCCAGGACTGCCGCGGAGCAGAGTGGCAGGAGGTAGTCAATATGATTACTGGCGGTACGCTTGCCGGCGAGACTGACAAATATCGGTATTATGCAGCTAACGGACTTGACAATAGCGCGCAAGTAATAAAAAAGCGCATGCCTGCGTTTACTCCGGCAGTAATATGCAACGGGGGCAGGCGGCCTGACAACTTTGTGGCGCTGACGGGTGTGGGCATGTGCGACTTCGACCATGTGGAGGATGTCGAGAGGGCACGCAGGCTACTGACGGCTGACGCTCATGCCATGATGGTGTACAGGACGATATCAGGCAAGGGCCTGAGGGTGCTGTTCAGATACCGGGTAAAGGGTGCGAAGGACGGCGACAAGGCAGACGCACGCAGCATGGCTGATATCTACAACGTGGCGTTCAAGACGGGCAACGAGTATTTTGCACGCCTGCTGGGCTGCGAGGCCGACGGGCAGTGCAAGAACATAGGCAGGCTGTCTATAATGTGCCATGACTGCGAAGCGGCGATTAACCCCGGTTGTGTGCCGCTGGAAATAGAGCTACACTGTGAACGCAAGCCTGCGAAGAGGGCTGACGGCAAGAAGCACCATGCGCAGTTGCAGCGTGCGGTGAAAGCCATCGAGGCGAAACTTGAGCGCGAGGGCGTGGAATACCGCAAGGGCACGTACAACAAGTATGTGGCAAGGACGGGATACTACCTTAACAAACTGGGCGTGGATGCCGACGATGCCTTGAAATGGGCGGTGGAGCGCTTTAACGACTACGATGCGGCGTGCGTGACGGCGATAATGAAATCGTGCTACTCGCACACGGACGAGCATGCCTCGATGCGTGTGCAGGCCATGGGTGCGGGGAGGGCGAAGCCTGCTGCCAGGGGCGTGGACGTGACGGCAATAGAGGACTTCCTAAAGAGCCGCGCACGCTTCAGGTATAACGTGATAACACGCAAGACTGAATATAAGACCGACGCCAACGAGAGGTGGCTGGAAGTGTCGGACAGATTTGAGAACTCGCTGTGGTCGGAAATGAACAAGGCTGGACTGCATGTGAGGAACATTGAGCTGCACAATGTAATCATGTCTGACTTCGTGGCCGAGTGGAACCCGTTTAAGGAGTATTTCGACAATCTGCCGGCGTGGGACGGGAAGACCGACTACATAGGGCGGCTGACGTCGATGGTGCACGTTAAGAAGGGCGACCTGTGGGACGACACGGACAATCCGCAGGAGCTGTTTGACATGTGTTTCAGGAAATGGCTTGTGGGCATGGTTGCCTCGCTGCTGGACAAGGATGTGGTGAACAACGCCATAATAGTGCTGATAGGCCGCCAGGGCATATACAAGACTACGTTTTTCAACTATCTGCTGCCTGAGGAGCTAAGACCATATTTCCACACCAAGACGAACAGCGACACTATGACGAAGGACGACCGCCTGTCGCTGGCTGAGTATGCCATAATTTGCCTTGAGGAGATTGACTCGATGCGTACGCCTGAACTGAACCAGCTGAAGGCCCTGGTGACCACAAGGACCATAAACGAGAGGGCGGCTTACAGCAGGTATAAGGAGAACAGGACGCACATAGCGTCGTTTTGCGGCACGGGCAACAACCTGCAGTTCCTGACTGACCCTACGGGCAACCGCCGCTGGCTGCCGTTCGAGGCTGACTATATAGACGATCCGCGCACGGTGGACTACAACTATGATGGTATTTACAGCCAGGCGCTTGCCCTATGGCGCGGCGGCATGGCTTACTGGTTTAACAATTCGGAGATAAGCACGATGGCAAGGCACATAAAGTCGTTCGAGGTGCCTAACGTGGAGGAGGAGCTTATCGTTACTTATTACAGGCAGCCGGAGGGGAACGAGGCGTACAAGCTGGTGAACGCCACGAACATAATAGAGCATATCAATATTTTCATCAAGCGTGCCTTGTCGACCGTGAAAGTGGGGGCTGCCATGAGGAAGCTGGGCTTCAAACAGAAGGCCACGAAACACGGCCGGATGTATATTGTGGTGGAAAGGAAAAAATAAGAGCCCCTCCAAACCTCCCCCGTGGGGAGGCTTTTGTTTCTCGGTAGTTAGAGTAGTTAAAGAAGTTATCGCCAACGGAGTTGGCTAGGAGTTAAAGTCAATTCATAATTCATAATTCATAATTAAGAATTCACGAAAGCAATTCACGAAAACAATTCACGAAAATAATTCACGAAAATAATTCATAATTAAGAATTCATAATTCACAATTATGCCCTGCGGATTGCGTCCTACATCTGAATATTCGTTCTTCACTTAATAGTGTCAATTGAATTATTCACTCTTCACTCTTCGTTCTTCACTTTCGCAAGACGTTCTTCACTTAAACGTGCATTTGGATTTTTCCCTTTTCACTTTTATCTTTTCACTTTCACAAGACGTTCTTCACTTAATAGTGTCAATTGAATTATTCACTCTTCACTCTTCGTTCTTCACTTTCGTAAGACGCTCTTAACTTACCTCACGGTTCTCCCAACGCTTCGACTATCATTTTGACCTGTGCGGGAGTGTATGTGCGCGACTTGGGGCTGGCGCCAATCGCCGCGAGGCGTTCGCGAAGGTTGGGATAACGGTCAATCCACTGTGTGAGCTTATGGTAGGCGGCGCGCGGATTCATGTCGGGACAGTATGTCTGGGCAAGCTCCATGCGGCCGTAAGTGCGTATTTTGAAACATTCCATGTCGGCGGCTTTTGTTAAACGGGTTGTTGTATGCTTACATGCAGGCTGCCATACATAGTGACTAAAACCTGCTCTTAAACAATGCTAAGGTACATAAAAATCATGAGAAAAGCAAATATTTATGTACAAATAAGTCACTGTAACTCACCGTTTTACGCATTAATTCATTTTGGCCGGAAGCCGTGTGCTATCTTTGCATCAGACAACAGCCGCAAACGTTTGGGATGTATTGTTAAACCTCTAAAAACTATTAGCTTATGATTCGTTACAAACTTTATCAAAACCAGATTACTACAAGTAGATTCAACGGGTACTGGTATGCGCGTGCGGTATGCGACGAGACGTATGACACGCAGCAGCTTGCCAAACACATGTCGGGGCACAACACTCCGTATTCGCCGGGCGTTATCCACGGCGTGCTTAAGGACATGATTGCCTGCATAAAGGAGCTGCTGCTCGACGGCAAGAACGTGAAGCTGGACGACCTGGCAATATTCTCCGTTGGATTAAGAACCACGGGCGTGGAGAACGTGGCTGACTTCAGCGTGGCTGAAAACGTGAAGGGACTGAAGCTGAGGGCACGCGCGACGGGCAGCCTGTCGACATCGAGCCTGCGACAGGAGGCGATACTGAAACAGCTGGCAAAATACTCGATAACCGAGACTACCGAGCCGACAGAGCCTTGAGCCTGACACGGCGGCGCGGCTGTCAGCCGCACTTCAGGAATATATTAATTGTATAACTTAAAACCAAAAGTAATGAACGAACAGAAAAAGAACATCTTGAGAATTGTCTTGCAGACTTTAATCAGCGTCATTTCGGCCGTTGCAACCGCACTGGGACTCCAGAGCTGCATGTAGGCGCGACATGACGACGGGTGCCGGGACGCCGCCCGGACGGTGTCCGGCGCCCATACGTGTTCTTGGATTCTGTCATTTATTGTTTACCATGCGTACAATAACACTTATCATAATACACTGCTCGGCAACGCCTGAGGGCAAGAGCCTCGGTTTTGAGGAATGCCGGCGCGACCACGTAATGCACAGGCATTTCAGGGACATAGGTTACCACTACTACATAACGCGCGACGGCGTGGTGCACAACGGGCGGCCGCTGGAGAAAGTAGGCGCGCACTGCCGTGGGCACAACTCGCACTCTGTCGGTATTTGCTATGAAGGGGGACTAGACGCCGACGGCAAACCTGCCGACACGCGCACCGATGCGCAGAAGCGTGGGTTAAGCGTACTGGCAGGCAGGCTGAAAGCCCGGTTCCCGAAAGCCTTGATTGTGGGGCACCATGAGCTTAACCCTGAAAAGGCATGCCCGTGTTTCGACGTGGCGAAGGATTTGGCTCCCGGGCGTTAAGTTCATTGCCGCACATCTTATTTCCGCCGTTTCTTATTTCAGTGTAGCACCGCTACGGGTGCCCGTATTTCACTGCTGCCGTCCGGGCGTATCGTCGCTTCACTACCCTACGCCCGGAACATTCACTTACATCCGCATGCACCTGAAAGGTGCTACCTGGAACCAGACGGCAGGCACGGGTGCATGTACGGATACAGACAGACAGTTGGCAGATAACGCTGCTTAAGCCCGGAGCATACGGCGGCTGGAGGCGTCAGGGATTAAAGCAATTGTATGAATTCGGTCTCGACCTCTACCGTGGCGGCGAGCAGCATGGGTATCTCCACAAGCAGGCGTTTCACCTTGGAGCCGCGCGTGGTTATAAGGCTGCCCTCGTAACCGTCGAGGTTTCCGCCGATAATACGGATGCGGCGGTTGCGCATGGCAGGCGTAACTTCGTCGGGACGGTAATACTGCGGGGAGGAAGACAAGCCTACGGCGTGGATGAACCGCTGCATGTCGGCGGCGCGCACGGTCATGGGCATCTTGTAACCGCCACGCAGGTAACGGTATTGCAGCATGGGAGTAGTCTCGACCACAGAGTCGAGTTCCGCACGCGACGAGTAGACAAAGAGCAGGTCGTGTATGAACGGAAGCTGCCGCCGCTCACGCTTGCCGTGGTTAAGCATGAGCTTCCACACCATAGGGGTGAAGGTGCGGATGTTCAAGCCGTCGAGCAGTTTGTAAGCCGGCAGTTTGGCATTGGGACGGGTAAGGTCGCGCATGACAAACCACTGGCAGGCATCATCGCCGGAAACGGCTGTTACAGACTTAACGGCAGCCACGCCAACACTCTCGCACATTGCGTCCATTCTTGGGTAAAGACAAATTAAGTTAGTCCTGCACGCCGGTGTAATTTGTTGTACAGCAAGCAGTTACGTAAATCCTTATGAAAAGTACTGGATTCTTCACCGTCAGTTCATCTATTTTATGTTGGCCGTATCAATGGCAGGTTTTTATTGGCACCCAGATACACTGAATGTACCGAATCCGTTAATGCTTCAATGTATGAAGCATACATTCGATTGCAAAATTACACAAAATATTCAAATACAAATGTTTTTATTGATTAATTTTTCAATATGTCTTGTAATTTTATCATTCAACGCAGGGCACGACACCGCAAGCAATTAAACCGGTTACATTCATGCGGACGGATGTCAATACTTCGTACTTACCGGCCAGCCCTGCTTGTTAATTTAACGTGATGACGGAATTATCTTGAGTGGAACAGCGACGGTTACTGTTTAAAATGATGGCCTTTCAGCTTGCAAGACACGGTCTTTCGTCTTTTAAAAGGCAACCTTTCACACTGCAAAAGGATGCCTTTCGCAAACCCGCCGGAAGCTGACGAAAACAGTAAGCAAAAGCCGACGATATGCAACAGACTGTAAGCATCAGCCACGAGGAGGTATTGATAATACCGCCAACCGGATAATATAAATAAGGTGTAAAGGCTGGTGGAAGACACTTTAGCAAACCGTAGGCGGACGCATGATAAAGATGAAGGCGGCACAGGGCGTGCACGGGAACGACGAACGGCGCAAGCGGACGGGCGGTGCTGTAAACGTTTGCACATGCTTTTTGTTTCTTTTTCGCCGGCGGCGCATACCGCTTACGGGCAAAAGCCGTACATTTACGCAGTAAACGAAAACACGGGCATCTGCAACCTGCCGCAGACGAGGTCGCAACCCCGGTGCAAGACGGGCGCCGGCGCGGACAAACAAGCCGACGGCAGGCAAAAGGATGCACAAGAAAACAAAAAACTTTATACCATGAGAAAGATTTTATCAGTCTTTTTTTCACTGTTCACAGCAGTGACAGTAATGGGCCAGGGATGGCCGTCGAATTACCGGGGCGTAATGCTTCAGGGATTTTACTGGGACTCGTACGCCGACACGCAGTGGAGCAACCTTGAGGCCCAGGCCGACGAACTGTCGGAGTTTTTCAAGCTTATATGGATACCGCAGAGCGGAAAGGCTGCCTCAGACCCGTCGATGGGATACAACGACCTGTACTGGTTCAGCGACTATACAAGCTCGTTCGGCAGCGAGGAGCAGCTGCGCTCGATGATCAGCACATTCAAGCAGAAGGGGCTGGGCACGATAGCCGACGTGGTGATAAACCACCGCTCGTCGATGGCAGGCACGTGGATGAGTTTCCCCGTCGAGACATACAAGGGCGTGACATACACCATGCTGCCCTCTGACATCTGCGCAAACGACGACGGCGGCAAGGCTGCCGCACAGGCTGAAGTGAAGCCGACGGGCGCAAACGACACGGGTGACGACTTCGATGGTGCGCGCGACCTGGACCACTCGAGCCTGAACGTGCAGACCATGGTGAAGGCTTACCTGGACTTCCTGCTGAACGACCTGGGCTACACCGGCCTGCGCTACGACATGGTGAAGGGCTATTCGCCCATGTACACGGGCATATACAACTCGGCAGCACAGCCGCAGTTCTCGGTAGGCGAGTACTGGGACGGCACACAGCAGATAAAGAACTGGATTGACGGCACCAAGGTTGACGGCACGGTACAGTCGGCAGCGTTCGACTTCCCGCTGAAATACCTGCTGAACGACTGCTGCAACCAGGGCACCAACTGGAGCACGCTGGCAGGCACGAGCCTGACGAGCAGTCCGACATACAGGCGCTATGCGGTGACCTTCGTTGACAACCACGACACATACGGACGCGGCAACGGCAACGACCTGACGGGCAACGTGACGGCAGCCAACGCCTTCATACTGGCAATGCCGGGCACGCCCTGCGTATTCCTGCCCCACTGGCAGGCATACAAGCAGAACCTGAAACAGATGATTTACGCGCGCTATGCCGCCGGAATAAGCAACGAAAGCACATACGAGACGCTTAACCGCGCTGCCAGCCAATACGCCGTAAAGGTGAACGGCGACGCAGGCAAGTCGGTAGTGCTGCTAATGGGCTCGGCAGCATGGCCCGGCAACATGGCCGACGAGAGCGACTACTTCCTGGCAGACAAGGGCGACAACTACGCATACTACCTGTCGCGCAACGCCGAAACGGCATGGACCGACATGCCTTCAGGCTCTTACGACAACGCACTGAGCGTTACGCTTAACGCGCTGACGGCTAAGGCTGCGGCACAGCTGGTCTACACGACCGACGGCAGCGAGCCGACGGCGGCTAACGGAAAGACCGTTGCCGACGGCACCAAGATAGAAATAGCAGACAACACCACGCTGAAAGTGGGACTGCTCGTCAACGGCGCGGTGACGGGCGTAATAACAAGGGTGTACAAGGTAACCAAGTTCCAGCCGCACGACATTACGGTCTACGTTAACACGGACAACGTAGGCTGGAGCAGCTTGAACTTCTGGACATGGGGCGGCGACGAGACACACGGCCCGAAGAACCCGGCATGGCCCGGCGACAAGATTACGGCAACGACTGTAATCGACGGCAAGACATGGTATTACAACACTTACCGCATGAACTCGTCTACCGACTACGTCAACTTCGTATTCAGCACGGGCAGCGGCAGTCCGCAGACCGTAGACGTGGTGAACGTCAAGACTGACAAGTTCTATGAAATATCAACCACGATGTCGAACGGCAAGCACACTGTGGACGACGTGACCGACCAGCACTCTACCGGCATAGGAACAATAACCGCCGACAATGCCGGCCAGCAGGCAAACATGAACGTGTACACGCTTGACGGCCGCCTGGTGCGCCGCTGCGCAAAGGGTACAAGCATGGACGAGGCGCTCGACGGACTGCCACGGGGCATGTACATAGCCGGCGGAAAGAAAGCTGTAAAACGCTGACACCAGCGAAGGTGGCAGGCAATAAATAAAAAACATCAAGAACCCTGTCAAACCCCTTTCCCGGGTTATGACAGGGTTCTTTTTTGCTGACACGGTAGGGCGGAACTAACGGGACTTTTCGTTAAAATTAACACGGCAAATTGCATAAAAAGAGCATTTTTAGCGAAAAAAGGGGTGCCACATCTTAATTTTAACTTTCTTGTAACATTATATATCTATTTTTTAATTAATTTTGCACGTCGAAATTAAGATAAACAACGTTAAATTACAAAATTGTGTTCACTATTTGATTAGATACGGTTATTAGGATTTCATTCTTATTTTTAATTTCAAATAAAAACAGTATGCAAAAACGTTTAGGTATTCTATTCGTGTTGATGTTGTTCATGACGACCAAGATGCTGGCCCAAATGACAACATCAGGAATCAATGGTATGGTTATGGCCGGAGACGATAAAGCCATAGGCGCTACCATAACAGCAGTGCACGAGCCATCGGGAACCACCTACAACACGGTGGTAAACGCAAGCGGCCGCTACTCAATCAATGGTATGCGTGTCGGTGGCCCTTACACCATCAAGGTAAGCTACATCGGCTACACTACAAGTGTGACCAAGGATGTAACCCTCCAGCTTGCCGAGTCTTACAGCCTGAATGTCAACCTTTCAGAAGACTCGCATGAACTGGGTGAAGTGGTTGTTTCAGCCAAGGCTACTAAATTCACGGCTGAAAAGACCGGTGCTTCGACCAACATCAACCTCAGCCAGTTGGAGAACATGCCGACTGTGAGCCGTTCGATTACCGACTTCACCCGCTTGTCTCCTTACGGCGGCAACGGCATGAGCTTCGCAGGAACCGACGGACGTACGGCCAACTTCACTGTCGACGGTGCAAACTTCAACAACAACTTCGGTTTGAGCGACGGTCTGCCCGGTGGCGGCAATCCTATCTCTATCGACGCCATCGAGGAAATGCAGGTTGTAATCTCTCCATACGACGTACGCCAGACCAACTTCATCGGTGGTGGTGTCAACGCTATCACGAAGTCGGGTACCAACACATTCAAGGGTACGGCTTACGTTTACCACCAGAACGAGAACATGCGTGGTGACGCCGTAGACCGCGAACAGATATCAGGCGCACGCGAGAAAGACCAGAAGACCACTTACGGCTTCACCCTCGGTGGCCCTATCATCAAGAACAAGCTGTTCTTCTTCGTCAGCGGAGAAATGAGCAAGACTCCTACGGTGGTTAACCGCTGGCGCGGTTCTGTCGACGGTGTCGAGGATGCCGACAACTACATCTCGCGCACTACGCTCGCCGACCTGGAGAAAGTGTCTAACTTCGTGAAAGACAAATATGGCTACGACACAGGTTCATGGACCAACTTCCCCGCAGACGAGAACAACTACAAGTTGCTGGCACGTCTGGACTGGAACATCACTAACATGCACCATCTCTCATTCCGCTACAACTACACGAAGAACCGCAACTGGAACCCCACTAACGCTTCTTCAATGGACGGCGGTACACGTTCTGCCTACGGACGTTTCTCACAGAAGTCAATGAGCTACGCAAACTCTATGTACGCCCTTGACAACCTGGTACACTCATTCTCAATCGACTTGAACAGCCGTTTCTCTGACAACCTGTCAAACCAGTTCCTTGCTACTTATTCAAAACTGGACGACGTACGTTTCACCAACTCTGCCGACTTCCCCTTCATTGACATCATGGACGGAACAGGCACCAACACCGCGTACATCTCGCTCGGCAAGGAGCTCTTCACTCACAACAACGCCGTGCGCAACACTGTCTGGAACATCAAGGACGACGTAACTTATTATGCAGGAAGCCACAAGATAATGCTCGGCGCCAAGTTCGAGCACCAGATGGCACTCAACTCTTACATGCGTAACGGTACAGGTTACTACCGCTACTACTCTCTCGACGACTTCCTTAACGGAGCCGCTCCCGAGATTGTAAACCTCACCTACGGCTACGACGGCAAGTCAGACCCTGCCGCAACAGTACGCTTCAACACGCTCGGCATCTACATCCAGGACGAATGGTCTATAACACCTAGCTTCAAGCTGACCTACGGTCTGCGTTTCGACGACATGTTCTTCAACAACGACGACCTGATGACCAACAAGGCAATCTACGACCTCGACTACGACGGCCGCCACATCGACACAGGCAAGTGGCCGGGCTCTAACCTTACGGTAGCCCCACGTGTAGGCTTCGTATGGGACATACTTGGCGACAAGACCCTCAAGCTGCGCGGAGGTTCGGGTATATTCCAGGGCCGTCTGCCGCTGGTATTCTTCACCAACATGCCTACAAACTCAGGTATGGTGCAGTACCAGGCCATCATCAACGAAGCTAACGCCGCAAAGAAAGGCTTTACAATGAACGAATTTGCAGGAGGCCTCGTTACCAACGACAAGGGCTATCCTACTATCGGCGCACTGCAGCAGAAACTCTTCAGCCTGGGCTATCCTGAAACAATCAGGCCCGAGGACGGCACACTGCCTTCACAGATATCAGCCGTTGACCCCGACTTCAAGATGCCAGAGGTATGGAAGACATCACTCGCCGTAGACTACGTAGTACCTGTCGGCTTCCCGCTGACTGTTTCAGCCGAAGGAATCTTCAACAAGACCATCCACGGCGTTACCATGCAAGACTGGTCAATTCCTGACGTAGGCGGCTTCACACGCTTCAACGGCGTTGACAACCGTCCTATCTTCCCGACCGGATATAACGAAGGCGTTGTACCCGCATACGTTCTGTCAAACACAAGCAAGGGTTACGGCTGGAGCGCTAGCGTTTCGGCATACGCTTCACCAAGCAAGTACATCGACATCATGGCAGCCTACACGCACACCTGCTCAAAGGAGCTTACAGGCATGCCCGGCTCTAACGCTTCTTCTACGATAGCCTACCTGCCGTCAGTTGAAGGTCCTAACAACATCAAGCTGCACAATTCACAGTATGTTGAGCCCGACCGCGTGATAGCACAAATCACAGCCCACGACAACTGCAACAACCACTTCAGCCTCATTTATGAGGGATGGCGCGGTTCTTACAACTACACTTACATGCTGCAGAACGACATGAACGGCGACGGACAGGCTTACGACCCGATATTCATCCCGACCGACGCACAGGTTGCCAACAACGAGTTCCGCTTCAAGACAACCGACGACCGCGACCGCTTCATGGCTTACGTACACAACAACAGCTACCTGAAGGACCACCAGGGCGAATACGCCGAGGCTTACAGCCTTTACTCTCCGTGGGTACACCGCTTCGACTTCAGCTACAAGCACGACTTCAAGCTTAACGTAGGCAAGACAAAGCACATGCTGACCCTCAGCTTCGACATCAAGAACGTGGGCAACCTGTTCAACTCTTCATGGGGCGTTGCAAAGACTCTCAACCCGGCTATCGGTTCAGAAGCCAAGATACTGAAGTATGAAGGCGCTGACGCTGACGGCTATGCAGTGTTCTCTACTCCTTCAGCCATCAACGGCTCAACCAAGACCTGGACAGCCAACCACGCCATCGGCCAGTGCTGGTACATGTCTATCGGCGTTAAGTACACATTCAATTAATTATTTAAACCGGAAGTATCATTATGAAACTTAAGAATATATTTTCACTGCTTCTGCTGGGTGTTGTGGCAATGTTTGCCGGCTGCTCGGACGACGACGACATCACTCTGCTGGACGACCTGCGGGTATCCAAATCATACATATCCATCCCCGAGGAAGGTGGTAACGATACCATCATTGTAAAAGCCAAAGGCGACTGGAGACTCGAGAACATACCCGAATGGCTTAAATTGGATGAGAAATCAGACTCTGTAGGCGAGGCCGGTGAAACACCGATCATATTCAAAGCTGATCCTTACACTGGCGGCCGCAGCTCTGAAGCGATGACAATCACTTGCAACGGCCAGGTGCAGCACCTCAAAGTCGTACAGGGCGAGGTAAGCATCACAAACGCTACTTGCGCCGAGGTCATTGCCGGACCCGACAACAAGACTTACCAGGTTACAGGTACGGTGACGGCTATCGCAAACACCACTTACGGCAACCTCTACATCAACGACGGCACTGGCGAGGTTTACATCTACGGAACCCTTGACAAGGACGGCAACGAGAAGAACTTCCTTAGCCTCGGCATCGAAGTTGGCGACGAGATTACCGTGCAGGGTCCGAAGCTGACTTACAACGGCACGGTTGAGCTGGTAAACGTTACGGTTGTAAACATCAACAAGAGCCTCATCAAGGTTGACTCGCTTTCAACTGAAGCAATAGCCAAAGAGGGCGGCAACATCACAGCCTTTGTCACTACAAAAGGCTCGGGCGTGTCGGTAGACATTCCTGAAGACGCCAAGGAGTGGCTTTCAATAGCTTCAATCAAGCAGGTCGGCACATCTGCCGAAGTAACCTTCAAGGCTACTGCCAACGAAGGCGGCATACGCTCTACCGAGCTGACACTTGCCACTGAGTCTGACGGTAAGACATACACCACGCAGACCACAATCACACAGCAAGGCGGCATACAGGACGTATCTGTAAAAGAGTTTAACGACGCACCCGACGGCGACGCACAATACCGTCTTGCCGGAGTTGTATCAGACGTACAGTCTAACGGCAGCTTCACGCTGACCGACTGGAGCGGCTCTACCCTGGTTTACAAGAGCACAAACGGTGTTGAGAAGGGCGTCAAGGAGGGTGACATCGTAACCGTTGTCGGCACTCACGACACATACAAGGGCACAGTCGAGCTGGTAGGCGGCGACGTTACCGACGTCAAGCCCACAACAGCCATCTCGCTGGCCGACTTCCTCGCCCTTCCTGACGGCGAAGACAACTACATGGTTACAGGTACCATTACAGAGATTGTTAACGACAAGTACGGCAACGTATACATCACTGACGGCACAAACGAGCTTTACCTCTATGGCCTCTTCCCCGGCTACGGAGCTACCGGCGACGCACGCTATTACTTCGTTACCAACAGCGGCCTCAAGGTTGGCGACAACATTACCGTAATAGGCGCCCGCAACAGCTACAACGGCTCACCGCAGATAAAGAACGCCATATTCTTCAGCAAGAACAACTGATGACGATCATACGGCCGGCAGCCAGCATGGCTTGCAGGCCTCTACCCGACATAAGCAGGGCGACGGATGCAACATCCGCCGCCCTGCTTGCGTTAACGCACGCTTATGCCGCCCGTTACTTGACAGATATAAAAAAACGTGAGTTCGATATAAGAACCTTACGCAATAAGC
>HF986717.1:0-7598 GCA_000433175.1 Prevotella sp. CAG:1058
TATTGCGTAAGGTTCTTATATCGAACTCACGTTAATCAAAACTCCTGCCATCAGTAAACACGGCCGTCAATGAATATTATAGGACAACAGATGCACTTTTACGGCATAAAATGACTAACTTTACAGCCGTAAAAATAATCTGCTATGAAGAAGTCAATAATATTTATTTCGGCACTGATGGCAGTAGTGCCGTCGTTAGGACAACAGACAGACAAGGCTCAATGCACCGAAAGTCAGTGCAAAACATGCACAATGGTGCATCCGTGGGCAGGCAAGCGTGTAGGCTCATGGGCGACTCGATGACCGACCCGAGAAACAACAGCAAGGACGTACCTAAGAAATACTGGAACTACCTGCAGGAAATGCTTGGGATAACGCCTTACGTCTACGGCGTCAGTAGACGCCAGTGGGACGACATTCCACGACAGGCGGAGAAACTGAAATCCGAGCACGGCGACAGCGTTGACGCGATAACGGTGTTTATCGGCACGAACGACTTCAACGCAGGAGTGCCCATCGGCCGGTGGTATGAAGAGAGCGAGGGTAATGTAACGGCTGCCGTTCACGGCGAAAGAAAGGAATACAAGCGCAAACGACGCATGCCGGCAATGGATAAAAACACCTTCAAGGGACGAATAAACATAGCCGTGGAGAGGTTGAAAACACTGTTTCCCGACAAACAGATAGTGCTGCTTACGCCCATACACCGCGGCAAGGCGGAGTTCGGTGAATACAACCTGCAACCGGACGAAAGCTGGCAGAACGTGTGCGGAGAATATTTCAGCGCATACGTAGAGGCTGTAAAAGAAGCAGGTAACGTATGGGGCGTGGCCGTTGTAGACCTTAACGCCGTAAGCGGAATGAACCCTATGGTGGAGGCGCAGCAGCAGTATTTCCGCAGTGCGGAGACAGATCTGCTGCACCCAAGCGACAAAGGACAGCGCCGGCTGGCACTGACATTGGCGACACAGCTGGCGGCACTGCCCGTATTCTAATAAAACAGGCCGGGCTATTGTCCGGCCTGTATCCTGTCGCGGCACTGCTCCATGAGCCACTTAGGCGTGCTTGTAGCTCCGCAGATGCCCACAGTCTCGACACCTTCGAGCCATGACGGGTCTATCTCGTCGGGCCCTTCTATGAGCCGGCTGTTGGGATTGACGCTCTTACACTCGTTAAACAACACACGGCCGTTGCTGCTCTTGCGTCCGCAGACGAAAAGGATAAGGTCGTGGCGGCGTGCAAAAGCGCTGACATTAGGCATGCGGTTAGCCACTTGACGGCATATAGTGTCAAAGCTCTTGAAGGTGGCTTCGGGCGAAATATGCTCCTGAATGTAATCGATTATGCGGTGAAACTCGTCGAGCGACTTCGTTGTCTGCGAGTAAAGATATATATCGCGGTTGAAGTCGAGTGCCTTGACATCGTCAAGATTAGCCACAACAATGGCACGCCCGTTGGTCTGTCCGACGAGTCCGAGCACCTCTGCATGTCCAGGTTTGCCAAAGATGACAATCTGGGCGTCTGGGTTGGAGTCGAACTTCTGCTTTATCCTGCGCTGCAACTGCAATACAACGGGACACGTAGCATCGATAATCTCTATCTTATTCCGCTGCGCAAGGGCATACGTCTCTGGCGGTTCGCCGTGGGCGCGAAGCAACACCTTGACGCCTTCGAGGCGGCTCATCTCGTCGTGGTTTATAGTTATAAGGCCCATGCGGCGGAGGCGTTCGCACTCCATGCCGTTGTGCACTATGTCGCCCAGGCAGTAAAGGGTCTTGCCACCGGCAAGTTCTTCCTCGGCCTTGCGTATGGCCGTGGTGACGCCGAAGCAGAAACCGCTGCCGCTGTCTATCTCTATTTGCATGGTTTGTCCGTTTTGTTTTTGCGGGCCGGCAGGAGGCGGCACATGCCGCCAGAACAGGCCGGCCCAATGTATTTACTTACCCGAATACAGGTCGAGCAACTCCTTGGCGGCGGCAAAGCTGGTGCGTCTGCCGGCAAGGACGGAGTCTTCGGCGTCCTTAAGACGCTGCTGTATGACGGGATTGTTATAGAAATTGGAACGCAGATGCTCGTTGATAGTCTCATACATCCAGTACTTACTCTGCTCATTGCGACGGTAGGCAAAATAGCCGTTGTCCTTGACAAAGTCAAAATACTCGTACACCATGTCCCATACCTCTTTCACGCCCGTACCGTAGAAGCCACTGTAACATAGCACCTTGGGCAGCCAGCCGCTGTCCGGCGCAGGGAAAAAGTGGAGTGCGTTGCGGAAGTTGCGCGCTGCAAGGTGGCACTTGTCCACATTCTCGCCATCGCATTTGTTAATGACAATTCCATCAGAAATCTCCATAATACCACGTTTGATGCCTTGCAGCTCGTCACCTGTGCCAGCCAGCTGTATGAGCAGGAAGAAGTCTACCATGGAGTGGCAGGCCGTCTCGCTCTGTCCCACACCCACCGTCTCGACAAATATCTTATCGTATCCGGCCGCCTCGCAGAGTATTATGGTCTCGCGGGTCTTGCGTGCCACGCCACCCAGTGAGCCTGCCGTTGGACTAGGACGGATGAATGCGTCAGGGTGCTGAGAAAGTTTCTCCATGCGCGTCTTGTCGCCGAGAATACTGCCCTTGGAACGCTCTGAACTGGGGTCGATGGCCAGCACCGCCAGCTTTCCACCTGTGCGTTCGAGCACATGCATGCCAAACTGGTCTATGGATGTGCTCTTTCCGGCACCTGGCACACCGCTTATGCCTATGCGCAGGGAGTTTCCACTGTATGGAAGGCATTTCTCAATGACCTCTTGCGCCTTGGCCTGATGGTCTGGATTGACGCTCTCTATGAGCGTAACTGCCTGACTCAGGACGGTGACATTACCTTTAAGTATGCCCTCCACCATTTCGGCGGCAGTCATATCGTGTCGTCTGAAGCGCCCACGCTTGAGGTAGGGGTTCACTGTCGACGGCTGTTCCACGCCGGCATTGACGGTAAGGCCCTTGTATTCTTTGCTGTTTTCAGGATGGTCCATAATATATGTCAGTATTTTAATGATAGTGGTAAAAAATTGTTTTTTGAACGGATGAGATCCACTAGTACAAGAGATAACCGGGCGTTTATTTCACCTTGACGTGTATAACGACCTTAGACTTGTCGGGATCGTTGGTTATCATGAGCACTCTGGGTTTACTCCTGGCAGTCTTCAAATGTTTCTTGTACGCCGTTATCTTGAGCTTGGCCGACTCGCCAGGCTCGAGCCTCGACTTGTTCAGCCTCACCTTAAGGCCACGGGTAAACATCTGCATCGAACTGATATTGAGCCGGCTCTTGCCCTGGTTTTCGATAATGATGGTACCGCTCTTCTCGTCCTTGTCGTCAAATGAACCAAGGTCGAGGGTCTCGGCAGACAGCTTCAGAACAGGAGCGTTGAGCCTTTGGGTCTCGGACATGTTCCTGAACTCGGGCAACAATACGGCCGATATGGAAATCTCCTTATCCTCGCTTACGTTGTCACCGGGGAACATGCCGAGGTACACAGACGACTGCGTAAGGCCGTAATTGCGCAACCTAGATGAATTGAGAGTCAGCGTAGCCACACCCGTATGCCCGGGGGCTATGGTTGTCGGCGACACGGACGCCGTAATATAGTCAGGCAAATGCATCACAACGGGGCTGACACTCTGCGTGCCGCTGTTGATTATATGTATCTTCTGGACCGGAGTTTCGCCGAGGTTTACATCGTCGAACTCGATGTTGTTCTTATCGGCGCGCACGCTGCCGAGAGTGAAGTCGTAAAGTCCCGTGAAGTCGGTCAGATGGTCTACAACCACTCCGCGCATCGTAAGGTAAAGCGGTTTGTCCGAGGCGTTGCTGTAAATGGCCGCCTCTTTATAGAAATGCCCTAACTGGCGAGCATCGAAAGTAACTTCAACTGTGAAATTGTCGCCTTTTGAAATGACGCCTTTCGGATAGTCTGCCACAACACAGTCACAGCTTGTACGTACCGTGTCTATTATCAGGTCGCTGCCCTTGTTGCGCAACTCGAACTTCGCGGTAACAGGACTCTCGTAAAGCACGTTGCCGCAATCAATCACTTCGTG
The DNA here is from genome assembly GCA_000433175.1 of Prevotella sp. CAG:1058. Lineage (GTDB taxonomy): Bacteria > Bacteroidota > Bacteroidia > Bacteroidales > Bacteroidaceae > Prevotella. The sequence goes on from HF986717.1 coordinate 4,098, forward strand.
CTTCGCCGATATGCGCTGTGCATGCACGTCGAGCGCAGCCCCCAGCAGCAAAGCGGCAAATATAATGTTTCGTTTCATATACGTTTTATTTTACTTCAATAGCTTGTGAAGCCGTGCGTGCCGAATATTCGGGAGCATAGGCACACTCTACCGTACACGTTCCGGTTTCGTATCTGCCAGCACGGTCTATGTAATATTCTGTCTCTACAACGTGCGTACCCTTGCCCATCATGTCGAAATAATAGTATGTAGCGTTGTCCTTAGGCGCACAATAGTAGCCCCAATGGTAACCGCTGAACTGTGCCAAAGGCTCCATGCACGCAGCACGTTTATCCTTTACTTGTACGTAGTCGTAGTCGCGGTCGGCCTTAATCGTGATGCGCACCTTGACACGGTCGCCAACATTAAGCGTCGCCGCAGGCTTGCCGTCACGCCCGAGCACTTCCCTTGTAACCGTAAACCCGGCTGACGCAGATTCTATCGACGGCATTTCCTGCAGCGATTGGGCGTAAACCGCACCCCAAGACGTACCTTCCGATGTCTTCGTTACTGTGAAAGTATTGGCATCTTCCGGCACAACGGAAGTCTTGACGTATCCGAGTCCGGCAGTGGCTTCCGGCGCGTCAAGCTGCTTTCCGTCGATTGAAAGTTTAGCCTGTTCCCTGCTGTCAAGCACGCTCATGTTTCCGTTCATGAACGCGTAGACAGCATTAACGCTGTTTATCGGCGTGTCCCATGCCTGCGTACGCTTCTGTTGCAACAGCCAACGCTTCATCTCTTCCATCGTCGAAGCGTATCCGTCAGCGTCGACAAGGGTCATTGCCTCGATTGCCATTACCTGTGTTGGTATGTGGTAGTCAAACCAACTGTAACCGGCCCTCGGTGAGTCGTAATAACACCCCATTTCTTCAGTAGCAACGGTATATTCATCCAGACTCTTGACATATTCGCCTGCCAGCCCTTTCTCGCCATTACCAGCCAGCACGACTGCCATCATAGCCTTATTGTAAAGGCTCAGACCGGCATTGTTGTCCTTTACATCGGCGAGTACGTAATCGGCCGCCTCACGCTCTTCCTGCGACATTTGCCAGCCGCTCAAAGTGCAGATGTACAGATAACGCACGGCATTGTCCCAATTCGTTACATATTTATTGCCTTCCTTACGCCACTTCTTTACTTCTTTCACATTGTCAACAACTTCTTTTCCGAGGAACTTCATGGCCTTGTCCACCATGCTTGAAGTATAGCCCTGCTTGCCCGTCATCTTGTCAAGACGCACAAGCGTTTCGACAACGCTTGCCGTAAGGCTGAACGAACCGTACTTCATGCCCTGCCACCAGCACCACGAACCGTCGGCCTGGTTTTGCAGTTTGCGCAGCTTGTCAAGAGTTGTCGTAAGATTGTTTGTAAGGGTCGACTCGTTGAAATAGTTTGCAAGCAGCTGCTTCTGCTCGGCTTCCAGTCCAGCATCAGCCACCCACGGAGTTTCGTCAAGCACGATGTTCTTCAGTTCCTGGTTGCGTTCAAGACTACTCATCAGGCTCCCCTGCCCCGGCTCCAACCGCCACTGGTCGAACACAGCCTTTATCCTCGGCGACTGCTTCATCAGGTATGCGCTTATACTGTTGGCGTAATACGCCGTGGCAAGACTTATCACATCGTCATCGTCAACATTGCCTATGTACGGCAACGCCTGTATCATCAGCCAAGCAGGGTTGTTGGTGTATTCCACTGTCAGCTTCTCGTTGCGTCCGCCTTCGGGGAACAGCTTTTGCAGGTCTATCGTCTTCGTACCGGCTCCGTGCTGTGTGAACGGCACGGTAGTAGTCACCAGCTCGGCATTAGGCAGAACAGGCAGATAATGCTGCTCGCCGTCACTGAAGTCCTTGCCCTCGGCAAATATCCTGCAAACAAGCAGGGCGTTGTTGGCGTTGGGGTAATAGTTGAACGTGACAGTGCCCGTAGAATCCGCCTCGACCTCAAAATTCTTCTTAACCTCAAGCACGGTCTTCTCTGTTTCGGGGTCGACAAGCTGCATAACGGCCGTGCCCTTAACCTTCTTACCAGAAGTATTGAATATCCGCGTTGAGATCTGCGCACGGTCGCCTACACGCACAAAGCGCGGCACATTAGGCTGCACCATGACCTTCTTGCTCGCCACTGCCGTAGCGTCTATCTGTCCGTTATTCATCTGCTTGTCGTGGGCGAAGCCCATGAAGCGCCACGTGGTAACGCTTTCGGGCAAGGTGAACTTAACCGAAACGTTGCCGTCCGCATCTGCATTGAGGGCGGGATAAAAGAACGCCGTCTCTTCAAGATTTTCACGCAACTGCACTCCTGCACCAGCTTTGTCTGAAGTCTTGCCATCGGCAGTAACAACGTTTTCGCTTAACACGGCCTGCTCTACTGTGGCAGCATCTGCCATAACGTCTGACGCCGACTTGCTCATAGCCATGTTCTTATGCGGTGCGGTCGAAGACGCCATAACCCGTGAGCCCCTGAGCATAATGCCAGGAGCGGCACCAGAAAGCTCTTCCTGCGTCACAAAACCATACACGCTTCCATATTTGTTTCCAGAAGAGGTGTCGATACGGCCGAAGTCCAAAACCGGCACTACCGGCAGCTTCAACGCCGCGCCATTACCGAAGAAGAGCGAGCTGAAACTTGGTTTGTGCCACTCGGTATAAGGCAACGACTGCGACATGTACGGGGCAAACCACCACGAGAACGGTTCTATCTGGTCTAACGACGAATCGTACATCGATGCAACAAGCTGCGCCTCGGCAGGCTTGCCGTCAGGACGTGTTATGTTAAGCGTCCACTCCTCCTTCTGTCCTGGAGTCAAACGGTCGCGGAAAGTCTTCCATTTCAACACGAGCCTCTTGTCCGGCAGCGGTTTTGCTATTCCTACACTGTGCGAATAAGCCTGACCGTCTTTCACCCAAACAAGGCTGATGCGCAATCCATCGCCATACTCGTCCTTGTATGTAATCTTGCGTGTAGCCACCTCTCCGTCAAGTTCGTAAGTGCCGCTTTTCAGCAACTTATTATCCGAAACCACGGTATACAACACATGCACGTCTTTATCCGACGAACCGAACTGCATGTAAACAGGGCCGCCGTCGCGCGGGAACTCGCTTCCGGATACGTAGAACCAGTCGGGAGTCTTGACGCACGGCACGGTATCTTCATAGCTGAAAACGTAGAAGTCGCGCTTAACGGTATCGTTGCCGCATACCGCCGTCAGTGTGTGCTTGCCTGATTTAAGATTAGCAGCCGTGTTCCATGTCAGCTCCGTGTCGACGTTCGCCTTAGCCTTGAACTCTCCGTAAATGCCACTTACAGTGTAAACTACATCGCCCGGAATGTCGTTGCCGGCTGAATTCTTCAGCGTAAACCTTATTGTTTTCAGGCTGTCGCGAAGTGTCTTTTCTGGCAGATTACAATCAAATGCCGTGGCCTTGCTGCCCAACGGCAGGCTTAACGAGCCGTTGTGGCTCT
>HF986717.1:7645-10950 GCA_000433175.1 Prevotella sp. CAG:1058
CTGTCACGTCCGCCTCGGCAACAATATTATAAAATCTCGGTATCCTGTAGAAGTTCTCACGGCTCACGCCCAAACCTTCAGCCCAGACTGGCAACACCATAGGCATATCTATCTTGAACGTTCCGTCGGCACCGGTTACGGTTTCGCCTTCGGCAAGGATGTTACTGTTAAGCTCGTCAATATTTGCCGCCGGACTGTAATAACACCACCACAAGGCCTGGTTGCGGCGCACGGTGTACTTCACTTTTGCGCCCTGCACCGGCACGCCTGAATAAGCCTTGGCACGGCCGGTAACGGTCAGCGTGTCGCCGTTGGCATATTTTCCGTTAACTTCATCGAACACTACCTCGAACGTAGGACGCTTGTATTCCTCAACCCGGAACCCTACCGAACCAGACAAAGCCGTCTCGGTACGTATGGTATAATTGCCCGTCAGTCCGCCCTGCGGCAGCACGAAGTCGGCAGAAGCCGTGCCGTAAGCGTCGGTTGTAACGTCCTTTTCGGCCACGGTCTTATAGTTGGCGTCCTTCAGCGTCAGCTTGATGCTCCTGCCTTCAACGGCCGTCTGATCCAGTTTGTCTATGTGGCGCAACACAGCCGCAACGTGTACGGTCTGTCCGGGGCGGTATATGCTGCGGTCGGTAAACAGCGAAACGACGTCGCGGTTTGTTTTATTTTCACTGTAATAGAATCCGGACAAGAATGTGTCGAACGGCATCGCGTTGTCGCCGTCGCAAGTTGCACGGACACGGTCTCTCGAACTTCTTGAAACTGGAGCATAAACAACTTCGCCGTTTACGTCACAGCTTAGGGTCTTCTTCTTATTGTCCATGTCCAATATCTCAATCTTCGCACCTTGCACGGGCTGTCCCGTTGTCGCGCTTACGGCTGCGAAACGAATCTTCGTTCCCGGCAGTTCCTGGCCCACTATGAACATGTCTGAAACAAACAGTAATCTCCGTTCCGGGTCTATGCCCTTGTTGTCGGGCGCAAGTTCCATAAGATATACGCCTACGGGCAGTCCCTTTATGTCAAACGAGTCTTCAACCACTTCATAGTCGGCATAGCCCGAATAGTCTTTCGTCATGGTCTTCACCGTGCCGCCTATGGCCTTCGCCTTTAATTTGGGATACTCCTCGCTTATACTAGGGTTTAGTTCCGTGTCGCCGCTTACGTCAAGCCGCGTCAACGTAAGCGTCAGCTTGTCTATGTTGCGCACCGTAACAGCCAGCTTCCTCATGCTGCCGGGCAGCATGACATCACTCTGCATCTCGGCGGTAAACTCAGGATTTGTAAGACTCTTCATGGCATTGTCCATTTCCTGTATTCGCTGCCACGAGCCCCAACGTTTCATTACATTCTCTATATATCCGGCCTTCTCTTTGGCTGTGACATCCTCCGCCCTTGCCATCATGTTGTATCTTTCCATCGCAACCTCTGCACATGCAGACAGGTCACCGTACACGCTGATGAGCGAGTCGAGCGACTTCACATATCTTGAACCGGCAAGTTTCCTCAGATACATCTCGCCGCTGTTCCTTGCGTCCTGCCTCACCATGTCGAGAGCGGTAAGCAACGTAGCGGTGCGGTTGCCAGTCTTGGCGTAATACGAATGCATCGTGGCATAGTCTTCGGCGGTATAGCCGATAAGGCTCAACAAGTCGTTGCCGAAGAGGGCGGCGTCGCGTCCCTTGACCACGAACGGGGTGTATGCGTCGACCGTCTTCGAGGCTAGCATGGCGGGGTCGGCCATGGCTTTCTTGAAATAAGCCGCTGCCGCGTCGCGCCCCGAAGTGCGCGGCACTGATGCTTCGGCGCACGTCTTGCCAAGGGCTGCATAGCACACGGCGGCCAGTGCGGGGTCGCTCTCCGCATATCCGGCGGCCTTCTGCTCGAGACGTGCCATCTGCGGCTGCAACGAGTCGGGCGATATTACGCCCCAAGTCCACATCATGTACCATTCGGCCTTCAGCAGCTGACCGTAATTCCTGTCTTTCTCGGCCTTGGCCACTATCTTCTCCAAATGCCCTATCTGCGTTTTTGGCAGGTCGCGTTTGGATGCATCCTCAACCTTTTTCCATAAATCATCATACCCGTCGGCATGCATCGCCACCGGCATAACTAAAAATATAGCAAGCAATGAAAGCACTGTTTTTCTCATGATGTATTATTTTTATGTTCACATATTACCTGTTTCCCGGCAGCCGTATCAATACGGCAACAACAGCCTGAACCGTTTTACAAAGGTAGGCAAATAACCTCAACCAGCAAAACGATTTAAAGTTTTTTCCTTTTTAACAAACATCTTTATGGCGTATGGCTATGCCGTTGCAAGTACGCAACAGGCACAACACCACATGACGTAACACTGCCTGGCGCGTCAGCGCGCACCACCCGGCCTGCGCATTTCCCTCAACACGTGGCGTATGGCCAGCAAAGGATGATAAAGCACCATCCTCGGACCGGCGTAGCGCATCACCTCACGGACACGCCGTTTCATGTCCTTGCTGTAACAATGCACCTTGCACAACCTGCACGTAGGCTTGTCCTCGCCGAACGGACACCGCGACAGCCGGCCGCCAGCATAGTCAATCAAAGCCCGGCAACCGTCGCAAAGGCTTGCGTTGCCCTCCTTATGACGGCAATACAGGCGCACCATTATCTCTAACGTACGCCGCTCCGCGTCCAGCCTCGGCGTCATGCCTAATCCCTTGCCCATCCGACCGCTTAGTCCTTCAGTTTTATCTTGCAATCATCAAGACTCTCAATAACCGCCAACGACTCAACGCGCATGCCTGCCTTCCTCAGGTATTCGCCTCCGTGCTGGAAAGCCTTTTCGATGACAAAGCCCATGCCCGCCAGCTCGGCTCCTGCCTGGTTTACGAGGTCCATTATACCTTTGGCGGCGTTGCCGTTGGCCAGAAAGTCGTCGATAAACAGCACACGGTCGCCGCGGCAGAGGAATTCGCTGCTCACGCAAATATCATAATTACGCTGCTTGGTAAACGAGAACACCGTTGTTGTAAGCATGCCTTCCATCGTCACCGGCTTTTTCTTCTTGGCAAAGACCACCGGCAGTTCAAGCAGATAGCCCGTCATTATTGCCGGCGCTATGCCGCTTGCCTCTATTGTGATAATCTTGTTTATGTCAGTAGAAGCGAAACGCCTCACAAACTCCACGGCGATTGATTTCATCAGGACAGGGTCCATCTGGTGGTTGATAAAACTGTCAACCTTAAGTATCCCGTTTTCAAGGCATTTGCCGTCGCGCAATATCCGTTCTTTCAGCACATTCATCTTTTTTA
>HF986718.1 GCA_000433175.1 Prevotella sp. CAG:1058
GACGCACGCAAGGAGATTGCCGACCGCCTGCACGGCTACCAGAACCAGGCCATGCGCACCCTGGCATTCGCCTACCGTGTGCTTGCCGACGGCGAACAGCCCGACATGGGAGCCATAGCCGGCGGCGTCAAGCTGACGTTCCAGGCCGTAGCGGCCATCAGCGACCCGATACGTGCAGACGTGCCCGATGCCGTTAAGCAGTGTATCGACGCCGGAATACAGGTCAAGATAGTAACGGGCGACACGTCGGCCACGGCCATCGAGATAGCCCGCCAGATTGGAATATGGGACAAGGACACGCCTGCCGAGGCACAGATAACCGGCCCCGACTTCGCCGCATTGAGCGACGATGAGGCTTTCCAGCGCGTTGTCAAGCTGCGCGTGATGAGCCGCGCAAGGCCTACCGACAAGCAGCGCCTTGTCAACCTCCTGCAGAAGCACAACGCCGTAGTGGCCGTGACGGGCGACGGAACCAATGACGCACCGGCTCTCCACCATGCCCACGTAGGCCTTTCGCTCGGTTCGGGCACGTCGGTTGCCAAGGAGGCGAGCGACATGACGCTTATCGACGACTCGTTCCGCAGCATCGTCAACGCCGTAATGTGGGGACGCTCGCTCTACAAGAACATACAGCGCTTCCTCTTCTTCCAGCTCGTGGTCAACGTCACCGCTCTGCTGCTCGTGCTCGGCGGCTCGGTCATCGGCACCGAACTTCCGCTCACCGTCACCCAGATACTTTGGGTCAACCTCATCATGGACACCTTCGCCGCACTGGCGCTGGCTTCGCTTCCGCCGTCGCGCGAGGTGATGAAGGACAAGCCCCGCAAGCAGACCGACTTCATAATAACCAAGGGCATGGCCAAGGGAATCGTCTTCATAGGCGTCGCCTTCTTTGCGGTATTGTTCGCGTTCCTGATACATTGCAACCAGAGTTCAGGCAACCTGCACGTGCATGAGCTGTCGCTGTTCTTCACAACGTTCGTCATGCTCCAGTTCTGGAACCTGTTCAACGCCAAGGCGTTCGGCTCCAACCATTCGGCCTTCCACGCCTTCACCCACGACAACGGGCTGCTGCTCGTGCTGCTGATAATACTCGGCGGCCAGTGGATAATCGTCACCTTCGGCGGCAAGATGTTCCGTACCGACCCGCTGTCGCTGACAGAGTGGGCTACGATCATAGCCTCTACGTCGCTCGTCCTTTGGATTGGTGAGATATGGCGTGCCGTAAAACGTCTTAAATGCAAACAATAAAGAACATAATATTCGATTTCGGCGGTGTCCTCGTCGACCTTGACCGCAGGAAGTGTATCGATGCTTTCGTGCGGATAGGGGCCGGGGCCATCGCCGGTTACGTTGACGAGTGCCGCCAGGAAGACCTGTTCCACGACCTCGAGGTCGGCGACATCGACGTTGCCGGATTCTGCCGTGAGGTGCGCAAGGCGTGTCCCGGCTGCACCGCGACAGACGCCGACATCTGCGCCGCATGGAACGCCCTGCTTGCCGGCATACCGCGCCACAGGCTCGAACGGCTTACCGCCCTGCGCTCAGAATACTGCCTGGTGCTGCTCAGCAACACCAACCCGATACACTGGCACAAGGCCGCCAGCGACTATTTCACGCAGTGCGGGCTTACCGTAGGCGACTATTTCGAGAAGACCTACCTGTCTTACGAGATGCACATGCTCAAGCCTGACGCCTGCATCTTCCGCAAGGTGCTTGAAGACTCGGGCATGAAGGCCGGCGAAACCCTGTTCATCGACGACTCGGCGGCAAACTGCGAGGGCGCACGGAGCCTCGGCATAAACGCCATGCACATAGACCTCGGCCGCAAGGATGGCTGCACCTGCCTGCCGGCAGATGGTGCAACCGGCGGCGCATGCGCTCCGGTATGGCAGCTTTAGGCGGCCTCGTCCGGCATGGTTGCATGCAGGTTTGCGCCCGCCGTGGCATTCCCGGGCAGTTCGGAATTTAATAAAAACATTACAATCAGTCATGATACCAGCCACAACCGACATGGACACACCGCATAGCGCAGCCCCGTGCGTAGCCACGATAGGCTTTTTCGACGGTGTACACCGTGGGCACAAGTTCCTCATAAAGAGCGTAATCGACCGTGCCGTGGAGCTTGGACTGCAGTCGGCGGTAGTCACCTTCGACACTCATCCGCGCCTTGTGCTGAACAAGGAGTTCCAGCCGCGCCTGCTCACCACCAGCGAAGAGAAGCGCCGGCTGATAGCCGCCACGGGCGTTAACCGCTGCGAGATGCTCCACTTCGACGGGCAGATGGCTTCGCTCTCGGCATACGACTTCATGAAGGACGTGCTGCGCGGCAGCCTTAACGTGCGCCGCCTGATAACGGGTTACGACAACCGCTTCGGCCACAACCGTGCCGAAGGCTTCGACGACTACGTGCGATACGGCCGCGAACTCGGCATCGAGGTCGAGCGCGCCGAAGCGTTCGTGCTCAACGGGGTCAACGTAAGCTCGTCGGTAGTGCGTTCGTTCCTGTCGGCGGGCGAGGTGGACATGGCCGCGATGTGCCTCGGCTACCACTACCGTCTCGGCGGAACGGTTGTCGGCGGATACCATGAAGGCCGCAAGTTGGGTTTCCCCACCGCCAACATCGACGTGGCCGACAAGCTCAAGCTGGTGCCCGAGGCGGGCGTTTACGCCGTAAAGGTGAGCATCGGAGACTCGCACGAGCTGCACGACGGCATGATGAACATAGGCACGCGCCCCACCTTCGACGGCACGGAAACAACGCTCGAGGTCAACATATTCAACTTCAGCGGCGACCTTTACGGGAGCGACGTGTGCGTAACGTTCTACCGCCGCCTGCGCGAAGAGCGCAAGTTCAGCTCGGTCAACAAGCTTGTCGACCAGCTCTGCCGCGACAGGGCCGAGGCCGAAAGGATATTGGCCGGATGACCTGCAGCCGCCGTGGCGGCTACAAAATGATAACTCTTTAAAAAACAATATACGATGAAAAAAGCATTATTATATTTCTTCTGGTTTGTGCTTGTCCAGTTTTTCCTGTCTTGGATAGTATATGCCGTGTGGATGGTTGCCACCGGCAGCACGGCCGACGACGTGTTGCGTGCATTCGGCGGAGGCGATGCCGCCGCCGTTACGGCGCCCATGCTTGTCACGGCTTCAGCCCTTTCGGGTGCGGCGGTGATAGCCCTGTTCGTTTGGCGCAAGTTTTCCGTAGTGTCGCCCACATACCTGCGCACCCGTCCCTGGGGCGTGTTCTTCTGGTGTGCGGTAGTAGCTTTGGGCATGCTCGTACCCTCGTTGTGGATACAGGAGCTGCTGCCTGACATGGCAGACCGCAGCGGCGACACCCTGAAGATGGTGCTGTCAAACGAGTACGGCTACTTCGTGTTGTGCCTGCTCACACCGTTCGTAGAGGAGCTGGTGTTCCGCGGAGCCGTGTTGCGCGTGCTGCTCGGAGCCTTCAGCCGTCACTGGGTGGCCATAGCCATATCAGCCGCCATCTTCGCCCTTGTACACGCCAACCCCGCTCAGATGCCCCATGCGTTCCTCGTGGGCCTGTTGCTCGGCTGGATGTACTACCGCACGGGCAGCATCCTGCCCGGCGTTGTCGTCCACTGGGTCAACAATACCGTGGCATACGCCATCTACGTGCTTATGCCACAGACTGCCGACATGGGCCTTGTCGAGATATTTGGCGGCAGCCGCAACAACATAATACTCTCGATAGTGTTCTCGCTGTTCATACTCCTGCCCGGCATTTACCAGCTCAACAGGAGCATGAAGCCGGCCGGCAAGTAAATATACACGGCGGCTGCGGCCGTCAGAAAATGCGGACCCGGCGGTCCGTGCCTGTGGCATATGTAAGCGCAGTCCACGCTTGCTGCCACGCACGGTCCGCCGGGCCCGCTGCGTTTATATATGAGCTATGCCTGTTTGCCCCTGTCTTCTGCCTTCAGGTCTTCGCCCCAGTGTGTCACGGCCTCGCGCGCCTCGCGGTCGCGTATCTCCTTAGCCTTCTGTGGGTAGAATATCATTCTGAGCGACTGGTTGTAATTGAAGTAGTTCCACATCCAGTTAAGCATTACCACCATCTTGTTCCTTACGCCGAGTATTGAGCGCAGGTGTACTACAAGCCACATCAGCCAGGCCACGAATCCGCTCATCTTTATGTTGGAGAACTCGGCTACGGCCTTGTTTCTGCCCACGGTTGCCATAGAGCCCAGGTTCTTGTACCTGAAGGGTTTAAGCTCCTTGCCCTTCTCCATGCGCTTTATGTTGCGTGCCAGGTTCTTGCCCTGCTGTATGGCCACCTGGGCCAGCTGCGGGTGTCCGTTGGGGTATTCCTCGTCGCCTGTAACTATACATTGGTCGCCTATGCAGAACACCGAGTCCATTCCCTCCACGCGGTTGTAGCAGTCCACTTTTATTCTCTGTCCGCGGCCGAGGTGCTCCTTGCCCAGGTTGTCCACGTGACTGCCGGCCACGCCGCTCACCCAGATGAACGTGCGTGTGGCTATCGAGCTGCCGTCGGCCAGGATGACCTTGTGGTCCTTATAGTCGGTCACCATCTTGTTGAGCAGCACGTTTACGCCCATGTGGCGCAGAAACTTCTCTACTGCCGCCGACGATTCGGGCGACATGCCCGAGAGGAGGCGGTTGCCGGCCTCGATGAGGTATATGTTCATCAGGCTCGGGTCAAGGTCGGGATAGTCGTGGGGCAGTACGGTGTGCTTCATTTCAGACAGCACTCCTGCCACCTCTACGCCTGTTGCGCCTCCGCCTACGATGACAACGTTGAGCAGCTCCTGCTGTTCCAGCTTGGTGGCGCAGGTTATGGCGCGCTCTATGTTGGCCAGTATGGCGTTCTGCAGGCCCATGGCTTCAGATACGGTCTTCATCGGCATCGACTCCGCTTCAACGTTCTTGTTGCCGTAGAAGTTGGTGGTTGTGCCGGCGGCCAGCACGAGGTAATCGTAGTCCACTTTGCCGATGGAAGTCTGTATTATCTTCTTTTCCGGATAGATGGCGCGCAGTTCGGCCATGCGGAAGTACACGTTCTTGCTGTGTTGGAAAATCCTGCGGAACGGGAACGATATGGAGCTTGGCTCCATGCCTGCCGATGCCACCTGGTAAATCAGCGGCGGAAACTGGTGGTAGTTGTTCCTGTCGATGAGTACAACCTGCATGCCTGAATGCTTCAGCTTGTTTGCTACCTGTAATCCACTGAAGCCTCCTCCTACGATAACGACACGTTTCTTGTCGCCTTTTTCGATGTTAAGACTCATTCTGTGTTTTTTAGTTAATGTTGATTGAAAAAATATATATATTGACTAAGACATCCGCAAAGTTACATCCTTTTGCTCTTACCGTAGGTCTGTGGACATTGTTTTTTGCGTTAAACACCGTTTTTTTTGATTTATGTAAATCGCTGCCGGCGCCAAGGCCGGCGTTTTCAGGTGCCGGCAGGGCGGCCGGTGGCTGCTGCCTGTATGGGCTGTGCGCCCCACTGCGCCGTGCCGTTACAGGACATTCTGCGGCAGCTGCACTCCGGCCGGTTGGCGCCTTGCAGACAGCCCCGCTGCTCATGGCACGTAGACTTGGCGTAAATTCCGCAAAAAAATGGCACTTTTTGTAACTTGCAGACATACAGCACCTTACGGCGCAGGGTGGAAGACGGCCGTGCCCGAAGCGCCATTTTATGATGCAAAACACGGCCTTTTATGGTGGAAAACATGGCTGTTTACGCCATGATTCATGCCCTTTTGGAGTATGTAAAGAGTATGTTTGGGCGGCAAACAAGCCGCTGACAGCTAAAAAACGTTAAGTCAAAGGGTGCAAGGTATGGAAACATTTAACACCATGTAACACTCGGATATCTATTTCAGAAAATATTTTTGTCACGGATTTTTACTCCGCTTGCGCCTCCGCATGTCCATTCCGTCACATTCACAGTGGCCTGTCCGGACATAGGCTGTAAGTGCGGTTTTGTAAAAAATGGGCAACCGACTTAAACCTTAGGCCGTCCCAGGCATCAAATTATAAGACAATACAGACAGCCGTATGCCTTTTCGCGGCTTATACAACCTATTTAAAATTAAGATATCCATGAAGATTAACATCAAGACAACCGTTGCCGCACTGGTGCTGGCTCTGGTGCTGCCGCTGCATGCGCAGGCACAGGGGGCAGGCAGGGCGGCCAAACCCAATAAAAAGATTAAATGGACGAGCATGGCCCCTAAGCTGGGCGACGGCTTTTTCGCCACGTCAGAGGCGGCGCGCATAGGCGACAACCTGCTGTTCTACCAACACCCGTCGGGCGGCTGGCCCAAGAACCTACAGCTGCACGACGAGCTTACTGACGGTATGCGCAAGCGCATAGACGGCATGAAGCTCAAGAAGCGCTACGCCACGATAGACAACAAGGCTACGACCACCGAGATTACATACCTGGCGAGGCTGTACAACGCCACCGGGCAGAAGAAATACCTCGACGCCGTGGTGCGCGGTTTCGGCTATATGTTCGAGGCCCAGTACGGCAACGGCGGCTGGCCCCAGTTCTACCCGCTCTCTGAAGGCTACTACACACACATAACATACAACGACGACGCCATGGTGAACGTGCTCAAGCTGATGCGCGACGCCATGAAGGGCAAGGACCCCTTCGGCTGTCTGCCCGACAGCGTCAAGGCCGCCGCGGCGGTGTCCCTCGACAAGGGCGTTGACTGCATACTGAAGACGCAGGTGGTGCAGGACGGGCGCCCTACGGTGTGGTGTGCTCAGTATGACGAGAACACACTCAAGCCAGCCAAGGCCAGGGCCTATGAGCTGGTGTCGCTCAGCGGACAGGAGTCTGACGACATAGTGCTCTTCCTAATGTCGCTCTCCAAGCCCTCGCCGGAGGTGCGCCGCTGTGTTGAAGACGCCGTGGCATGGTTTCGCAAGACCATGATTAAGGGCATGCGCATGGAGAAGTTCACCAACACCGATGGCAAGAGTGACGTACACCTCGTGCCATGTCCGCAGGGCGACACGCCATGCCAGCCGCTGTGGGCGCGCTTCTATACCATCGATGGCAACCGCCCGTTCTTCTGCGACCGCGACGGTGTGATGAGGTTCGACCTCTCAGAGATAGGCTACGAGCGCCGCAACGGTTACAGGTGGTACAACTCCGACGGCATGAAGGTGCTTAAGCGTTATGAGTCGTGGGCGCGCAAGTACGGCCTTGATGCCGCCAAGTAGCGTGCGCGTGTTCAGTTTTATTATTACAGGATTAAAATGACAGCTATGGACTTTTTCATATATAAGGATAACAGGCAGCAGGGCCCGTACAGTATAGGGCAGCTCGCCGGCATGGGTATATCGTCTGAAACGCTGGTATGGCGCGAGGGCATGGAGCAGTGGATGCCTGCATGGAGGGTGGACGAGCTTAAGGATGTGCTCGCCGGGACTTACAAGCCGGAGGCGGCGCCGCCTCCCGTTCCGCCGCAGGAGGGGCTGCACGACGAGGCCGCGGCAAGTCAGCCGTTGGACGAAGAGTCGCATGAAGAACCTGTTGGCGGGCTTGTTGAGGATGCCGTCGACGTCCGTCAGCCTGCCGGCAGGCGCCGCAGCCGCGCCGTGGTGTGGCTGGCGGCAGCCGCGTTGGCGTTTTTCGTGCTGTTCATGACATGTCCCGGAAAAGACAAGCACTGCGACGCCGTGTCGCACGAGCTGACATCCGCAATATCAGACGGCATCTCCGGAAATGCCGGCGACGGCGACTTTGCCGGTATGCTCGGCGGCATGTTCGGCAACATGATAGCCGCACGCATAGTTGACGCTGTCGTGGGGCAGTTCATGACGGTCGACAATTATTTCATTTTCTCGGTCGGCAAGATTGGCTATGACGGCAAGGAGAAGACCGTGTCGTTTGGCATACTGGGCCATGTGTTCACCTTCGGCGCCGACGACCTGCGCGAGATGATGGACGAAAAGTCGCCCGTGCCCGACACGATGGCACTCTGAAAAACGGCCGCCGCTGTTGCCACGGCGCATAAAATGGGCGGCAGGGCGTAAGTCTTTGGCCGCTGCCGGCCGCTTAACTGCCGGAAAAGTAGTAACTTTGCACCCGTGGACAAATATTCATCATCACCGATCCAGTATCTCAGGCAGCTGCGCGTGCTGCTCGAGATGGAATATAGTTGCGAGAAGGAGGAGTTCCGCCGCCAGACCGAAGCCTTGGGTCTTCAGCGCAAGGTGAAGCGCGGCGACGCGTGGTTGCCCGTAAGCGTGGGCAAGAGCTACTACAACTCGCTCAACCAGTTGGCCGTCGAGGTGTACCGCACGCAGGACAACGAGATTGAACACAACTTCGAGTTCGGCCGTCCCGTGGTGTTCTTCACCTGCCCGGCAGTCGACGATACGGCGAGCGGCACGGCCACGGGCAAGCCCACGTTCCTGTTTACGGGTACGGTGAGCTATGTCGACGGCGACCGCATGGTGGTGGTCGTGCCCGACGGGGCGCCATTGTCCAAGCTGCAGACCACCGAACGTCTCGGCGTGCAGCTTTTCTTCGACGAAACCACATACAAGCTTATGTTCGAGGCTCTGGACCGTGTCATCGGCGCCAAAGGCAACCGCCTGGCTTACCTGCGCGACCTGTTCGCATCAACGCAGAAGGCCGGCTGGCTCTCGTTCGACCCCATACGCTTCCCCTGGCTCAACAGTGTGCAGGAGCAGGCCGTCAACAAGGTGCTGCGCGCCAAGGACGTGGCGATAGTACACGGGCCTCCGGGCACGGGCAAGACGACCACGCTGGTCGAGGCCATATACGAGACGCTGCGCCGCGAGAACCAGGTGCTCGTCTGCGCGCAGAGCAACATGGCTGTCGACTGGATTAGCGAACAGCTCGTCGACCGCGGCGTCAACGTGCTGCGCATAGGCAACCCCACCAAGGTTAACGACAAGATGCTGTCGTTCACTTACGAGCGCCGCTTTGCCGACCATCCCGACTATCCGCAGCTGTGGAGCATACGTGAGACTATAAGGAAGCTGCGCCAAAACCGCAACAGGCGGCGCGACGAGGGCTTCCACCAGAAGGTGGAGCGGCTGAAGAGCCGTGCCACGGAGCTTGAAATACGCATCAACGCCCAGCTCTTCGGCGAGGCGCGCGTCATAGCTTCCACCCTTACGGGCAGCGCCAACCGCCTGCTGTCAGGGCAGAAGTTCGGCACGCTGTTCATAGACGAGGCCGCGCAGGCGCTCGAGCCTGCCTGCTGGATAGCCATAAGGAAGGCTTCGAGGGTGATACTGGCAGGCGACCACTGCCAGCTTCCGCCCACGGTGAAGAGCATTGCTGCGCTGCGCGGCGGTTTGGGCACCACCCTGATGGAGCGCATCGTGAAGCAGAAGCCCGAAACAGTGACGCTGCTCAAGACGCAATACCGCATGAACGAACAGATAATGCGCTTCTCGAGCGACTGGTTCTACGGCGGAATGATAGAGGCTGCGCCTCAGGTAAGGTTCCGCGGAATACTCGACCTGGACAATCCAATGACGTGGATCGACACGTCGGCCGTGGCCGGCAAGGAGGAGTTTGTCGGCGAGAGCTTCGGCCGCATCAACCGTGCCGAGGCCGACATGACGCTCGACGTGCTTCAGGAATATTTCACCAGGATAGGCAAGGCGCGCGTCCTCGAAGAGCGCATCGACGTCGGCGTCATCTCGCCTTACAGGGCGCAGGTGCAGCTGTTGCGCCGTCTGATACGCAAAAAGGAGTTTTTCAAGCCTTATCGCGGACTCATTTCGGTCAACACGGTGGACGGTTTCCAGGGGCAGGAGCGCGACGTTATCGTAATATCTCTCGTGCGTGCCAACGCCGACGGGCAGATAGGCTTCCTGTCGGACCTGCGCCGCATGAACGTGGCAATTACCAGGGCGCGCATGAAACTCATGATAATGGGCGACGTTCCGACAATGACGCGCCACCCGTTTTACAGGAAACTGTACGAGTTTATAATGGAAAACCAGACGCACGGGCAGGTTCCACCGCTGCGTGACTGTCCTTAATTATACTGCAACCATGCTGCAACGTGACTACATACAGAGACTTATAAGGGAGTTCATGGCAGCCCTGCAAAGGCTGCTGGAGAAGAAAGAGGCAAAGGTGAGGCAGGAAGAGGTGCGCCGCATGTTCGCGCAATATTTCGGCGACTACGCCTTTTACCACACCGCTTCGCTCGACGACATAATGCGCTCCATTGAGAAATATCCTGAGGAAGAGCGCCTGAGCCGCATCGAAATGCTGGCCGAGTTGTACAACTCCGAGGCCAACGACATGAGTGAACCCATGCGCACGGAAGTGCTCGAACGGGCGTTCATGCTGTTCGACTTTGTCGACCGCCACGGCAGGGTGTTCTCGATAGACAGGGTAGGCAAGATGGATGCGATACGCAAGCGGCTCGACGGTGGTGTAAAACCTGAAGAATAACAGACTGCAATGTTTGTGTCTGTTTCTTGTTATAATTCATCATATTTCGTGTCTTTTTATTGTTGCTTTGTAAGTGTAAGTCGCATACTTGTATGTTTTTGTACCTGTTTTTGCTTGTTTGCAGTCAAAATGTTGTAAATTTGCAGGCGAGTAAAGGCAAAAAGAAAGGTTTAACGATAAACAGGAGGCAAAATGGCATCGACAGTTGTCAAGTTTACGAAGATGCACGGTGCGGGCAACGACTATATCTACGTCAACACCTTATTGTATGAAATACCTGACCCTGCCGCTGCGGCGGTGGAGTGGAGCGACCGTCACAAGGGCATAGGTGGCGACGGTCTCGTGCTGATAGGCCGTCCGGCCGACAGCGCCGCCGACTTCTCCATGCGCATATTCAACGCCGACGGCTCTGAAGCCATGATGTGCGGCAATGCCTCGCGCTGCATAGGCAAGTACCTTTACGATAAAGGTCTGACCGACAAAACCACCATAAGGCTCGACACCCTTTCGGGCGTCAAGACCCTGGGGCTGCGTGTGGCGCAGGGAAAGGTGGAGAGTGTTACGGTCGACATGCTCGAGCCGGTTTTCGACCTGCCGTCACAATACCTGCCCGGCAAGTGCGATGATGGTGCCGGCCGTCTTCTTGCAGGCGGCGAGGTGTTCGAGGGCACGTTCGTCTCCATGGGTAATCCGCATTTCGTCATATTCGTGGACGATGTTTCCCGCATCGATGTCGGGCGTCTCGGCAGCGGGCTTGAACGCCACAAGGCCTTTCCTGCAAGGTGCAACATCGAGTTCGCCCAAATGGTGGCCGATGGACATATACGCGCCAGGGTGTGGGAGCGGGGCAGCGGGATAACGCAGGCCTGCGGCACCGGTGCCTGCGCAACGGCGGTGGCTGCCGCGCTTACCGGCCGCGCAGGGCGCAACAGCAGTATAATAATGGACGGCGGCACGCTCAACGTCAGGTGGGACAAGGACGACAACCACGTCTACATGACGGGCGGAGCCGAGTTCGTATTCGAAGGAGAGATTAGTCTTAGAGTTTGAGAGTCAATACATCATGCGTGGCCGCATACTTGCGGCCGCGCATTCTGCCTTTAAATGGGCAGGCTGGCTCAAGGCTTTTTATTTTCAATAAACAGAACAAATAGAACGATATGGCACTGATAAACGAACATTACCTGAAACTTACAAAGAATTATCTCTTTGCCGACATAGCAAAGAAAGTCAACGCCTTCAAGGTGTCGCATCCCGGGGCCGACGTGGTAAGCCTCGGCATCGGCGACGTCACCCGTCCGCTCTGTCCGGCCGTAATCGAGGCCATGCACAAGGCGGTCGACGACATGGCGGCCAGGGAAACGTTCCACGGCTATGGCCCGGAACAGGGCTACATGTTCCTTAGGGAGGCCATTGTGAAGAACGACTTCCTGCCCCGTGGAGTGCATATAGACCCGAGCGAGGTGTTTGTCAACGACGGGGCGAAGAGCGACACGGGCAACATCGGCGAGCTGGTACGCTGGGACAACAACTTCGGAGTGACCGATCCGATTTACCCTGTGTACATCGACAGCAACGTGATGTGCGGCCGCGCCGGCACGTTGGTGGACGGTAAGTGGAGCAACGTGACCTACATGCCCTGCCTCGAGGAGAACAACTTCGTGCCGCAGATACCCGACCACCGCGTCGACATAATATACCTGTGCTACCCGAACAACCCCACGGGTACGGTAATCAGCCGCGACGAACTGCGCAAATGGGTTAATTACGCACTGAAAAACGACACTCTGATACTTTATGACGCAGCTTACGAGGCCTATATACAAGACCCCGACATACCTCATTCCATTTATGAAATAAAAGGCGCGCGCAAGGTGGCGATAGAGTTCCGCAGCTACTCCAAGACGGCCGGATTTACCGGCGTGAGGTGCGGATACACCGTCGTTCCACACGAGTTGTCCGCCGTAAGCATGGACGGCACGGAGCGTTATCCGCTCAACGAGATGTGGAACCGCCGCCAGTGCACCAAGTTCAACGGCGCAAGCTATATCAGCCAGCGTGCCGCCGAGGCCATTTACACTCCCGAAGGAAAGGAGCAGGTGAAGGCAGTAATCGACTATTACATGGAAAACGCACGGCTCATGCGCGAACGCCTCGCCGGTCTCGGACTTAAGGTCTACGGCGGAGAAAACGCCCCTTACCTGTGGGTCAAGACACCTGGAGACATGCCTTCGTGGAAGTTCTTCGAGCAGATGCTGTACGGCGCCCAGGTGGTTTGCACGCCGGGCGTAGGCTTCGGTCCGAGCGGCGAGGGCTTCGTGCGCCTCACTTCGTTCGGCGACAGGGACGATTGCGTTAAGGCGCTCGACCGCATCGGCGAATGGATGAGCAAATGACCGTTTGTGTGTACTCCGTGCGTCGTTTTGCATAAAACACGTAACAAAATGTATATTTTTTACGATAAAACGTGTATAAAAATAAAATTATAGAGTATCTTTGCAGCGGAAGATAAACAGCAGTCAAGTTGCCGGTGGCGTGAAGACAAGGTGATAGCGGTTTTGCCGTTTGGCAAGACAAGTTGCCATGAGTACCGCCACTTGCCATAAAACAATAAAGATGATGACAAACTTAAGATTCCAAGTTGTTGAAGAGGCTTTCAAGAAAAAGCCGTTGGAAGTTATTGCGCCGGTAGAGCGTCCGTCGGAGTATTTCGGCAAGTATGTGTTCAACCGTGCCAAGATGTACAAGTATCTGCCCTCGTCGGTCTATGACGCACTTATCGACGTCATCGACAACGGCTCGCGCCTCGACCGTTCGATAGCCGACGCCGTTGCCGCAGGCATGAAGCGGTGGGCCGAGGAGAACGGCGTGACCCACTACACGCACTGGTTCCAGCCGCTGACGGAAGGCACTGCCGAGAAGCACGACGCCTTCATAGAGCACGACGGCAAGGGCGGCATGATAGAGGAGTTCTCGGGCAAGCTGCTCGTACAGCAGGAGCCTGACGCCAGCTCGTTCCCCAACGGCGGAATACGCAACACCTTCGAGGCGCGCGGATATTCGGCATGGGACCCCACTTCGCCTGTGTTCATCATGGACGACACGCTCTGTATCCCCACAATCTTCATCTCATACACTGGCGAGGCGCTCGACTATAAGGCACCGTTGCTGCGTGCGCTACACGCCGTCAACGTGGCCGCCACCGACGTATGCCACTATTTCGACCCGCAAGTGAAGAAGGTAACCTGCAACCTCGGATGGGAGCAGGAGTACTTCCTCGTTGACGAGGGACTGTACAGCGCACGTCCCGACCTCATGCTTACAGGCCGCACGCTCATGGGTCACGACTCGGCCAAGAACCAGCAGATGGACGACCACTACTTCGGAACAATCCCAGACCGCGTTCAGGCCTTCATGAAAGACCTTGAGATACAGGCCCTCGAGTTGGCAATACCCTGCAAGACGCGCCACAACGAGGTGGCACCCAACCAGTTCGAGATAGCTCCTATATTCGAGGAGACCAACATGGCCAACGACCACAACATGCTCCTGATGTCGCTCATGAAGAAGGTTGCACGCAAGCACGGCTTCCGCGTGCTGCTTCACGAGAAGCCTTTCGCCGGCATCAACGGTTCGGGCAAGCACAACAACTGGAGCCTTTCAACCGATACGGGCGTGCTGCTCCATGCTCCCGGCAAGACTCCGGAGGACAACCTGCGCTTCGTTACGTTCATAGTTGAGACCCTGATGGGCGTCTACCGCCACAACGGACTTATTAAGGCGAGCATAATGAGCGCCACTAACGCACACCGTCTGGGCGCAAACGAGGCTCCTCCTGCCATCATTTCGTCGTTCCTGGGCAAGCAGTTGTCAGAGTTGCTCGACCATATCGAGAAGTCAGACAAGGACGATCTGTTCAACATGGCAGGCAAGCAGGGCATGAAGCTCGACATACCAGAGATACCCGAGCTGCTCATCGACAACACCGACCGCAACCGTACAAGCCCCTTCGCCTTTACCGGCAACCGCTTCGAGTTCCGTGCCGTGGGCAGCGAGGCCAACTGCGCGTCGGCCATGATAGCGCTCAACACGGCCGTGGCCGAGGCCCTTACGAGCTTCAAGCAGCGCGTTGATGCGCTCATAAGCCAGGGACACGACCAGACAGACGCCATCATCGACATACTGCGCGAAGACATAAAGACCTGCAAGCCGATACGCTTCGACGGCAACGGATACTCTGACGAGTGGGTCGAGGAGGCACGCCGCCGCGGTCTCGACTGCGAGACGAGCTGCCCGGTCATCTTCGACAACTACCTTACTGACGACACCGTGGGCATGTTCGAGTCGATGAACGTCATGAACCGCAAGGAGCTTGAGGCCCGCAATGAGGTTAAATGGGACACTTACACCAAGCGCATACAGATTGAAGCGCGCGTCATGGGCGACATCACGATGAACCACATCGTGCCCGTTGCCACACACTACCAGAGCCAGCTGGCAAAGAACGTGCAGAACATGCGCCAGATATTCCCAGCCGAAAAGGCTGACAAGCTCTGCGCACGCAACATGAAGCTCATCGAGGAGATAGCCGAACGCACGCAGGCCATAGAGACGGGCGTTGAGGAACTGACCAACGCGCGCAAGGTGGCTAACAAGATTGAGAGCGAGCGCGAGAAGGCGATAGCATACCACGACACCGTAGCTCCGAAGATGGAGGAGATACGTTACCAGATTGACAAGCTCGAGCTTGTCGTGGCCGACGAGTTGTGGACGCTGCCGAAGTACCGCGAACTGCTCTTCATAAGATAATCACGACGTCAGCCGCACACGGCTGTATGCGGCGGGCGTATTAGTGTCAGCGCTGATGCTGACGGATATTTTTTGAATTTATTGGTTGTTTAAGTTTTTTAGGCGTAGGGCTGCTGAGAAGTTATCCCTGCGCCATTTTTATTGCCACGCCCCGTGTCTTTTCTGCCGTGCGGCAGTCAGCCGTGGCGTAGCTGCCTGTCATTTTTACCATGCCGAGACATGATTGGTTAGATGTGTTGCAAGTACTTGTAAATCAATATTATACGTGCCGCTTTGCAAAAGGCGGCATATTGCGCTGCAAAAGGCCGTCTTTTACCATGTGAAAGGTAACCTCTTGCAACGCGAAAGGTTACCTTTTGCATTCCGCCCGTTTCATGTCTGCCGCGTGCCTTGTGTCCGCAGGCGTTCAGACCGTTTATTCGTGCCTGCCCGGTAAGCATTGTGACGCATCCGGCCGCGGTGGTTGCCAAAATGTAAAATAGGTATAATTATCGGTAAATCGGGTATCGCGCTGAGCCGTGATAATGGCTACCTTTGCAAAAAACAAATAACAATCATGATGTCAATATGTAAAACCCTGGCTGCTGCGGCATTGGTCGTGCTCGCATTCAGCCCTGTTAAAGCACAGACAAATATGGAAAACGTACTTAACGAAAGGCAACAGTGCATGGTTGCCATTTCATGCCTTGAAGCCAAAGGCGATCTCAAGGCTCTGGCCGGAGCCATAAACAGCGGTCTCGATGCCGGTCTGACCGTAAGTCAGGTAAAGGAGGCGTTGTCTCAACTCTACGCCTACACCGGCTTTCCGCGCAGCCTTAACGCACTTGGCACGCTGCAGGGCGTGCTCGACGAGCGCAAGGCCCGCGGCATAAACGACCCCGAGGGGAAGGACGCCTCCCCGCTGCCCGAAGGCTACGACGCCCTCAAGCAGGGCACCGCGGTGCAGACGCAGCTGTCCGGACAGCCTTTCAATTACGCCTTCGCCCCTGCCACCGATTATTATCTTAAGGCCCATCTCTTCGGCGACATCTTCGCACGCGACAACCTCACCCACGCCCAGCGCGAGTTGGTTACGGTCAGCGCGCTGGCCGGTCTCGAAGGGTGCGAGCCGCAGTTGAAGTCGCACGTCAGCGGCGCGCGCAACATGGGACTCTCCGACGCAGAGATACACTCTATCCCGGCCGTGCTTGCCGCAAGGGTGGGCGACGTCGAGGCATGGCGCGCACGTAAAGCCATAGCCGAGGTTTATGGCGAAAAGTTCAGTGAAGGTCGCCCTGTAAGCGACCCCATGTTCCCCAAGGGCGAGCCAAATACGGCATACGCAAAATACTTCATCGGCGAGAGTTTCCTCGCTCCCCTAAGTTCAGGCAAGGTGCCCGTGTCCAACGTTACGTTCGAGCCGGGTTGCCGCAACAACTGGCACATACACCACCGGGGCATACAGGTGCTTGTCTGCGTAGGCGGCACCGGCTGGTACCAGGAGTGGGGCAAACCCGCGCGCAGGCTCGCTCCGGGCGACGTGGTAGAGATACCCGAGGGCGTGAAGCATTGGCACGGAGCCACTAAGGACAGTTGGTTCCAGCACGTAACGTTCACCGTTGCCGAGCCGGGAGCCTCCAACGAATGGCTCGAGCCTGTGGCAGACGAGGAATACGGAAAACTGGATTAACCCTTACGCCGCGGTTGGCAGACACAGTTCAGCCACCGCGGCCTTTTTGTTCTTGTCCGCATCGCCTGTTCCAACGTCCCCGTGTAGCCTGTTGCCGTGCCCTTTGTCGTGGCTTTGCACTGCACATGGACACCGCTCCGTGCCTGCCAGACCGCCTTGTCAGGTCTTTTTTACGCCGCAGTTGTAGCCCGTCTTGATACACTTGTCCGTTTTCATTCTCCTTTTGTTAAAAAAACGGCAAAGATTATTAACTATATAAAATATTTGCTTAACTTTGCGCACGATTGGGAAATGGCGGTCTCTGCCGTTTGCCTTTGGTCGTGAAGATTCAATGGTTTTAGTTGGTTTTAAGTTTTACCGGCAATAATAAATAACTGGACTCACGTTAAATCAAGTATTATTAAATAGTTTTTGTAGTCGTAATACGATTATTCATTTGTTATGAAAAGAATTCTGATTTTTGTCGTTGCCTTATTGACAACAACCGTCACCTTCGCGCAGGAAGGCGGTGATAAGGCTGCGAAGTATGAAGTCGAGATGCCTTCGTTCTGGACAAACTGGTACGTGCAGGTTGGTCTCGACATGTCGTTGCAGAACCCTTACGGGCGCGATTTCTCCGACGTGTTCCCCAACGGCAAGACGTTCGGCATCAACGCTGCGCTGGGACGCTGGTTCACTCCGGCGCTGGGCTTGAGGGCCAAGGTGAACTGGGAGAACGGCATAGGCCTCTTCGAGAACGGCCATGCCAACTGGCTTGCACCGTTTTACGAGCCGGGCAAGAACATGGACCGTGGCGGATACATGACCGTAACGGGCGACATCCAGGTAAACATACACAACCTTTTCTGGGGTTATGAAGAGGAAAGGCTGTGGAACCTCATCGTATATCCGCGCGCCGGCATCGACTATAACTTCGGTGTTTCAAAAGGTTCGCCGCTGCTGGGCCTCGGCATACAGAACACGTTCAGGCTTGACAGCCGCTACCTGCTCTATCTCGACATATCCTACAACGGCGTGTCAAGCGGCCACACAGGCGTGGAGAAGAGCACGGGCATAGGTTCCAATTCCAACGGATTCTTTGTAATCGAGTGTGGTGTTCAGTTTAATTTGGGTAATCAAGGATTTAAAAAGGTTAATCAATAATGAAAAAGATAGTTCTTGGACTTCTCATGCTTGTATCTTTCGGCGCTGCCTACGCGCAGCAGGAGAAGCCCGTCGTGATAGGCACATCGTTTTGGTCAAACTGGTACGTGCAGGCAGGTCTCGACATGACCCTGCAGAATCCTTACGGCAAGGACTTCTCGAAGACGTTCCCGAAGGGCAAGACCTTCGGACTTAACGGAGCCGTAGGCAAGCGTTTCTCGCCGGAGATAGGACTGCGCTTCAGGCTTAACTGGGAGAACGGTTTCCCATTGTTTAAGAACAACCACCTCGAGTGGGTGGGCAGCGGCGACTACGATAACAACATGGACGGCGGCGGATACCTCGTGGCTTCGATTGACGTGCAGCTCAGTCCGGTCAACATCATTGCCGGCTACGACAGCAACAGGAAGTGGAACATAGTAGTGTTTCCGCGCGCAGGACTCACCTCAAACCTTGCCACCGGCTCGGGCTCGCCCATGGTCGGCGCAGGTTTCGGCGGCACATACCGCATAGACGACCGCTGGAGCATATACGCCGACATGGCTTACCAGGTGACTACGAGCGAGTTTTTTGAAGGTGTCGGTTCCGGCACGGGCATGAGTGTAAGCACCGGCTGCAACGGTTTCTTTGACTTCCAGGTGGGCGTTCAGTTCAACCTGGGCAAGAGGACTTATTGAATTGCCAGGTGATACGTGCCTTAAAACGTTGGTTACGGCGGATTGAGGCACAGTATTCTGGAATATGATGTTATCCGTATTGAATGGCGGAAACGGCAAGGGCGTGGATTCGTTAATCCACGCCCTTGCCGTTTTTATGCGTCTGCACCATGACAGCATCAGCCTTTAAGTCTTATTTCAGCCGTTCCAACATCCACTCCATCTGGCTGCGTTCGGTGTCGTCAGATGTCCAGTGCTCGTTTATCGGGGTTATCAGCGCCTCCTTGGGGCACGCCAGCGTGTTCCATACGGCGTAGCTCGTTGTGGGCGGACAAGTGTTGTCGTTGTATCCCCAGGTCATGTAAGTGTCGGCCTTGACGTGCCGGGCGAAGTTCACCACGTCGTAGTATGCCAGGGTGTTGATGTTGTTTCCGGTCAGTATGCCTGCCGTCTTGTTGAAGTGTGGGTAGCCGCCCGTGTGCCCCTCGGCGTATGCCGCCATGTCGGCCAGCGCCGGATGGTTTACTATGCAGTGCGTTACGCGGTTGTCGAGTGCCGCCGCCACTATGGCCAACGCTCCTCCTTGGCTGCCGCCCTGCACCACCAGGTTGCGCCCGTCCCACTCGGGCAGGCCTGCCAGCAGGTCGAGGCAGCGCACCAGCGCCAGGTAGACGCGCTTCATGTAGTAGCGGTCGCGGCTGTCTATGCCGTTGGCAAGATAGCCGTTCTCCTTGCCGTTGAACGCCTTGGATATGTCGTTGAACATGCTGGCGGGCAGGCGCGGGTCGAGTCCGTGTATCTCCATTTCCATCCTTATGCAGCCGTTCTCGGCGTAATACTTGTGGCGCAGTGGGTCTTTTATCGTCTTGATGCCTGCCCCGGGAGGGCATAGCACCGCGGGGCAGCTGCCCTTGGCTGCGTTTTTCGGGTAGAAAAGATAGGCATATACGGCCTGTTTCTGCCTGTTAAGGTTTACCTTCACGAGGTAACAGTCTATCTTGTCGGTGCAATATTCAGTGGCTTTCTCCTTTGTGTATGTAAGCGGAGTCTGCCTCATTTCCTCTATGTTCTTGCTCCAGAACTCGGTGAAGTCGGCCGGTTCCTTGACGCACGGGCGTATCTCGTCTACCGAGAAGCCCACCTTTATGTGGTGCGAGTACGTCTTGCCGTCAACCTTGGCCGTCAGTCTTAGGTCGCGGAAGCCTGGCGTCTTCCTCGTTCCCATGTCCAGCAGGGCGCGTCCGTCTTTCAGTCTGACAGTCCCGTGGCCGTCGGCCTCCATCATGTCGTCAGCCGTCTCGTATTCCACCTCGGCGTCGCGCGGTATGCCGTATTTGTAGAATTGTATTTCGACGAGCGCCCTCTCGCCTTTTTTGTAGAGCCAGTCGGCATGGTCGGGCACGGTCACCCACAGGCAGTCGGAACGGTAAGGATAGTTTTCGGCTGCGGCATTGAGCCATACGGCGCATGCCATCAGCAGCGTAAATATAAGTTTTGTCATAGGTTTTAGTGTATCAGTTTTTGTGCAAAGTTAATGCAAACGGTCTTTACCGCAAAATAAATCGGTGTGAAATATCAGGGTGCGCCATTATAATGGCGGCGTCACCACGTGCCGGCTGCAAAGTTTATTAATACCGGCAACAAGGCGGCCTGCCGCCGCGTGTTTTCCGATATGCCGCCTTTTGCCTTCTGATATGCCATGTTTTGCAACGCAAAAGGCCACCTTTCACGTGCTGAAAGGTAGCCTTTTGTAACGCATTGTATGTCAGACTGTTGTGTGTGCTGTTTTACGCGGCGTAAAAAACGTCTGTCAGCCGTTGCTGTATTCGTCGGGCGTGCATCCCGTAATTCTCTTGAACACCGTGGCGAACAGCCTTTCGGTGGCGAATCCCAACAGTGCGGCTATCTCGCTTACGGGTCTGTCGTGCGCCATGAGCATCTGCTTGGCCAGCGCCATGCGGCGCAGCTGTACGTACTGGCTGACGGTTTTTCCCGTCTCGTTTTTCAGCATGTCGTCCAGGTAAGCGGCCGACATGCCGAGCTGTGGAGCCATTGTTCCGGCTGTGGGTATGCCCTCTGCGGCCGCCGTCCCCGACTCGAAACAGCGGTCTATTATGCCGTCGAGCGTTTTTATCGCGTCTACGTTTGCGTTGTGGCGGGTGATGAACTGGCGGTTGTAGAACCTGCGGCAGTAGGTCAGCAGGAGGTCGATTATGCTGCTTATTATGGTCTTGCTGTATTCGTCGACACCGCGGCACAGCTCGTTGCCTATGCTTTCGAGGCAGCGGCTGACGCATTTCTCCTCGCAGCACGATATGTGGAGCGACTCGTCTGGGCGGTACCTGAAGAACGAGTACTCCTTAAGCCGGATGCCCAGCGGCGTGCATCTTATGAGTTCGGGGTGGAATATGAGCAGCGTGCCGTCGTTGGTGCACAGGTCTATTTCCTTGTGCGGGGCGGTGAACAGCAGCGTAGCGTCTGAGTAGTCGTAATACCGGCGGCCGTATCTGGCGCAGTCGCAGGCGTGGCGCTTTAACACCACGGCGTAGCAGTCGGTCTTGACGTGGCTGCCTGCGCACGGGGCCGACATGTCGATAAGACTGACTAAGGGGTGTAGGGTCTCTGCGCCGAAGGTACGGTTACACTTGCAGACGTAGTTTGTAGTGTCGCTTGTTGGGTGCATCTGTCGCTGTCTTTTTGCCTTGTGCCGCTGCTGCGGTTACGCGTTGACCTTCCTGTATTCGTTTGGTGTCATGCCGGTGCTGCGCTTGAAGTAGCGGTTGAAGTGCTGCGAATACTGGAAACCGAGGCCGTAGCTTATCTCGTTTACTGTCTTCGTAGTGCCGAGCAGTTCCTCTTTTGCCAGGTTTATAATCTTTGCCTGTATGTATTCCTGCGGCGTGCGCCCCGTCTCTTTCTTGATAAGATCGCCGAAATAGTTGGGCGACAGGAAGCATCTCTCGGCGAAATACTTTACCGAGGGCAGCCCGTTGGCAGCCGCCGTGTTGCCGAAGAAATAGTTGTCGAGCTCTTCCTCGAACTTGGTCAGCACGTCGCGGTTGGCAACCTTGCGTGTGATGAACTGCCTGTCGTAGAAGCGCATGCAGTAGTCGAGCAGCAGTTCGATGTTGCGGCAAATCAGCTTCTTGCTGTGTCCGTCGATGGGGCGTTCGGTCTCTATCCTTATCTTGTCGAGGCAGTCCCTGAATATGGCTTTCTCCTGTTCAGACAGGTGCAGGGCTTCGCGCGACGAGTATGAGAAGAACGAGTACTGCTTGATGTCCTGTCCGAGCGACGTTCCGCGTATCAGGTCGGGATGGAACAGCAGTCCTGTGGCGGTAGGCTTGAAGTCTGGCTTCAGCTTTACATGCACCACCTGGCCCGGTGCGAAGCTTGTCACCGTGCCCTCCTGATAGTCGTAAGGCATGCGCCCGTAGGTTATGTCGCCGCAATAGGTCTGCTTCAGGAACAGCGCATATACGCCGTACCTGTAAGTGACGTCGCCGCTGAAGGGATAGCTGCTTCTGGATTTCTCGTCGATTACCGTCACGAGCGGGTGCTTCGTCTCTATGCCCATGGCCTTGTTGTAGTCGTCGATGGAGTCAATCTTGAATATATTTTCCATGTTTGTCGCCTTTTCTATGTTTCTGCAAAAATAATTATTATCGGCGAAACGTGGTGTGCATCTTTTACTGAATTAAGTAACTTAATTACTTTTTAGAACAGTGTGCCGGGTAGTGGCGGCGTTTTTGTAGTGCCAAACCTTTCGGGTGACGGGAAAAATGGCTATTTTTGCATTTGCCTTAACAAAATGTTTTAACTTGACGATGGAGATAAATTACAAGATACAGTTTCCAGGAATGATGAAGGGCAAGACTATCCTTTACGTCCACGGCTTCGCTTCGTCGGGGCAGTCGGGCACGGTCGTGAAGCTGCGCGAGATGCTGCCCGGAGCCACAGTCGTGGCGCCTGACCTGCCCTTGCACCCCGAGGAGGCCATGGCGCTGCTGCGTGACGTTTGTTCAAAAGAGAACCCCGACCTGATTATTGGAACGTCGATGGGCGGCATGTACGCCGAGATGCTTTACGGATATGACAGGATATTGGTTAACCCTGCTTTCGAGATGGGCGAGACGATGTACAAGCACGGGCATGTAGGCAAGAACACATACCACAGCCGGAGGCTCGACGGCGTGCAGGACTTCATACTGACGAAGGCCATGGTCGAGGAGTACAAGGCCGTGACGGAGCAGTGCTTCAGCGGCGCTGACGGCGAGGACGCCGGCGTGCAGGTGTACGGACTCTTCGGCGACGAGGACCCGATAGTACACACCCGCGACATGTTTGCCGCCCATTACCGCAACGCAATCAGCTTCCACGGCGAGCACTACATGAACGACAAGGTGCTGCTGCATTCGCTCATCCCCGTTGTGCAGTGGATTGACGACAGGCAGGACGGCCGCGTGCGCCCGATAGTCTACATCAGCATAGACGCTCTGCGCGACGCACGCGGGGCGCAGCACTCAAGTGCGATGAAGGCATACCGCTTCCTGTTGGAGAACTACACTGTGTACGTCGTGGCCCCGTCGCCGACCAACGAGCCTGAATACGTCGCCGGCGTGACGGCATGGGTGAACGACATTGTTAACGTGCCGGCGTGGAACCACGTAGTGTTCACCAACCGCAAGGACCTGCTATACGGCGACTATCTTGTCGACCCGTCGGCAGACTTGGGTGCGGCGGACTTCGTAGGCACGAGGATTGTGTTTGGCGACGACACGTTCAAGACGTGGGAGGAGATAATAGAATTCTTCGGAAGGCTTGGCGGACAATGACTTTCCGCCCGTCATACCTTTAATAATATAAGTATAGACAATGAATTACCTGTATTCGCGCATCCTTGAGATTGTCGGCATGCGTAACGCCGTCAAGCCGGCAACGCTTAACAAGATGGCGCACGAGACGCTTGTACTCGCGTGCCACGAGGGACTGCGCGGAACAGGACAGGCATACGGCAACCTGTTCTCGCAGGTGGACTACCTTTGCCGCAGGCATCACGTAAGGCTTGCCGACAGGGTGCAGATACAGGCCATGCGCCGCCACACCAACGGCTCGGAGGAGCTTGGCGACGAAGATTTCCTTTACGACATGCGCGCCCTTAGCCGCTTCGTGTCAGCCGTTACGGGCGAAGCCGTGCCCGGCGAGCTGCTCCGCGCGTTGCCTGCCAACGACCGTCCTTACGACCGCGTTGAAGGCGTCGACGTGCGTTATGTGCGTTGCATTGTCCGCGAATGGGACGACAATTACATCTACGTGTCGGCCGAGAGGGGGCTTGCAGCGCAGTTGCTTGCCGTCGATGTTTCAGGCGACTTCGCTTATTTGCGCAAGATGATGCGTGAAGGCATGCAGCTTAATCTTCTTGATTGCAAGATGAGTACACCTGACGGCGCCGTCTGCCGGACGCTGCCCGAGGGCGTTGCCTGCGTCGTTATGCTTGGATTGGTCGTTGTCGAGCCCGACTATCTTATAGACATAAGCTCGATAGCTGCCTGCTTCAAGGACTACGGCCACCATCCGCTGACGTACACGATAGAGAGGATGAGCCCGAAAGCTAACGGCTCGCCCATACTGCTTGGTAATCTTGCCGGGGCTGTGCTCGACGGTGTGGTGAATGAAGGCGACGGCTTCGACCTCGCACGGACAATCCGTTCAAACTTTGCCGAGAAGGCTCTTGAGTACTCAGCGTGTGCCGGTTTCGATGCCGCAGGCTTCAAGCGTGACATAATTGCGCAGGCAGGCAATATAAGGCAGGCGGTTGACGTGATGTTCGGAGAATACGACCGGCGGCGCGTTGTGCTCGAGCCGTCGTTCATCTGTGAGAAACTCGGCCTTCAGGGGCGTGTTGACATGATGACGACAGACTTCAGCCTGCTCGTCGAGCAGAAGTCTGGCAAGAACTGGAACATCGAGTCTGGGCGCAACGGTAGCCACGGCAGCCGCCAGCTCGAGCCGCATTATGTGCAGTTGTTGCTTTATTACGGAGTTCTTAGGTATAACTTCAACCTCGGTTTCGACAGGACCGACATACGCTTGCTTTATTCCAAATACCCTCCGGCCAACGGACTCCTGGCCGTTGCCTTCTATCGTAACTTGTTCCGCGAGGCAGTCAAGCTGCGCAACCAGATTGTCGCCACCGACTACATGATAGCTGGGTCGGGCTTTGACAAGGTGCTGCCGCTGCTCACGCCTGATACGGTGAACACGGCAGGACTTGACTCGGAGTTTTACCAGAGGTGGCTTTTGCCGAGGATAACGGCAGTTACCGAACCGCTGAAAGGCCTCACTCCGCTCGAACGGGAATACTTCTGCAGCATGGTGACGTTTGTCTACCGTGAGCAGCTTGCAGCCAAAGTTGGTTCGCAAGAGGGTGTAAGCCGCAGTATGGCAGACTTGTGGAATATGCCTTTGACCGAGAAAATAGAGACCGGTAACATTTATGTAGGACTGACTATAAAGGCTAAGGAGTGTAGCGGTGACGGCGGCGTGCCCGACATTATCACGCTGTCCGTGCCCGGTCAGGGCGAAGGCTTCCTGCCGAACTTCCGCCGTGGCGACACGGTTTACCTTTACCAATATAATAAGGACGGGGAACCCGACGTAAGGAACAGTCTCTTGTATAAAGGCGGAATTGTCTCGATACGCACCACTGAGATAACAGTGGCGCTTGTGAACGGGCAGAAAAATCCGGAAATATTCAAGGTACACGAGGACGGTGACAATGCCGTCTACGCAATAGAACACGCCGGCGGCGATTCCGCCGGCGGTGGGGCTGTCAGGGGATTGCACGAGTTTATTACTGCTCCGGCCGACCGCCGCGACTTGCTGTTGTGCCGACGTGAGCCGCGCCGCGATGCTTCGGTCAAGCTGGCGCGTGCCTACAACGAGGCCTACGACGATATATTGGAACGCGTCAGGCAGTCGCTTGACTACTTCTTGCTCGTAGGTCCGCCGGGTACGGGCAAGACTTCGATGGCCATAAGGTTCATTGTGGAAGAAGAATTGGCGCGCGCCGGTACGTCGGTGTTGCTCATGGCGTATACCAACCGTGCTGTGGATGAATTGTGTGCCATGCTCGACGACGCGCAGATAGACTACATACGCATCGGCAACGAGTACAGCGCCGATCCGCGGTGCAAGCCGCATCTGTTGGGCGAAGCCGTCAAGGCGTGCCCCCGTCTCGACGCCATGAAAGAGAGGATAAGGTCGGTAAGGGTGATAACCGGAACCACGTCGATGCTCGTGTCGCGTCCGTTCATCTTTGACATAAAGCACTTCACGCTCGCCGTAGTCGACGAAGCGTCGCAGATACTCGAGCCTAACATTGTTGGCCTGCTTGCCGCCCACCGCACCGACGGCAGCGGACGCCAGGCGTGTTGCATAGACAAGTTCGTGCTTACGGGCGACCACAAGCAGCTGCCGGCTGTTGTACAGCAGGATGCTGGAGAATCGGAGATAAGTAGCCGGCAGCTGCGCGACATCTGTCTTGACGACTGCCGCGACTCGCTTTTCGAGCGTTTACTGCGTGTGGAGCGTAATGCCGGCCGCACTGCGTTTGTCGGCGTGTTGCGCCGACACGGCCGCATGCACCCCGAAGTAGCCGATTTCCCTTGCCGCGAGTTCTATCACGACGAGCATTTGCAGCCCGTGCCGCTTCCGCACCAGTCTGAGATAGCGCTCGACTATGCAGACATCGGCCTGCACGACGCCCTCGACTCGTTGCTGCGCACGCACCGCATGATATTCCTGCCATCGCGCCTTTGCCGCCGTCCCGACGTGTCGGACAAGGTTAACACCGACGAGGCGGCCATTGTTGCCGAAGTGTTGAGGCGCGTGCGGCTTATGATGGGAAGCGCGTTCACTCCGGAGAAGAGTGTCGGCGTAATCGTGCCCTACCGCAACCAGATAGCCGTCATACGCAAGGAAGTAGAACGTTTCGGCATGCCCGAACTCGAGTCCGTGTCGATTGACACGGTGGAGCGTTACCAGGGCAGCCAGCGCGACGTCATCATATATTCGTTTACCGTACAGAATGCATGGCAGCTTGAATTTCTTGCAGCAAGCTGCTTTACCGATGCCGGCCGCGTGATAGACCGCAAGCTGAACGTAGCCCTGACACGTGCGCGCCGCCAGATGATAATGACGGGCAATGTCGGCGTACTTTCGTCCAATCCTGTTTTCAGCAGACTCATAGCATACGTAAGTGGTAACGGAGGCATGCTAGCCATACATGAAAAGTGATTTTTAAGACTGTTTTTGAACCGTTTTTAAGGTTATAAACGCTATAAAAACAAAAATGGGACTCCGCCGAGTCCCTCATTCCATTGTTAACCTTAAATCTAATACTATGAAAAACACATTGCAAAGATAATAATATTTTTCGTGTTTTTGATTATTTTGTTTCATATTTTTGATAAAAAGTAATGAATTATTGATTTAAATCAAAAATATTAATCGTTTTGATAGGTATTTTTTACTTATAACGACTTATTGGGCATCATGCAAACAAAAAACGGGCGGACATGTGTCCACCCGTTTTTACGTATTTTGGTCAGTTGTTACTTCTTGTAGTTTTTCAGACCCTTGTCGAGGAATTCCGTATACTTGCTTATGTCCTCGTCGTAGCTGTAAGAGCCTGCCAGCGGCTTGCCGTTGTTGTCTATGATGACATAGAAGGGCTGTGCGTTGGCTCCGAACTTGTTACGCTGCAGGTAACTCCACTTGTCGCCAACGGTGCGCAGCGTGCGCTTCTTGCCGTTCTCCATTACTTCCATCGGCTGCTCGAGCGGCTGCTTGTCGTCAACGTAGAGCGATACAAGTACGAACTCGTTGTTCAGCTTGTCTGCCACCTGCGGGTCGGTCCATACTGAAGCCTCCATCTTGCGGCAGTTGACGCATCCGAAGCCGGTGAAGTCAATCATGACGGGCTTGCCTTCAGCCTTTGCTGCGGCCATAGCCTGCTCGTAGTTGGTGAAGCGGGGCTTAACCTCGTTGTGGTAGAGGTTGAAGTCTTGTGTGTTCATAGGCGGAGCGAAAGCGCTGACAGCCTTGCAAGGTGCGCCCCAGAGTCCGGGTATCATGTATACGGTGAAGGCAAGCGAGATGAGTCCGAGCATCATGCAGGGTACGGGCATTGCCTCGTTTGAGTCGCCGTCGCTGCGGAACTTGATCTTACCGAGCAGGTAGAGTCCGAGCAAGCCGAAGATTACTATCCAGAGCGAGAGGAACACTTCGCGGTCGAGCAGTCCCCAGCCGTATGCCAGGTCGGCAACCGAGAAGAACTTCAAGGCGAACGCCAGTTCGATGAATCCGAGTACAATCTTTATCGTGTTCATCCAGCCGCCTGACTTCGGTGCCTGCTTGAGCCAAGTGGGGAAGAGGGCAAAGAGCGTGAACGGCAGGGCGAGTGCTACGGCGAAGCCGAGCATTCCGATGGCCGGGCCGATGATGTTGCCTGATGTGCTGACCTCTACCAGCAGGAAGCCTATGATAGGACCTGTGCAAGAGAACGACACGAGCGTAAGCGTGAACGCCATAAGGAAGATGCTGAGCAGTCCGCTTGTCGACGATGCCTTGTTGTCAACCTTGTTGGTCCATGACGACGGCAGCGTAAGCTCGAACCAGCCGAAGAACGACAGGGCGAACACTACCAGCAACAGGCAGAAGAAGATGTTGAACACGGCATTGGTTGACAGGGCGTTGAGTGCGCTTGCACCGAGCAGGCCGGTGATGGCGAGACCGAGTGCGAGATAGATAACTACTATCGAAATACCGTAGGTAACGGCGTCGCGTATACCCTTCTTCTTATCCTTCGAACGTTTGAGGAAGAAGCTTACGGTCATAGGTATGATTGGCCATACGCATGGCGTGAACAGTGCTACGAAACCGCCTACGAGTCCCATCAGGAAGATGTAGATGAGCGAGCGGTCGCCTGAACCCTGTTCGCCGTTCATTGCCTGCAGCTCGTCTATGACTGGCGTCCACAGTCCCGTGGTGTCGGTTACGGCCGTGGCTGCGGCCATGGTGGTGTCGGTTGCGGCCGTGTCAGCCTTTACGGTGTCTTCGGAGGCAGCCTCCTCTACGGCCTCAGGTGCGTCTTCGGGGCCCTTGCCCTTATAGTCGAACTCTACCTGTGTGGGCGGCATGCACATCTCGTCGTTGCATGCACCGTATTCCAGGTAGCCTTTCACGTGGTACGTCTTGGCCGTGATTTCGTATTTCTGCACGAAGCTGACGCTATTTTCAAAGTAGCGAAGGTTCATGCCGAACATGTTGTCATACTGGCTTATTTCCTTGCCTCTGTGTTTCAGTCCGCCTACGGCCTTCACGCCTTCGGCTTTGTCAGTGTGCAGTGTGGCTGAAGTCGGGCCGTCTGACGGCATTCCGGTAGAATAGACATGCCATCCGGCGTCTATCTTGGCAGAGAAAATAACCTCTATTTCAGTGGGCGACACCTTCTTCTGTGTCACGCTGAAGTGTACGGGGTCTTGCATCTGTGCTGCGGCCGTCATGGCGAAGACGGTAAGCAGCAGCGTAATGAATGTAGCCTTTAGTTGTTTCATATCTTTGTTTTGATTTGATTTTTTTAGGGTAAGTAAAGGGCGTTTGCGCCGCTGTTTGTCACGCTTTCTGTGGTTTTGTCTTGTGCGTCATGATGTTGAGCACGAACTTGTCGGTCTCGTCCATGCCGCGGCGTCCTATCTCGGTCAGGTTGCGTATGCTCTGGTCCACGTCGTCGTCGATAATGCCTTCGACCGAGGTTACGTGCTTGTTCTGTATTGCCAGCATGGCGCTCAGCACGGCCGTGCTTACGCCTGATGTCAGCTTGAGCGCGCAGCTCGGCTTGGCTCCGTCGCATATCATACCGGTAAGGTTGGCTATCATGTTCTTTACGGCGAATGCCATCTGGTCGTAGTTGCCTCCCATGAGGTAGGTGATGCCGCAGCTGCTGCCCGTGCTTGCCACGACGCATCCGCACAGCGCCGACAGTGCGCCCAGGTGCTGCTTGATGTAGATTGCCGTAAGGTTGCTTATTATGAGTGCGCGTATGGTCTCCTCGTCGGTGTTATGGTTCTCCTCGGCGAATACTACCACCGGCATCGTGGCGCAGATGCCCTGGTTGCCGCTGCCGCTGTTGCTCATTACGGGTATCATGGCGCCGGCCATGCGCGCGTCGCAGGCGCAACTTGTGGCCGACAGCACTTTGGAGAAGATGCCCTCGCCCATGATGCCACGGCCCAGCGGGCTGCACAGCGTCTTGCCCAGCTGGTGGCCGAAGTTCTCGTGCAGGCCGTCGGCTGCCGCCGCCTCGTTCATCTTCTTTGCCTCGAGTATGAAGCTCAGCTCCTCTACGTCGGTCTCCGTCGCGAAGTCGTACACCTTCCTCAGCGTAAGCTCGACTTCCTCCTCGTGGTTCTCTTCAGATGCGTGCACGGGCTTGTCGAGCGTCACCTCGCCGTCCTTGCGCAGGTAGACGAAGTTGGTGTGGGCGGTCGCTATGCGTGCTTCAGCCTCGTGTCCGCCGGCATGGCACACTACCGCGATGTAGAGCTTGTCGGGCGCGTCTTCGTCCAGCTTTATGCGTATGCGTTCGCCGGCGATATACTTCTTGCCTTCCTCCACGGCGGCACGGTTGCAGTCCTGCAGCACCTCAAGCTCAAGCTCGGGGCGCCCTATCAGTGCGCCCAGCGCTATGGCGATGGGCAGGCCCGTCATGCCGGTGCCCGGAATGCCTACGCCCATGGCGTTTTTCAGGATGTTTGCGCTAAGGCTTACTTCTATTTTCTCGGGCAACTGGCCGAGAATCTCCTTTGCCTTGGCCACGCAGAGGGCCACGGCTATCGGTTCGGTGCATCCTATCGCAGGCACTACTTGCCTATGGATAAGTGCAATTATGGCTTTTTTCTCTTCAGATGTAAGCATTTTGAATATTGTTTTTCAGCTGCGAAATTACGAAAATATGAGCAAATGTTATCTTTATTTATGTAAAAAAATGCTTATTACCGGCAATTATCTTATACTTTCCTTCCATGTCCGTCTGTGCCGTTGCCGCCCCGTACAGGGCAATCATAATTTTTCAATGCACTTTTTCGTCCATACTTCCATGTATCGGCCGTGAATACAGCCGTGAGTGTAAGTAAAAACATTAATTCGGTTTCAGATTGTAATTCTGGCAGTTGCGGCGCGTTGCTTCTCCTCTCCGAGCCTGTTTTCTTGACTGTCCTGTCAGTTCCGCACTCCTTCCTTTTTTGCGGTTCGGGCACATTTTACCCGATGCCCTTTGTGCCTATTCGTGTCTTGTGCCGGTCTTATGCGCGGTCATGGTCCCACATTGGTGTTAATGTGTAACTTGTGTCTCGTTCCGTACGGCTTATTACGGGTTTGTAGCCTGCATTGCGCGGTGTTGCAGGCCTTGGATTATGCGGTTTGCTTACAGATTAAAACAAGGTCTGTGTGTCATGGCGTCGTATTGCTGCGGAATGTCTGCTGTCGACCACGCTTCAGCCTCGTGTGCAGATGTGCCCGCCGTCTTAATGTTCTGGCAACCAGTGTGTTGGCCTGGTGCCGTGTAGGGTTGTGCGGCTTCGGGTGGGCATGTGTCAGATTGTAGCCTGTTGGTTTGTCTGCCAAAGACGGCCTTTTAGCGTTTAAAAGGTTACCTTTTGCATTGTAATATGCCGCCTTTCAGGATGCAAAAGGTTACCTTTTGCCTGGTGACTTGTCCAGGCGCCTGTCATGATACATTATTTAATGTATCCGTCATGCACGGCTTACAGTTTTATAGCGGTACGCCATTATGGCGTTAGCTCACGGCCTGTTGTGCCCGGCTGCCTGTGTATGCATGCCTGTTTTATTTATAAGCCGGTTCTTTAAATTATTTTAACCGACGGCAATGGCTTGTTTTAAGAAAACATATTAAATTTACAATCATGATAATAAGAATAGGGCTTGTCTCGCACACGCCTTTGATTTAAACATTTTAGTATATATTTATATGCATTGCTTTGGCATGGCCAAAGCTTTGCCATGTGACTTTGGAACCATGCAAAAACTGATGCCGTATTGTTGTCTCTTTGCAAACGATGATATCGTATGGCTTGCAGTGGCTGAAACATTAAATTGATACATTATGATAAGGAAGGCATTGCTTGGCGTGTGTCTTGTGTTGTCCTCGCTTGCGGCTTCGGCACAGCAGGTGGCTGTCAAGACCAACGCCCTTTACTGGGCTACCGCTACGCCCAACATCGGGCTTGAGGCGTCGGTGGGCAAGCAGCATACCGTACAGCTGTTTTACGGGCTTAACCCCTGGAAACAGTCTGACGGCAAGGCTGAACTGCGCCATTGGCTCGTCATGCCCGAATACCGTTACTGGTTCTGCTAGAGCTTCAACGGATGGTTTGTCGGTGCCCACCTGATGGGCGGACAGTTCAACGTGTCTGACATAGACATGCCGTTCGGCATGTTCAACTCGCTCGACGGCCGCCGCCATGAGGGCTGGTATGTCGGTGGCGGCATAACAGCCGGCTACCAGTGGCCCCTGTCGCGCCACTGGAACGTCGAGGCGTCGCTAGGCGTGGGGTATGATTACTTGGAGTACGACAAGTTCAAGTGCGGCAAGTGTGGCGAGAGGCTGAAGTCAGGCCATACCAATTATATAGGTCCTACAAAGCTGGCTATCAGCGTAATGTACATATTTTAATATAGGCGGCAGACCGCCGGGGCTGTCGCACGGCCCACGGTTGGAATGACCGCGAACATAAAAACGGAACGAAATGAAACATCTTAGATATGTTACAGCATTGCTGGCCGCCGCGTTTACGGTGGTTGCGGCGTCCGCGCAGGACGCCAGGCTCGACCGCGGCGCGAGGATGGCCGGCAGGGGCATAGGCGTCGACAAGGCCGTGGTGACGCGTCACGGCGGCTATGTCGGGCTCGACATGGTGCTGAATCTCGACTCGCTCGAGCTGCCTGCCAACACGCGGCTGGTGTACCGGCCGTGCGTCAAGGCCGCCGGGACGACGCTCGCCATGCCCGGTATTGTTGTTAACGGCCGCCGCCAGCAGATTATGTACGAGCGTGGCGATACGGCCGGCATAGGCGGCGGGGCTACCGTGGTGCGCCGCCGCAACGGCAAGCCGCAGACCGTAAGTTATAAGGCCTCGGTGCCGCTGGCCGCAAACGTGTACGACTATGACATCGTAATACGCGAAGACCTCTGCGGATGCGGCGATATTTATGACGGCAACGAGTACCTGCTGCGCCGCCGTCGCAAGCCCGCCGTGGCTTTCCTCCGCCCTGCAGCTGAGGCCCGCAAGCTGCGCCACATCGACAAGACGGCATATATAGACTTCCCCGTGAACAGCACGGAACTGTATTCGGACTACCGCCGCAATCCTTCCGAGCTTGACAGCATAATAAGGACAATCAATCTCGTTAAGGCCGACAAGAACCTGCACATACGCCGTATAGTAATACACGGCTACGCTTCGCCCGAAGGAAGCCATGCCGCCAACGAGCGCCTGGCACGCGGCAGGGCCGTCACTCTTAAGGATTACGTGCGCCGGCTCGTCGCCCTCGACGACACCGTCTTTGCAGTAAGCCATACCGCCGAAGACTGGGACGGACTGGTTGACAGCATCAACGGCGGCGGCATAGCCAACAGGCAGGCGGTGCTCGACATCATCGCCGACAAGACTCTCGGCTACGACGAGCGCGAGTGGAAGATAAAAAACGCCTTCCCTGACGATTACAGGTACATGCTCGACAATTGGTACCCGGCACTCCGTCGGTCTGACTACCGCATCTCTTACGTGGTGCGTCCGTTCAGCGTCGACGAGGCAAGGCGCATAATACGCGTAAAACCGCAGCAGCTTTCGCTTGAGGAGATGTTCCTCGTTGCGCAGACTTACAGTCCCGGTTCCGACGAGTTCAACGAGGTTATGGACATAGCCGTGCGCATGTTCCCCGACGACCCGACGGCCAACCTCAACGCAGCGTGTGCGCACCTCGACGCCGGCGACGCCGACGGTGCCAAGCCTTACCTCGACAAGGCGGGGTCGGGCGTGCAGGCAAAGAATGCCCTCGCGGCATACTATTACCTCAAAGGCTGCGACGACAAGGCGGCATCGCTGTTCAGACAGGCCGCCGGCGAGGGGCTGCCCGAGGCTGCCGCAAACCTCGGCAACATGTAAACCGTTGCTTCCCTGCGGCCGGATATGCCGCTGTTAAAACTTCAATCAACATTAAGATAAAACAAAAACAATAAGATATGAAGCGTCTGATAATGAACTGGTGCTCAATGTTGCTCCTGCTGTCGGCAGGTTGCCTGGCAGGCTCGTGCGGCATGATTACCGACGACCTCGACGATTGTCCTGACGGGTTGTACGTCACTTTCAAGTACGACTACAACCTGCAGCGCACCGACTTGTTCGCAAACCAGGTCGGCGAGGTCACCCTGTACGTCTTCGATGCTGACGGCAAGCTCGTCACGACGCGTGAAGAGGGCGCCGCTCCAGCCGTCGCCCGGTTTGCCGCGCCGTCCTCCACCATCCACATAACGGACCTTGCTCCCGGCAAGTACCGTCTGGTGGCGTTGGCAGGGCAGCGTCCTTACGCCGACATGGCAGGTACGGGGCGTGCCGCGTTCATACGTCCTGACATGCAGCCCGGCAGCGACATAAGCTCGCTCGGAGTGCGTCTGGAGGGCGAAATGCAGTCCGACGGCCTTTACCATATTACCAACAACGGCCTGCCGCTCGATACCCTGTGGCACGGAATGACCGACGGAACGGTGGAGGTTTACGACGATTATTCCAACCGCGCGTCATACGTTACGGTGTCGCTCGTGCGCGATACCAAGAAAATAAAGGTCTCGCTGCGCGAGCTTGACGACCCTACGGCGATGGATATTGCCGACTACGACATACGCATAACCGACGCCAATTCGCATCTTCGGTGGGACAATACGCCCGACATGGCCGTCCGTGCGGTCTACACTCCTTACGAGACGTGGAACTCTTACGACATGTTGCCATCTGAAGGGGAAGGCGACGACGGGCTCGAGCTTGTCAGCTACATCGCCAATGCCGGCTTCATGACCTCGCGCCTGGTGCTCCACGGCGGCGACGGAATGTCTGACGGCCGCCTGCAGGTTTATGAAAAGCAGACTGGGAATACGGTTGCCGACATGAATTTGCCTGCCCTTCTTTCGCGTCTGCGTGTCCGTGCAGAAGGCAGCGGATATTCGGAACAGGAGTTTCTCGACCGCGCTTGCGACTATGAGGTCGAAGTATGGTTGCGTGGCGGCAGGCCTGAATACGTTGATTTGGGCATCAGCGACTTCGGATGGAGTGTCCGTATAAACTACGACGAACTGTAAATAGTTTCATAATACATAAAATTTAGGTATGGAGAAGGTTGCATTCCATAAGGTTGCACCTTCTCCTTTGTTTTTTGTTAAATGCCTGCCGGTAGCACCGGGGACAACCGTCCGCGCCTGTTCCCGTTGGTTTGCAGCGGCAAGTATTTTGCTCCTGCCGTTGCGCAGGTGTTTGTTTACGCCGCCTTTGCTTGTTGTATATTCAGTCTTTGCTTACCTAATAATAATTAGGGACAGTCATACCTACAAGTAGGTATTGTTTTTGTGGCAGACATGCCCCTATCTTAATTTCTTATGGAAATCAGCAGTCTTTTTCCTTAAATAGTCTGTTAAGTCCGCATTTTTACGTTCCCCGATCGCTATTTGTCGGTATTCCATGTGCTTGTTGTTATCAAATGTTTTTACCGATTTTTAAGTATTGCTAACATTTTCGGCGTATTGTACCTTTGCATCGGACAATCAAGAAAATGCAATATGATGAACAGACTTACAACATTCCTGTCAGTTTGCGGTGTGGCATTTTGCCTTACTGCCGCAGACTTGCATGCACAGACGTCGGCCGCCGACAGTGTTTACCAGCACAAGGGCGGCAACCGGCTCAGCATCGGAGGCTATGCCGACATCGCGCTTACGCGCAATTTCTACAGCGACAACGTGTACCGTTACTCCAATCCGTCGCAGCACAAGGACGACCCGGGGCACGGACGCTTCGACATTCCCCACGCCGTAATCTATCTTAGCTATGATTTCGGCAAGGGTTGGACCATGTCCAGCGAGATAGAGTTTGAGCACGGAGGCGCCGGCGGAGCCGTTGAGCAGGAGTTCGAGGAGGCCGGCGAGTGGGAGCAGGAAACCGAGAAAGGCGGCGAAGTGGAGCTTGAGCAACTGTGGATACAGAAGTCATTTGCCCCGTGGGCAAACGTAAGGATAGGCCATTTCGTTGTTCCCGTAGGCCTTACCAACGCCCACCATGAGCCGTTAAACTACTTCACGGTCTACCGTCCCGAAGGAGAAGGCACCATCCTGCCCTGCACATGGCACGACACGGGCATCAGTTTCTGGGGGCGTGCAGGCAAGTTCCGCTACGAGGCGCAGCTCGTCGCCGGCCTCGACGCCTTCCTCTTCGACCGCGACACCTGGATACAGGGCGGCGCAGGCACGCCGTTCGAGTTCAAGGTAGCCAACAAATACGGCTTCGCAGGCCGTCTTGACTATTACGCCATGCAGGGACTGCGCTTCGGGTTGAGCGGATATTACGGCCGTTCGATGCACAACACCTATCCCAACGACAAGGAGGGCGAGGGCAAGCCGTACGATAAGGTAAAGGGCGAGGTCATCGTCGGCGCGTTCGACTTTACCCTCGACCGTGGCGGATGGATAGTGCGCGGCAACGCGGACTATGGTTATCTGGGCGACGCTGCCAAGATAAGCGAGGCCAAGATAAACGCGACGGCGAGCGGTTCGCCGGCGAAGAAGTCGCGTGTGGGCAAGAACGCCGTAGCCCTGGGCATCGAGGCGGGCTA
The DNA here is from genome assembly GCA_000433175.1 of Prevotella sp. CAG:1058. Lineage (GTDB taxonomy): Bacteria > Bacteroidota > Bacteroidia > Bacteroidales > Bacteroidaceae > Prevotella. The sequence goes on from HF986718.1 coordinate 36,701, forward strand.
CGACCTGTTCTCTCTGTCGACCAAATTGAGGAACGACAACCAGAAGTTCTATATTTTCGGGCGTTACGAGTACTACGACTCATACGTGCCCGAGAAGAACCAACCCGAGTATGCTTACACCGACAAACAGCGCATAGCGGCAGGTTTCAACTATTACCCCATACCCCAGATAGCCGTAAAGGGCGAATACTCGCACCGCTTCCTGAAGTCGGCCTACAACGACGAGCCTTCCATTTCTATCGGCATTGCATACCAGGGCTTCTTCATGTAGGCACGTCACGGCTGACCGACAATGATGACAAACAACTTAATCGATAACATTTAAAGTATAGATTTATGAAAAAGTATCTTAAATTTCCCATGCTCCTTGTGGCAGGAGCCATGCTCGTAACAGGTTTCACGTCGTGCAGCGACGACGAAGGCGGCGACAATCCAGGCACCGGCACGGAGCTTACCGAGAAGGAAACGTTCTTGAAGAACGCCGCAACCGATTACGTAAACCAAGTGATTTACCCAACTTACGGCAACCTTGCCGAGTACACCGGGCGTCTGTACGACCAGCTGAACGCCGCCAAGGAGAAGTTCAAGGCCGACCCTAACAGCGTCACCCAGGCCGAAATAGACCAGATATGCGCCACCTTCCTTGAAGCCCGAAGCTATTGGGAGGAGACCGAAGCCTTCCTCTACGGCGCAGCCACCGACTTCGGCATCGACCCGCACATCGACACCTGGCCGCTCGACCTTGACGGACTTGTCACCGAACTGAAGAACAGCGACAAGATAGCGCAGCTCGACAACGGCGACGACGGCATTGCATACGCCGCCAACAAGCTCGGCCAGGAGCTGCTCGGCTTCCACGGCATTGAGTTCATCATCTTCCGAAACGGCGAGAACCGCGACGTGGCGACACTGCTCGGCGACGACCCCGACCTCGTTTCAGGTTACGGTGCGCACATTACCGGGCGCGAGGAACTTATCTACGCCACTGCCGTGGCCGGCGACCTGCGCGACCGCTGCTACCAGCTCAACGTAGCATGGAACCCCGACGCACCGCAGGAACAGAAGACAAGGGTGATTGACGAGTGCGAACTCCAGTACACGGTGGGCAGCGGCGAGCTGACCTACGGCGAGAACATGCTCAAGGCCGGACAGCCCGGCAGTACGTACGCAACGTGGCGCCAGGTGGCAAGCACCATCCTTACGAGCGGCTGCCAGAATATTTCCAACGAGGTTTACTCGCAGAAGATGGGCAACGCCTACAACGGTTCAGACCCCAACTACATTGAGTCGCCTTACAGCCACCGTTCTTTCTATGATTTCAAGGATAACATTCTGAGCATACAGTACTCGCTTTACGGCAACGTGACGGGCGACCTTACGAAGGAGAACTCGCTCATGGGCTACCTCAAGAAGTACAACCCGACGCTCGCCGCCGAGCTTGAAGCCAGCCTTAACGGTGCCTTCAGCGCACTCGACGCGTGCATAGCCACGGGCGTTGAGTTCGGCGAAAATCCTACCGCTCCTTACGTCAAGACGGCAATCGACGCCATACAGGAGCTTGACGCCGACCTGACGCAGGCGTCGCAGTGGGTTGCCAACAATTAAGCGCAGACAAGTATCTCATGTAATTGAGGTTGTGCCGCGAGGGGCGTTGCGCCCCTTCTGCGGCGCAGCTTCATAAGCGTTTCCGAAAAACAATTTAAATAAAGATATTATGAAAACCAAGAGTTATCATCTGTTCATGCTTTCAGCATGCATGTGCCTGCCGTTCGCCGCCTGTACCGACGACGGCGTAGACCCGGCTCCGCCCTCCGAAAGCATGGGCGACATAGAGTATGTTGGCAAGGCCGTAGGCAACTTCTCTGCCGACGAGTGGTATCCCGGCGGCCGCCTCGGCACTACCGACAACGTTACCGCAGGCTGTTACGAGGACGAGACACAGGCTGTTACCGACCTCGGGTTGATGGACGAGTTCAACCTCGGCGAAACCTTCTTCGAGCGCAACTACAACATCAACACGCCGCCGTTCAACGGACTCGGCCCCGCCTCAGTGCGCAGCTCGTGCATAGACTGCCACCCCGGCTACGGCCACGGCAAGCGGCAGGACACCTACCGTGCCAACACCTACGGCAACGGTTACCTGCTCGTAATCTACCATCCCGACTCCCCGGGCAGCAACGACGGTCCTTATATCAGCGAGGTTACGGGCATGCCGCAGACGCAGGCCGTGTCGCCGTTCCTGCCGCCTGTCGACGAAGACCAGATAAACCTTAGCTGGCACACCGTCACGGCAATGGAGAGCGGACTGCCGCTGCAGTTTCCCGACGGCGAGAAGTACGAGCTGATTTACCCCGAGATAACAATACCCACGACAGCCTTCAACACCTATCCGCAGCCCACCGACATCGAGGTGCGCCTCGAGTCGACGATAGGCATCATGGGCACGGGGCTTATTGACGCCATACCCGAAGACTCGCTCAAGGCGCAGTATGCACTCGAGGCTGCGGCAGGGGCCGACCTCAACCCCGCAATGTGGGACAAGGCTGCCAACGACTGGGCGCCGTCGGCATACTATACCACGTGGACTTCGCCCGGCGCGCTGGCCGACGGTACACCCGTCGAGGGTATGATTAAGCGCTACACCTACGCCCTGACGCGCGCCTCGCTGCAAGACGGCGCCGGAGCCAACGCCATGTGGAACATACCCAACGTGTCGCGTCCCGACCGCCCGAAGCTCTACACCACCACGGCATGGGCTGAAGCCATGTCGAGGAACGCGCAGGTGATAGAGGCTATAAAGGCCGACCCGTCGTCGCCTTACTACGCCGACGGCACCGATACCGGCATAGCCGACGCGGTGAAGAACCTGCTTGACCCCTCGACCAACCAGTTCGACAACCCCTGGCACAACTTCAGTGCGGAGATGTCTACAGACAATTTCTACGCCTTCATGGTGTGGCACCGCGGCTTGGCAATTCCCCGTGCGCGCAACCTGAACGACCCCGACGTGCAGCGCGGCAAGGAGGTGTTCATGCAGATAGGCTGCGCCAGCTGCCACCGTCCGTCGTGGACGACAGGCGACGACAACTACTGGACGCCCGACGTGATAAAGGACCGTCCGCTGCCACGCTATCCCAACCAGAAGATATATCCTTACTCCGACTTCGTGCAGCACCGCCTGTTCATGGTTAACGACATACACAACTCGTGGTGCCGCACCACTCCGCTGTGGGGACGCGGACTGTCGCTCGTCAACACCGGCGCGCAAGACCGCCTGCACGACTGCCGCGCGCGCAACGAGATAGAGGCCATAATGTGGCACGCGTACAGCAAGCAGAGCGACGCATACTGGGCGGCGGAGAAGTTCTACAACCTGCCGAAGGCCGACCGCGACGCCGTCGTGAAGTTCCTCCAGTCCATCTGACGGCTCCATGCAGCGCCTGCCGCCACGACGGTTTTGGCAGGCGTGTAACTGCCTGGCAGTCAGACGCTTTATAAAAGGTAACCTTTTGCACTCCAAAAGGTTGCCTTTCACCTTGTAAAAGATGGCCTTTTGCACCGCAAAAGGCGGCATATTGCGAAACAAGATTTATCAGACCGATGTTACGTAAAGTTCTTTTCACGTCATACGTGCTTGTCGTGGCCTGCATGGGAGTGGCCACGTTCATTGAAAAATACCGTGGTACCGGCTTCGCCCACGCCGCCGTCTACGGCTCGTGGTGGTTCGTCGCGCTGTGGGCGTTGCTCGCCGTTGCCGGCGTGGCCTACATCGTCAGTCGCCGTGTGCGCCGCCCGTCGGTGGTGCTGCTTCACGCCTCGCTTGTGCTGGTGCTTGCCGGCGCCCTCGCCACGCGCTTGTCGGCAGTGCGCGGGGCGGTACACCTGCGCTGCGGCGAGACTGTCGGTACATACACCGCAGGCGGCAGCGGCGGCCATGAAGCGGAGCGTAAACTGCCTTTTACGTTGAGGCTCGACAGCTTCGCCGTGGAATACCACGACGGCACAAGGGCAGCGGCCGACTACAAGTCGGAGTTCACCATAATCGACGGCGGTCGTGAGATTAAGGGCGAAGTGTCGATGAACAATGTCTATTCGCACCGTTCCATGCGCCTGTACCAGTCGTCTTACGACAGCGACATGAGCGGCAGCACGCTCGCCGTGAACTACGACCCCTACGGCATTCCGCTTACTTACGCCGGCTACGCGCTGCTGTTCATCTCGCTTGCGTGGATGTTCGCAGACCCGAAAGACACTTACCGCCGCCTGCTGCGCAGTCCGTTGGTAAGGAAAGGGGTGCTCTCGCTGCTTCTTGCCGCAGGCTTCAGCCATACTGTAAGGGCTGTGCCCGTCTTGCCCGAAAGCACCGCCGACAAGTTCGGCCGCCTCTACGTGTTGTACAACGACCGCGTGTGCCCGCTCCAGACGCTGGCCGTCGATTTTACCAAAAAGCTCTGCGGCAGCAGCAGTTACAAGGGCTACACGGCCGAGCAGGTGCTTACGGGCTTCATCTTCCACGGCGAGGAGTGGAGCGCCGAGCCGGTGGTGAAGCTCAAGCAGGGAGCCTTGCGCGACCGTCTCAGTCTGCCGCGATACTGCTCTGTCAACACCTTTTTCAATAAGGCGATGGGCGGTTACATCCTCGGGCCTTACGTCAGCGAGTATTACCGGGGTGCTGCCGACGGCTTCCACAAGCAGGTGGCCGATGTTGACGACCGCCTGATGATGGTGATGAACCTGCGCCGCGGCAGCCTGCTTAAGGTGTTTCCCTCTACTTCGGGCGGCAGGACGGTGTGGTACGCGCCTACCGACGGCATCAGCGACAGCCTTGTCGGAGAAGCACGGCGCAAGTACATGCAGAACGTTTTTTCGCTGGTTTACGGCGAGGTGATGGCGGGGCGGTACGACAAGGTTGACCGCATTCTCGACAAGATGCTCGCAGACCAGCTGGCAAATGCCGGCACGTCGCTGCCTTCTCCCGTTCAGGTAAAGGCCGAGCGGGCTTATAACGCCGTGCCCTTCGCCACCATATTATTCATGCTCAACCTCTCGGCGGGGCTGCTCCTGATAGTGTTTGCGGTGGTGCGCATGGCAAGGAGCGGCGCGGCCGGTGGCGGTGGACAGGGCTGCGCAAGGCAGGGCAGGGTGGCAGATGCCGTAGGCCTGGTAGTGTCGGTGCTGTCGCTGTCCGCCCTTACCGTGTGCCTTGCACTGCGCTGGGTGGTCGCAGGGCGTGTGCCTATGGCCAACGGTTACGAGACGATGCTCGTAATGGCATGGTTCGTACTGCTCGCCGGACTTGCGGCCTGCCGCCGTTTCCGCATAGCCCTGCCGTTCGGACTGCTCATGTCGGGCTTCTTCCTGCTGGTTTCGCACATCGGACAGATGAATCCGCAGATAACCCACGTAATGCCGGTGCTGTCGTCGCCGCTGCTTAGCGTCCACGTTTCGGTCATAATGCTGTCGTTCGCCCTGCTGTCGCTCACGTTCGTCTGCGGCGTCACCGCCCTTGTCCTGCGCCTTGCGTGGGGCAGGCGGGCGTCACGGTCCGATGCTAGGCTCGAGTCGCTCGCCCTGCTGTCGCGCCTCATGCTCTATCCCGCCGTGGCCCTGCTGGCAGTCGGCGTGTTCGTCGGTGCTGTGTGGGCCAACGTGTCGTGGGGCACCTATTGGAGCTGGGACGCAAAGGAGGTGTGGGGCTTGATAACGCTCATGGTCTACGCCGTAGCCGTGCACGGCGGCTCGCTGCCTTTCCTCCGCCGCCCAGTGGGCTACCATCTGTACATGACGGCGGCGTTCCTTACGCTGCTTATGACATATTTCGGGGTAAACTATTTTCTTGGAGGCATGCACTCGTATGCCTGAACCACGGCGGTCCGGGGCGTCGCTCCGGGCTGCCTGCCGTCTCCGCCCGTGCCGTTTCATGCCCTGTCGTAGACGGTTCCCATTTCCCTTCCGTGCCTCGCCCGGCCGTCGGCAGAGGCGGCTGCGGCATGGGGCGGAAGGGTGAAAATGAAACTTTTTCATGTTTTTTCTTGGTTGTACGGATTAATGTTCGTATATTTGCGAACAGAAAATAATATTGAGATACATGGAGAATAAGAATTATAGTGTCGAGCAGGAGCTGCTGGCGCGTTTTGCAAAGGCGATGGGCCATCCGGCGCGTATTGCCATATTGCAGTTCCTGGCGAGGCAGACAACATGCTATTTTGGCGACATCAACGAGGAGCTGCCTATCGCGAAATCCACTGTTTCACAGCATTTAAGGGAACTCAAGGATGCCGGACTGATACAGGGAGAAGTGGAGACTCCAAAGGTGAAGTATTGCATCAACCGAGAAAACTGGCGCTTGGCTGGCAGGCTTTTTGGCGGTTTCTTTGACAGTTGCGTATGCGAAAAAGGAAGTTGTTGCGACTGACAGCTCCTTTTTTTTAACCTTAATGTTCGTTGTTTTGCGAATAACAAATAATACTAAGATAAAAGTAATAAGGTAAACACAGTACGATTATGGGAAAATTATTAGTGTTGATTGCCCTTTGTCTGGACATGACAGCCTGCTCTAACAGTGGGGAAAGCCGCCAGCCGGAGGCTGCGAAGGCGAAGGGCGACGTGGTGGAGGTGTTGTATTTCCACGGTAAGCAACGCTGTGCAACGTGCATAGCGATTGAGAAGTACACCAAGGAACTGCTTGCGGCGCAGTATGGTGCGCAGCAGCGCGACAGCATGCTGGTGTTCAGGAACGTTGACCTGACCGAGGAAAAACAACTGGCTGACAAGTACGAGGTGACATGGTCGTCGCTGGTTGTGGTTGACCACAATGCTGACGGAAGCGAGAAGCCGGTGAACATGACCGACTTTGCGTTCCGCAACGCGCGCAAGTCGCCTGACAAGTTCAAGGCCGGACTGGCACGGCAGATTGACGAAATGCTAAAGGACTAAGGTATGGAGTGGTTGCAGACGTTGTTGGACAGTTCGACCACGCCGGCCGTCACGGCACTGCTGCTCGGCTTGCTTACGGCTCTGTCGCCGTGTCCGCTGGCCACCAACATAGCCGCCGTAGGCTATATAGCCAAGCACATAGACAGCGGCAGGTCGGCTTTCGTCAAGGGATTGCTGTACACGCAGGGGCGCATGCTTGCCTATACGCTGCTCGGCGTGGTGCTTATAGCCGTGCTGCGGAGCGGCGCTAGCGTGTTCGGGATAAGGAAGTTTGTGGCAGTTTACGGTGAAATGCTGCTGGGGCCGGTTCTTGTTGTGGCAGGATTGTACATGCTTTTCGGCAGCAGGCTCAATCTGCCGTCGTTCGGATTCGGCGGCAGCGGCGAGCGGATAGCCCGCCGCGGAAATGCCGGGGCGTTGCTGTTGGGCGTGCTGTTCGCCATGGCTTTCTGCCCTACGAGCGGCGTGTTCTATTTCGGGATGCTAATTCCGCTGTCGGCCACGACGCCGATGGGCTACCTGCTGCCCGTGCTTTACGCTGTGGCTACATCGCTGCCCGTGCTGGCGGTGGCGTGGACCCTGGCTTTCAGCGCAGGCCGGATAGGCAAGGTTTACAACGGTATGAAGACCCTGCAGAAGTGGCTCAATCTTGTCGTAGGCATAATGTTTATGGTTATTGGAGTATATTTTTGTATAATATTTTATTTTTAAGATTATGGAAGTAAAGGTTTTAGGTACAGGCTGCTCTAAGTGCATGAAGACTTACAGCCTGGTGGAGAAGGTGATAAGGGAGAACAATGTAGACGCAACACTGGAAAAGGTGGAGGACATTATGGAAATAATGAAGTTCAACATAATGGCTGCTCCGGCAGTGGTTGTCGACGGCGTGGTTAGGATAAAGGGGCATGTGCCCTCTGAAAACGAGGTGAAGGAGATACTCGGACTATGATACAGCAGTTTGCGGATTGGCTTGTGTACGGCGTGATGGGGCTCGACGCGTCTTCACACTTGGGCGTGGCGGTGAACTTCTTTTTCTATGATTCGATAAAGATAATCATCCTGCTGTTCCTTATAAGCATGCTGATGGGCATCGTTAATGCCTATTTCCCCATCGAGCGTCTGCGCAATTATCTCGTTACGCACAGGATGTACGGCCTGCAATATCTGCTCGCTTCGTTGTTCGGAGCCATTACTCCGTTCTGTTCCTGTTCGTCAATACCGCTGTTCATCGGCTTTGTCAAGGGCGGCATACCGCTCGGGGTAACGTTCGCTTTTCTGATAACGTCGCCGTTGGTCAATGAGGTTGCCGTGGCAATGTTTCTCGGTTCGTTCGGTGTCCGCACAACGATAATCTATGTGGTGAGCGGAATCGTACTCGGAATGTTGGGCGGAATACTTCTCGGCCGTATGCGTCTTGACAGGTATCTTAGCGATTGGATAAAGGCTATTCAGCGGCAGTCAGAAGAGCAGACCGGCGTATGGGAGGCAGAGAAAACGTCGTTCTTCGACCGTCTGCCGTCGATAGTGCGCGGCTCGTGGGACATAGTGCGCGGAGTGCTTGTCTACGTGCTGGTGGGTATAGGCATAGGTGCGGCGATGCACGGGTTTGTGCCTGACGGGTTCTTTGAGCGTTACCTGGCGGCAGGCAACTGGTGGAGCGTGCCCCTGGCGGTCATCCTTGCTGTACCGATGTATGCCAATGCGGCCGGAATAGTGCCTGTAATAGAGGTCTTTGTGGCAAAAGGTGTTCCGCTGGGAACGGCGATTGCCTTTATGATGAGTGTCGTCGGACTCTCTCTCCCGGAAGCAACGCTGTTGAAAAAGGTGATGACCTGGCGGTTGATAGGCATCTTCTTCGGCGTTGTTACGGCGCTGATTATCATTTCAGGTTATCTGTTCAACGCCTTGATATGAGCATGGTAGTGCCGTAGCATAATGTTTACGGCATATAAGAAAACAACCGGCAGGGGAGCGTCTGTTCCTCTGCCGGTTGTTCGTATGTCTTGTATTGTAGTCCGTACAGTGCTGTTTTATGCCGTAAGTTTATAATAGTCCGGCGCAATATGACATATCTTTAAGTTCGCACCAGCCAGCATCCCGTATCTCTCTAAGGAACAACCGGGCACACATCTCGGCATCATCGCCGGCACGGTGATGATGTCCGTAGGGTATCTCGAACTGATTGCAGAGGTAGTCTAAGGTATTGCACTTGAAGTCGTAGAGCTTTCTGGCAGCGCGGAGCGAGCAGTAATAAGTGACGTCGGGCTTCCTGATACGATACAGTTCGAGTGATTGGCGTATGCAGCTGATGTCGAACGCAGCGTTGTGAGCTACGAGTACAGGGCTCTTTTTGAGGTACTTTGAAATCTTTGCCCATACCTCCGGAAACTCCGGCGCATCAGCCGTGTCAGCCGGACTGATGCCATGAATCTGTATGTTCCGGTAATAGTAATAGTTGTTTTGCGGCCTGACGAGCCACGAGTGCGTTTCTTTCACCTTTCCGTCGCGCACCACGCAGATGCCAGCCTCGCATATTGACGCGCGCTGGCCGGTAGCAGTCTCGAAGTCGATGGCTATGAAATCAAGTCCCTGTATCATCTCTTTTTCCGTTTGTCAGTGTAATATTGTTTTAACCGTTGGCATGATATACTCATTGTTCTTGAACATAATCAATCGCATTTGCATGCTCATTTTTTAGTTCATCTTCAGTCTGGACGCGTATTGAGGTATCTGATATGCTGTCATAATCCATGCCTTTAAAGTTGATAGACGAGTAAGACGTGCCACAAATATAACTATTAAAGGCTTAATATGCAAACATCGGGTGATAAAAAACTGAATGCCGTCAGTTGTGCCGTTCTCGTCGCCGTCTACAGCCATTTTGCCTTTCCTGAGGTTATGCCGGAACGCATTCGTCTTGTCAGCGTTAAGCAGTATTCCGGTCATGTTTCGCCGTTTGTTCTCAGCCTGTGATTGGAAGCAAATGCAAAACATGCTCTTTTACCTCGCAATATGCCATGTTTTGGACGCTAAAAGGGCATCTTTCACAACCCGAAAGGTGCCCTTTTTAAAACTAATGATATTTCAACAGCCTGTCGTTTATTATGAGATATGGTTCTTTCGTATTTATTCCTACTTGATATTGTGCTATAAGTGCTTGATATTTTCGTAGATACGTGTGCCTGTGAAAATATAAATTTTAAACTGAATTCCATTTTGAAATAAAAGAATCTGTTATTAGGATAAACATATTCAAGACAATTACTCAAATAAGAAACGGTGTTCAGAGTAGTTAAAGATAATTATATGGATATGGAATCGTTTAATATTAGCTATGTATATAGCTAAGTATATTTTATTATTCATTGGTTAAAATATTTAAGACATTGTTTTGAAAGTACGAACAATTTAAGTATATTTGTAGCGGTATAGTACAAGCTGTATCATGACATTTGAATAAAAATAGCATTTTGCTATTGTTCGGGGTTGATAAAATCGCCAAATTAAATCAACGCTCCTGAAAACAATAAGTGAGATGCTCACGTTTAGCGTGGGCTTACTTGTTTGGAGCGTGGGTGTTTGGCGATACCTTTCAACCAATAAGTATAACCCACGTTTCCTTTTTTATGGTTATGCGTGAGGTTAAAAAATGGATTTAATTAACTTTGTGTATAACAACATAAAAAAATTGTTATGGTTATTATTATTGTTATTTCAATAATGGTTCTTTGTGGTATCGCTTTACTGATATTATATACAGTTACAATCAGTAAGGAAAAAAAAGAAGAATTTAATGAATGGAAAAAGAAATTAGAATTAAAATACGGTGGAACAACTTTAGTAATACAAACAGGCATATATGAAGATAAAGACAATAGCATCTTAGTATTTGATTGCCAGAAAATTATTATCATGAATGGAATAACATACACATACAATGAAATTCTTGACTTTGATATTAATAATCAAATGTCATATAAAACTTCTACTTCTACAGGAAGTATGTTAGGTAGAGCTGTAGTAGGCGGAGTCTTAACAGGTGGTGTAGGAGCTTTTGTTGGTGGAGCAACAGCTAGGAAAAAAACAAAGACCACAATAGAAAAATATAAAGTGAATATATATATAAGGAGAATGAATTCTCCTCTTGTTACTATAACTACTGAATATGTATCTGTTGTAAATACAATCTCCGCAGTTCTGAAAAATATTATTGACGGTAATAATAAAATGTCTTGAATGTATGAACATAATTAATTTGTAGTCTATCTTTTTATAATTAAAAATTTAAGAAATGAGAAGAAATATAATAGGCCTGATAATGACACTGTTACTTTGTTTTTTTACTGGGTGCAAACCTTCTGTTGAAAACAAAATTGAAAATGAGTTTATGAACTATGTTCAAGAAAATTTTGACAATCCATCATCTTTTGAAGAAGTAACTAATATACTTTTAGTCGATTCTTTTGATACAAAAGAATTGTTAAATTTGTTTACAACTGTTGTAAAAACTGATTCTTTTCCCAAACCAAAATATTCAATTTATGAAATAAAAGATTTAATGGACAAGAAAGCATATGAAGTGAATCATTTATCCGAAGATAAGAAACGAAAATTATCTCATATTATAAAACAATGTATGGAACTTAATGAGGAATTATATTCCTTTTTATGCCAAAATGAGATTATGATGAAATATCTAAAAGATAGCATTAATAATTATATATCAGAAATTGATACCATTAATTGTGATTTGTTCTATACATACCAAATTAAATGCAGAATTAAAGAAAAAGATGATAAAAAAATACTTGAATATTATGCAATAGTTAATGCAAAAAATGGTGATATAAAAATTCAAGACCATAAATTGCAAATAAAGGAAGTTCCAATAATATATGGCATATATGATAAATTTAATCTATATTACAAGTTATGGAATGAATATTGTAATTTTAAATTAGAAGAAACAAAACAATTAAATAATTTGGCATATGAATTAGAAAGAGTTTTAAATCTATGATGAAATAGAATTATCACATCATCTAAAATAATTGTTATTCAATGAAAATACAAATAGTATGGAATACCTCCATTATTTTAATTTAATCGAAGTTAGGAAAAAACGGATTTCTGTCAAAATTGTGATAAATATAGTATAAAAGTTAACTGAATATATGAGCGTGTTGTTGTTTATACCATATTTATATTCAGAAAAATAAAAAGTGTTGTAAGTTAATAACTTACAACACTTTTTATTGTACCCTTGACCGTTCTGTTCTCGAACCAATTCTTAAAAGATTTGGATAAGATTTGGGAGTTGAGGCATTGGATTCCTGACCCCACAAAGCCTATATTTCCGCCAAAGAAAAGTCAAAGAACAACGGTTTAATTTCTTTTTCGCAAAGGTACTGTTTCTTAGGCAAATGGCCAAAAGAGTACAGTAAAACTTACCCCTAAATTATGGGCAAGCACTTTCAGTAGTGTTTTTGTCAGGGATGGACTTGTAACATATTGGCAGGTAGGGGGATGTATGTCTTCCTACCCCCGTATCCCCGCTTATAATGCCTTCCTTAAGGAAGAGGGGTATGTCTTTAATCCAAGTGCTTTGTCATCCTCAAAATTTTCTACAGAATTTGAGAGGAACTTACTAATCTTGATAATCCTTTCAGTCTTACCTATATTTATATATGTATAATGGATTAAGAGTATGAAAAGAATTACAAGACAAAGAAGCGAAGAAACAAAACGCAAAATCAGCGCAAGCCTCAAAGGGCGGGCTAAAAGTGCGCAACACAAGAGGGCGATATCAGTTGCTCTCAAAGCCTATTGGGAAACGATTCCTGATAGTATAGATAGTGTGAACAAATAGAAGAGAGGTCTCCACCTCTCTCCATTATCACATTATCAAAAGGGGGAAATGTAGCCTGTAGAGTACATTTCTGAAAAATAAAAAGGAAATTCTTATGAATAGTGAGTTATTTAACATTCGACAGGCTGAAGATAAAAGCCAACTATAAATATCTGTTAGAACGACAGATTCAGTTCAACCAAACGTATAATTCCAAGAATGGGGAATTAACAGGTCTATATTACTCATCCAAGAATGATAAGAGTGTACCATTCAACTTATACATTGCAATAAGCAAACCACAGCAAACATTAACCTTGGAGTTTTCGAGTAAGATACTTGGAGAAGATTATCCCAAGCTCATATCCAAACACACCATTCGTCAATGCCTTGAAAACATCAACAAGTTGGGTATCTGCCTTATTGATGTGGAAGGTATATTGCAAACGGGATGTGTCACCTCTGCAGATGTAACCAAGGATGTACATGCAACCCTATCAGATGAAACCCTGCAAGCATTGTCAATATGGGTAAAGAATTACAGACGCTACAAATGGGATTATTACGATAGTGAAGGTATAGACTTCATTAGAGACGTTAAATCTTCCAAGTGTAAAGAGTGCATCCGTATCTATCGCAAAGAGAAAGAAATAATCAAGCCTAAGAATAAGGACTTTCTTTCTATACTCCCTAACAAATGGGAGGTCGTAAAGCAATTCAATGGTGTAACAAGGTTTGAGGTAAAACTTGAAACTATTGGTAAAGTTAGAAGTTACCTTAACCTCAGAGACACTTATATCAATGAGGTGTTGAATGCAGAAGCCAACCTCAT
>HF986719.1:0-1601 GCA_000433175.1 Prevotella sp. CAG:1058
AAACATAATGCTGCTTAATTTTGATTAGTTACTTATGATATAAATAATCAAGGCTTATCTGAGGATGGCGATAAGGCTCTATATTATTTGTTAAAGTTTCAAAATGATTTTATATTGGATGAAGAAACCGAAGCTGATTCCTTGATATATTTCAGTATTGACTATTTCAAGCGTAAAGGCGATTACGGTTATTTAGCGCGTGCCTATTATTATAAAGGTGCTTCTTTGTTGCTTGAGGATAGTGTGAAAAAAGCGTTGTTGTTTATGAAAAAGGCCGAAGAAGCGGAAATGAAGGCTGAGATTCCCTGGCTGCGGCATCTTATTTGTAACAACATGTCACTGATTAATATTTATCTGGACGCAAATCTGGCGGCGTTAGAATATGCGGAAAAGTCATTAAAGTGTGCCATCGAGAATGATAATATTCCTTGGTTGTGTGCCGCTTACAATAGTAAGGCTTTGTGCTTTTACCAGATGGGACGCAAAGACAGTGCGGAGTTTTATCTTGATAAAACACTTCCTTATATAAATAAAATAGAAGGAAAGGAATTCCGTTCCGTGTTGTTTACCAATATGGGAGTCATTTATTATGATAATAAAATGTACCGTAAAGCCGATTCTCTCTTCAAACAGGCTTTTAATTTATTTCCTGATGTAACAACCAGGATAAACCTCGCTAAGACCCGTTACATGCTTGGCGATAGTGCAGAGAGCGACTCTTTGCTGAAGGAAGCATGGCCAAACGCTTCGGTTGAGGATAAAGTTGAAATATTGCAGTTTCGTGCCGAGATGGCAGACAAGGCAGGCGACTACGCCGCATCGTCGCGTTTCTACAAGGAAGCACAGGCTTTGCAGGACAGTGTGCGTCGCGCGATGAAGACGGAAGAGGCAGTTACTGTGCAGCGCGACTATGAACGCGATAAGTATAAGGAAGGTGTGTGGCGCAATGTGTTGTTGGCATTTTGCGTGGTTGTTTTGCTTGTCCTGTCGCTTACGTTGTATTACCGTAAACGCATCAACAAGGCGAAGCGCACTATAAACGAGGGCAACCGCCTGATAGCAGAATACACTGCGCGCATAAGCGAGCTGGAGAAGCAGGACGCAAGCCACGCCGGCAAGGTGAACGACCTTAAGCGTAAGATACGCAACCTGAAGGACGGCCAGGCCATGGTGCTTGGCAACGGGCTGCGCCTGTACGACGAGATAGCCGCCGGCGGAACTACTGCAATGTGGAGCAAGAAGGAGTTCGACGAGTTCATAGAGTATTACCGCGTAGGGCATGCCGAGGCGGTAGCCTCTGCCGAGAACGGCTAACGTCGCCTTTCGTCGTCAAACATCTTCTACCTTCTTTTGTTAGACATGGGCCGTGACGACGCCGACATTCAGCGTACCATGTGCATGACCCCTGGTGCGCAGAGGACAATGAAGTCGAGGATAAACGCAAAGAAGGTGGTATGAGGCTCAAGTGGCAAATGAAAGGGCAAAGTCCGGTGCAGGCTTGTCTGAATGGCAAACCCTGCACCGGAAATTTACGTTAACTAATAATATTCCTGCCGTTATGATGAAAGAGCAAAGGACAGAACGGCGGAAGAACTCTGACT
>HF986719.1:1687-2660 GCA_000433175.1 Prevotella sp. CAG:1058
CCAGCGACACCGCCAGTCCGTTGTATGCGCTGATGCCAGTCGTGTGCGACGTTATGTGTTTGTAGCCTATGCCGATGTCGGCCTTTAAAGTTCCACGGCCTATGCGGAAAAGCAGCATGGCGTCATACGATGTTTGCTTCCAGTCAGCTTTGCCTACGCTAGCTGCCACCGTGCCCCGCAGGTCTATCGATATTGCCTCGTTGTCGGGCTTGTAGAGTGTGTAGCCAAGTCCGCCGCCGAGTATGTTCGTAGTCTTTGTGTATGTCTGTCCGTGGTCCTTGTCATAAAGGCCGTAGGGTCCGCTGGCATGGAAGTAAGCGTACATGCGCGGAATGAACTTGTAGCCTATCTCGGCAGTGAATTCCGCCGGCGTCATGCCGTCGTGCTTGGTGCTTGCTCCGAACCCTATGTGTGCATACAGCCTTTCTGCGAAAAAGTTAGATGCGGCGTTGCCTGTTTCCTTCTGTCCGTTGTCGGCGTTTTGTGCTATGGCCGTCATTCCTAAAAGCACGAACGGCAGCAGTGCGAAAAGTCTTTTAAAAGTGTTCATAGTCGGTAATGTTTTTTATTTGATTAATCGTATTATGTCTTATTTGTCTGCGTATTCTTTGCACGACCTGTACTGCAAAGTTAAACCAGACGACAGTAACATCCAAATTTCCAGGCAACGAGTTTTTTGCTACTGTTACATGACATGTGCTGATTATCAAGTATTTACATGCTTGTAACGCTGAAAATGTAACGCTGTAAGATGGGATTTTATTACCGTTAAATAGGAAAGAAGGCTAATGTGGCCGAAGAATAATGCAGCTCACGGCTTGAAGAATGGATCATGGAGCAGGTAAACCATGGCCCGGGTGGAGCCTGTGTGTTGACGCTTTTCCGACAAGTAAATATTGCAGGGTAGGGAGGTTGTTGTGCCCTTAGTCATTCTTTTTTTAACGTGAGTTCGATATAAGAACCTTACGCAATA
>HF986720.1:0-4217 GCA_000433175.1 Prevotella sp. CAG:1058
CGGGCATTACAGGCTCAAGATACTGACTCTCGTGCAGGAACATTCCGTACCAGTTGGCAACCTGGTCTTTCCAGTACTGCTGCCACTTGCTCAACGTGTACTTCTCGAGCATGCGGTGAGCCTCGATTATCAGTTTGGGTGCGGCAGCCTCAAAACCTACACGGCCCTTGATGCCTATTATCGTGTCGCCCACGTTGCAGTCGCGGCCTATGCCGTAGGCAGCGCCGATTTCCTCAATCTTCTGTATCGCCTTAACCTTGTCGTCGTATTTCTCGCCGTTCACGGCAACAATCTCACCCTTCTTGAATTCTATGCGCAGCTCGCTCTCCTCCTGGCTGGTGACGTGCTTGAGGTAAGCCTCCTCGGGCAGACCTTGTGCAGAGTCGAGAAGCTCGCCGCCGCAGATGCTCGTGCCCCAGATGCCAACGTTGTAAGAGTATTTCAGCTTGGTGAAGTCGGCCGTGAATCCGTGTTCGTTAAGATAGTCTACCTCCTCCTTGCGTGAGAGCGCCTTGTCGCGTGTCAGCGTAATTATTTCTACGCCCGGAGCCATAACGAGGAACGTCATGTCGAAACGTATCTGGTCGTTGCCGGCGCCTGTCGAGCCGTGTGCTATTGCGTCGGCGCCAATCTGCTTGGCGTAGCGCGCAATGGCGATGGCCTGGAAGATGCGCTCCGACGATACCGAGATAGGGTAACAGTTGTTGCGGAGAACGTTGCCGAAAATCATGTATTTCAGGCTTTTCTCGTAATACTCCTGCGTTACGTCGAGCGTGACATATTCCTTTGCGCCCAGCTTGTAGGCGTTTTCTTCGTTCTGTTTCAGTTGCTCGTCGCTGAATCCGCCCGTGTTGGCGCAGGCCGCATAGACCTCATAGCCCATGTCGTGCGACAGTTTCATTACCGTGTAAGACGTGTCAAGGCCTCCTGAGAAGGCCACTACTACTTTCTTCTTGTCTGCCATGATTGTTGATTTTGTGTGATAGTTGATGGCGGCAAAGGCATGCGTCCTTGACCGTCCCGACTATGTCTGTTCTTATTTTTCTTTTTTCCTTATTCTCTCCAGTACGTTCGCGGGCAATTCTATCGGCGTAGGTTCGCCCTCGTGTACGGCCGGGTCGTACAGCATGCCTGTGCATATGCAGTATTTGCGGCCTGTGCGTTGCAGCACGTCCACGTTGATGCAGCCTTTGCATCCGCGCCAGAAAGCCTCGTCGTCGGTAAGGTCGGCAAAGGTTACGGGCACATAGCCCAGCTTGGTGTTCATCTTCATTACAGCCGAACCGCTCGTCAGGCTGAATATCTTGGCTTCAGGCCAGCGCGTGCGTGCCAGCGTGAAGGTCATGTCCTTAATCCGTTTTGACACTCCGAGGTTGCGGAAGTCGGGGTGGACGATGAGTCCCGACGTCGTCACATAGTGCTTGTTGCCCCACGTCTCGATGTAGCTGAAGCCGGCAAAGCGGTCGCCTGCGAGGGCTATTACTGCCTTGGTCTCTCGCATCTTGGTGGCCAGGTATTCGTGTGATCGTTTGGCTATTCCCGTGCCGCGCACCTTCGCGGCGGCGGCCATTGTCTCAAGAATGGTGTCGACGTATTTCTCGTGTGATGCGTCGGCCACCAATACTTTTATCTCTTCCATGTTCGCTTTAGCAATTAAAGCGGTCGCGCCCTTTGCCGTTCCCGCCTTATTCCACTTTTCTTGTTTATTTAATGTCCGGTATTACGTTGCGCAGTTCGTCAACGACGTTCTTGTATGTGTCGCCGTCCTTGATGACTATGAATATTGTATCGTCGCCGGCTATCGTGCCGATGATTGACGGTATTCCGCTGTTGTCGATGTTGTAGGCCAAGCTGCTTGCATAGCCCGGGCGCGTCTTTATGACGCCCATGTTGCCCGAGAACTGTATTGAAAGGAAGCCTGATGTCAGCAGCATTTCTGCTGCGCTCTTCGGACTTGACACCCGTTTGTACATCGTCTCGTTGGGCAGCACGTAGAAGTATTTGCCCCCAAGGCTTGTCGCCTTGGCAACTTTCAACTGTTTCATGTCGCGGCTCAGCGTGGCCTGTGTCACGTTGTAGCCCTCCTTGGCGAGTGCTTTCAGCACGTCGTCCTGGCAACACAGCTCCTGGCTTGATATGAGCATGCGTAAGGTCTGCAACCTGCTGTTCTTCGATTTCATAAATGTATATTTATACGGTTTCAGGTGCAAAAATATGAATAAATATTGAAAATGGCAAGTATTTTTGCATAAAAATACAAAATTACTTGCTTTTGAATGCATATTTATGGATGAATACGGCAGGCCGAACAGCGCCCGGCAGGCTGTATAAAGAATCCGGCCCGATGAGGTAATAGACTGTCTTGCGGTCAAATTACCTCATCGGGCCGGATTAGATATGTCGTGCAACGTTCACGGTCAAGGCTGTTGCCTTGGCGGCGTTGCCATTTTCAGCTTCTTGTTGGCAATCACTCCCTGTTGCCTCCGAATATTCTCAGCATGTAGAGGAAGAGGTTGATGAAGTCGAGGTAGAGCGAGAGCGAACCCATCAGGGCTATTTTCTGTGCGTCCTCGTTTACGTCGTCAGCCTGTACGAGCATCATCTTTATCTTCTGTGTGTCGTAAGCCGTAAGGCCGACGAAGATGAGTACGCCCACGTAGCTTATGATGAGGCTGAAGCCTCCGCTCTTAATAAGGAACGCGTTGACAAGCGTTGCAATGATTACTCCTATGAGCGCCATGAGCAGAATCTTGCCGAGCGACGACAAGTCGGCCTTTGTGAAGTAGCCTATGAGCGACATTGCGGCGAATGTGCCGGCGGTGATGAAGAACACCGAGGCTATCGACTGCATGGTGTAAGCCAGGAATATTATCGAGAGCGTGGCGCCGTTGAGCACCGAGTAAAGGATGAAAAGCACCGTTGCCGTGGTTAGCGACAAGCGGTTGATGCGTGCCGTCACATAAAATACCAATGCTATTTCAGCTATAAGCAGACCCCACATTATGCCCTTGCTGGCGATGATTGCCGACATTATGCCGGGACTTGTGGCTACGCCGTAAGCAGTGAAGCCTGTAATTACAAGTGCCAGTGTCATCCATACGTACACCTTGCGCATGAGTGCGGGGAAGGCTACTGACATGATGTTCTCCTTTTCGCGTATCAACTGATACAATCTGTCTTCGTTCATAATTCTTCTTTAATTTGTTTTTGTCTTTATGTTTTGTATTTTTTTCGTGCCCTAATATGTTAATGTTACAGGCAATTTTCGTGCAAACATAATGAAAAAAAACGACAAACGCCATTCTTTTAATGAAATTCATTTATTATTCACAAATATTCGGCAGATGCGCGTTTTTGTTGCAGATTTAATTTTTTTTGTTTTTTGATGTCACGTTTTTGCGTCACAATCGTCTATTAATTGAACAGACATGACAGCAGAAGAGTTTAACCACATAATAGTCCCGATGCGCGACGACCTTAAAAGGCAGGCGCGCAACATGACAGGAGACGACAGCCGCGCCGAAGACCTGGTGCAGGAAGTCTTGCTCAAAATGTGGAGTATGCGCTCACAGCTCGACATGTACGACAACAAGAAGGCATTGGCCGTAACGATACTGAAGAACAAGGCAAAGGACGCATGGAAGCACGACCGGTTTGAAAGCGGTGGCGGAAGCGAAACTGCCGAGCGGGTGTCTGAAGACCATACGGCCGAAAACACTGACGAGATAAGCCTGATAAGGACTATCGTCGAGCATCTGCCTCCGTTGCAGCGCAAGCTGTTCAAGATGAAGGAGATTGAAGGCTACGACAGTGCCGAGATAATGCAGATTACCGGCTGCTCGGCCGAGAGCCTCAGGCAGAACCTGTCGAGGGCGAGGCGCAAGATACTGGCTGACTTCGCCAAGCTGACGAGGATGAGAATTAAAAAGGAAGTTTGAACGGATAACTGAAAGGATTAAGGAAAATGAAAAAAGAAGAATATATAAGAACCTTGCTTGACAAATACGTCAACGGCGACACCACGGCGGGCGAAGAGAACGCGCTGAGGGGGTATTTCGCCAATCCTGACAACCGAATACCTGACGAATGGCAGCCCTTCAAGGCACTGTTCGCATACGTGGACGAGGAGCAGGCAGCCGCCAGTCCGTCCGCCAATAAGGCGGCAGGGCGCAGCAGCAAGACCGTGCGGCGCTTCAAGAGGCTCGCCATTACGGCAG
>HF986720.1:4303-8100 GCA_000433175.1 Prevotella sp. CAG:1058
ACTACGCGGTAATAGACGGCAAGGTCTACACCGACAAGCAGACCGTGAACGAGGAGGCACTTGAAGCCTTGCAGATGGTGTCGACGGATTACAGCGATTCTTTCGAGGCACTCGACATGATGAAACTTAGCGATGAATAAAAATAACGGGGAACGGACGCATGGTCGCCGCAAGGATGACCGCTTGTGGCAATTCCCTTTGCGAACACCTTTAACAGTTATATGATTATGATACAAGACAGCCTTAAACGTTTCTTGCTGATGCTGGCCTTTATGCTCGGCTTCGCCTTGTCGGGCATGGCGCAGCAAGGGCTCCACATCGACAACGTGTTCAAGAAGTACGGACACGCCAAGGGGTGCAAGATGGTTGAGATGCGCGACGCCAAGCTGAAGGGCTTTGAACTGAAGGTGTACAAGAGTATTACTTTCAAGAAGCTGCAGTCGAGCGTCGATCCGTATCTGAAAGCTGACAAGAAGAGCGCGAAGAAGATACGCGAAGTGGTGGAGAACGGCCGTGTTGTGAGCGGCTACTACATGATGCCGCCGCTCGGCGGGGGCATTAACCGCTACATCCTTTTCAGCAATCCCGGCGGAGAGCGTGGGGCCGTGATTTACATTGAGGGGGCGCTTTCGCCCGACGATATCATGAAGTTATGTTATTTTTAACCGTATAAATATCCTTAAGATATGAAACAGCTTATTTTATTATTAGCATCGCTGCTGCCCATTGCCGGCATGGCTGCCGAGGCGGGCGACACAACCATAGTAGTCAAGGGCAAAAACGTCGTCATTCCCGACTCGGTTATCTCGTCACTCTTGTCAAAGTCTGAAGCGGCGCCCCATGTTAACGACACCACCATCGTGGTCAACGGCAAGAACATCGTAGTGTCAGACTCGGCCGGACTGACCAAGGTCAGTGTCTTCGGCAAGGAAGGCGAGAAACTTAACCGTATTTATGAGACATCATACACCAACGGCCAGGAGGTGCAGCGCGTTTACGTAACGTCGCCATTCATCCCGAGTTCGTTGTCGCGCAACGAACCGTCCCTAAAGCCCCACAATCCCATATTCTTCATCGGTTTCAGTCCGTTGGGCGGAAGCATAATGAGTTTCGGAGGAAACACCGGCATGCACTCGCGCGACTCCAAGTCGTGGGAGTACGGCTTGACGTTTACGGAAATGGCATTGAGGTTGACCCATAACATGATACTTAACTCTTCATTGCAGGTGGGACAGGTGCACCACCATTTCCAGGACAACTACGTGTTGTCGACGACCGACGGCATAACGTCGATGAAGCAGATCGAGGGCGAGCATCTTAAGAAGAGCTACATCAGCTACACTTACGTACGCATTCCAGTCATGTTGGAATGGCAGTGGTGTCCCCACAAAGGGCCTGACGCCTTCGTCGGAATAGGTCCGTCGCTCGAACTGCGGTGGAACGACCATTCGCGCTACCGTATCGGCAAAACCAAGACAACCGAGACAAGCGACACCAACATGAACCCGATAGGACTGAACCTTAACGTATTCGCCGGTTACGGAGCCCTGGTCGTATATGCGCGCATGGCGCTGACCCCGCTGCTTAAGACCAGTGTAGCGCCGGCATGCTATCCATTCTCCTTGGGTGTAGGTATATGCCTTTGATGAAAAACGTTACGAAAAATGAAAACCATGAAGATATTATTCCTTTTTGCAGCCCTCGCGCTTTCGGCGGCAGCCTGTGCCGAAGAGGCTAACGACACGACGTTCAACGTGAAAGACAAGAAGATAGTTGTAGACGTGCAGGACGAACGCACTATCGTGAAAGTGTATAACAAGGAAGGCTACCGGCTGTCAAAGACGCGTGAGATGGAGTTTATAGACGGGCAGGAGGTGGAGCAGGTCTACGTAGGCTCGCCGCTTATCCCGGCAGAGAATCTCCAGAACTTCAAGTTCCGCTCGTATCTGCCTACCATTTGGTACGGTTTCAGCTGTATAGGCAACAAGGTCTGTTCGGATGCCGGTGAAGGCGTACACGGACGCGAGCGCAGCAGAAGTTCGTTTGAAATCGGTGTGACCCCGTGGTCGTTCGCCGTACCATTCAACGATGCAAACACGCTTGGTGTCATGGGTGGTGTGCAACTTTTGTGGTCGCATGTGTGTTTCGACAAGAATTATGCGGTAAGCATGCAGGGCGACAGGTTTGCCTACACCCCGCTTGACAAGAAAGCTTCGGGCAATAACATGAACTTCGGAGTTCTGCGTGTTCCGGTATTGTTGTCAATGCAGCGCAACTTTACGGAGACCTGTGTGAATTTTGGTCTCTCGTTCGAGATGCGCACCAACGCCGCTTACCGCTTCTCTCCGGCGGCAGGGACTGTTGCCCCTGATGTGCCGAAAGGATTAAAGCTGAACCGCTTCGGCCTGAATCTTGATTTCTCGCTTGCGTTTGGCTTCATGTCTTTTAACGCCACAATGGGACTCACGCCTTTGTTCAAGACGGTTACTGGCGACAAGGCTTTCTATACATCTGCCAACATAGGTATCAACCTGGGAGAAATGATACGCTTCTGCAAAGGCGACAAAAAGAAGAAGTAACCTTGCCTTCAGGTGGCAGTAAGTTCGACCGGTGTACGCAGAATAAATAATGCTCTTGTAACATATTGACATTCAATGCTTTGCAAAAGGCGGCCTTTTAGCTCGTAAAAGACCGCCTTTTATCGTGCAATAGGTTACCTTTCAGACAGCGAAAGGTAACCTATTGCAAAAATGTTTAATGTACTTAGCCCTGTTATATGGTATCAAGCCGTGGCAAATGATGGCTTGATGTCTTTATTGCGGTATAAGTTCCATTTTCCCGTCCTTGTTCTTCTTGAAGCTGAGTTCGTAGAATACGGTTGATGTCTGGCCGGCATTTGAAACGGTTTCCTTGCCTTTTTCTACCACGTTGAGTTTTATTGAGACTTTCGGGTCGTCGTATGTGTTCATTTCGAACATGTCGACCGACTTGAATTCGTATCCTTCAGGTATCAGTGCCTTTGCTGCGTCAATGTCTTTAAGTATGTCTGCTGGATTCAGGTTTGCCATGTCTATGGCGGGCACGTCCTTGGCGTTGAGGTCCTTGTGCCATTTCTCCCATCCGGCGTCAGAAAGTTCGCTGGCCTTCCAACCCAGGTCTGACATGAACGATTGGTCCCATACCCGTCCGTCCTTGTCTACCATTTCGTAGCTTATGAACGAAATGTTGTTTGTTAGTTCGTCGCGGCCTGAACCTTCGCTCCATGACAGGCTGATGACCTTCCACTGGTCGGGTTTGATGTTGTCTGCCGCAATCGACTTTGCTTTTTCAACTGCGCTTTCCGTATCCATCTTAACTCCGCCCAAATCCTTCAGGGCCGATTTGCTGCATGCCGCTAACAGGATGGCGGCAAAAGCCAGCATACATACTTTCTGAAAGTTTTTCATGATAATTTAAATTTTTAATTAAACAATAAGATATCTGTTGTCTTTCTATAAGGCTAATGTTTCAACCTGCCATGTAAAGTATTACAGAATGGACTATTTTTTATATTAATTTTTGCAAAGATATACATTTAAACTATTTACTTGTAAAAATCAACTAATTGTTAACACTTTATAACTTGCAGGCAAGTATACCAGCTGGCTTCCTGTAGTGGTTATGACCGGGTCGGATTGTTTTCAAGGGCTGCATGGCAGAATAATGTGCGACGGTGTAAGCGGAAATCGCTTGACGGCATGGCCGTCGCCTGTGGCTAATAAACCACTGTCAAGATAGAAGTGCAACACCTCCGCCGT
>HF986721.1 GCA_000433175.1 Prevotella sp. CAG:1058
AGAGCTGTATTCCTTACCGTAATGGGCGCACACCATGCGCAGACATGTCTGTCCGCACTGCATGGCGTCGTGCTGATGGTAAACCTTGAACTTGCCCATGTACACTGTTTTATATGGTTATTGAGAACTGAATTTGTTATTTAATTGTTATTTTCTCCATTAAAACGTCAATGTCTATTTCAATATTCCCGACTTGCTGCTTGTGTCAATATTAACATTTTGCCGCCGCACTTCTCGCCCGAAGTCAAAGCTGTAAGACAGGTTGATATAAGCCTGGGCGCCGATAAGCCTTGCGAAAGTCTTTTGATAAGTATTATACGTACCGTAGTTGAAATAGTTTTCAGCGTAGTATCTCTTGCCGTTGAAGATGTTGCTGCAACCTACTTGGACAAACAAGCCGCGGTGACTCCATGAAGCAGACAAGCCGTAATTGCATTTTGCCTTATAATACCAGGGAGTACTGCTTAACGAGTATTCTGGAGCATTGTAATATCCGGAAAAACTGAAATTGCCAATATTGTAATAGATCTCCGAATACAATTTAAGTTGATTGTGGTGCTCTTTATATGTCCCCGTCAAGTCAACATGACAGAACGCTGGCGTAAGCCTTAGCTGTAGTGAATTAGACAACAGCCTGAAGACTCCGCTAATACCGACTGTATATGAATTGGAATTACCGCCGTTAATGAATGTGCTTACCATAGTATTGTCTTCAGCCGTGTAAGAACGTACGTTGTTATCGATTATGCCGTTGTACTCTGCATATGCAGAAAGAGTGAGCTTTTCCCAATATTTTGAATACGACAAGACTCCTGTCACTGGCTTCCCAGACTTCAGATAAGGATTGCCGCGCAACACCTCGTATTCGGATAACCGTTGCTCGGCTTCGTTCATTCTCGACAGACTCGGCATAAACGACCCCATATAAGCCGTAAGCGACAGATTGCTTGTTCCGTCTATCTGGTAGTTTGCGTTCAGCCCTGGACGAGTGTATAATTTTGTTACATTCCTCATCCCATTTACCTTATATGTATTGATGTCCACGCCGAACCTTAACATCAGTGAAAGTTTCTTGCCGAATCTGTGAGCGTAAGACGGTATGAATATGAATTCGTTGGTCAGCATCGTCTGTTCGCTTGGTGACGTACCGCGATAAACAGAATGACTCTTGTTCAAAAAGTTGCCAAGTTCGAAACCCAGTTGGCCGCCATTGTCTAATATGTGCATATAATATAAGCCAGCTTTCAAATCGTGATACTTGTCTTTGGCGTTATTTATTACGGGAGCAAAGTCGCCTTCTTCGTAACGGCTGCGGTTTCTGTTACGGCTGTAGCTGTAAGAGACGTTCCAATTAAGCATGTTCTTTTCATTGAGACTTATCTGATGATGTAAAACGAACGATGGGGTAAGTCCGTTGGAAGAACTGCTTGTAAACGACTTTGTCGCCGGATAAAAATTATCTGAATAGCTTACGCTCTTTATAGCTGTATTGTCCGGGGTCTCATTCCACGCCAGCATGGCCTGTACAAGAAAGTAAGACCGTTTCCCACGCACCGTCGCGCGCAACAGGCCATAATCGGAAAGATTCTTTGTCTCATTGAAATCATCATGAGAGTATTTTGTAAACGGAGTGTCAAACATGTAATCATTCTTTGTCGTTGTGCCTGTTCCATCGTTCTTGGCTACGTTTGAACCCGCCATGACCAGCATGTTGACATTACCTCTATCCAAACTGGCCTGAACCGAATAATCGCCTTGCAAATACGTTACCTGGGTGTTTGTGCGCACGTCCACGTAGCCGCCGCACGTATATTTTTTTGTAACTATGTTTAACGCACGGTCTATACCGGCACGGGCGAACACGCCGGTCGGCATATCGTAGTATTCAACGCACGCTATGTCCTTAGGTCTAAGGCGTGCGAGCTCGTTTGCGTCAGCCTGCCGCTCATCAATGAATATGCCCAAACTCGTATTGTCCACAGCGCCAACACTGCCTTCCAACGGACTGACCTTAAGCTGCGGTATCATCATGTTGAACAGCAGCATCACTCCGTTGTTGGCGCCGTTAACTTGTTTTTTCGTTGGCATGTAGGTTACGTGGTCGCCTTTCATGTTAATGCTTGAAGCCGTAACCTCAACTTCGCCGAGCGTGTGGCTCTTGTCTGTAAGGACTACGTCGCGCTTTATCTCTTCAGCGGCAATAGTGCTGAACGTGTACGTCTGGAACCCTACATAACTGTAACTCACAGCCACGGTGTCAGCTGCTGTAAAATTCACTTCATATCCGCCATTGCGCCCCGACACGCCGCCGAACGTGCCATCGGCCGTCCTGACAAGTATGCTTACTCCGGCAAGACCTTTATCATGTGCGTCCTTCACTGTTCCTGATACTTTCAATGTCTTCGACTGGGCAGAGGCTACCACAGGCACAAGCAGTCCGGCCAATATTACTAATAATAAAATAAGCTGTCTCATGGCATTACATTTTTAGTTTTTTATTTATATACGTATAAGTATGGGATCTGTGACATTTATCAAATGATTTTTAACAAAACAGTTTTCAATCACATTGCTTACACTCATTACATTCTTTGTATTTCAAGTAGCCTTGATAGAAATCGTAAAGCATTTCGCCAAGTTCCACATAATCCTTGCTCTTGTAAATACTGCACAAATCATAGCCTTTGTCCATGAATTTGTTGCCTAACCTGTTCTTCGCACAATCATTTGAGCAGACAGGAAACAAAGGACACTCTCGGCATTCATCTTCGAAAATACGAGAACCATGCAACATGTATTTCGCCAACAGAGGCATGTTTGTATATGTCTTTTCGTTTATATTGCCTACAATCAAAGATTCTTCACCTACATCCTCCCAACATTTATATATCTCACCTTTAGGGCCTATCACATAACTCGTTAAACTTGTTGCGCAACATCCATAATTTATAAATTTTCATACAATTAATTTTTTTGTTTGTCGCAAAATTAGCTGTTATATGTTTAAATTAGCAAATATTTGAGCTAATAAAACTTCACAAAAACTTCACAAACATGCAGAAACGAACTATCCGTGTTTTGTGAAGTAGTTCACAAAACACGGATAGCACAAAACATAACAATCTGATTATAAACTCATTATGAACTTATCGAAATCTTTAGCCGACCCCTTGCGCCCTGTCATCTTTTCAAAAAGCCTTTTGCGTATGTTTGAAATATTAGACAGCGACAGCCCCATAAGTATTGAAATATCCTTAGGAGAAAATCCGACTTTAACAAGCAGGCAGACTTGATATTCATTGCTACTCATCATTTTTTCCCACCGGCTTAGCGGCTCAAAGCCGGTGAAAAGTTCTTTCAAACGGTGATACTCGTCTGACGTCATGCAATTGGGAGCTTTCCTCAGATTTTCATCCAGAAGTCTTACTATTGGTTCATCAGCAAAGAGTGGTTGTTTGGGTTGACAATCAAATTGTTTTTCAAGATTTTGTTTCTCTTGCCTTAGCTGTTCTATCTCTTTGGTTTTCTCGTCGATTATCTGTCGGGTTTCCTTTCTTTGGCTTTCATTCATTGCTTCCAGGCCATGATTGGCGTTTTGAAGCTCACCGATGCTCTGCTCCAACTTATGCTTCTCCCTAAGCCGCAGTTTCCTCTTCCTTATTATATATCCAACCATGTAAATAATAACCAGCAGCAATATCAAGGCTACTGCCGTGCCTAAGGCTTTGAAATATGCAGACTCTTTTTCAGCCATTTCCACATGCCGGTCATAATTATAAACGGCCTGCATCTGTTGCAGGTGCCTGGTTACATCAAGTCTATAAACAGAATCCTGCAACTGTTTTGCTAATTCCGCGTATTTTGCAACTGAATCAGGACGGTCAAGTCTTTTATAAAGACGTGAAAGACGGGCAAATGCAGGCAGAACTGAAGTAATCCTTTTTGTAGAAGTTACACACTTCCTGAAAAAATATTCGGCTGAATCAAGCCTGCCGGCCACCATATAGTATTCGCCTTTCATGCAGTAGTAAAATTCCTTTCCACTTGCTATATTGCCAAGACTGTCAAACAATCCGCTGTTTTTCTCGTAATTGTCAATATGTCTCTTAGCCTCGTCAAGCCTTCCTTCTTCAGATAAAACGTCTATAAGCGGGCCGAGCGATGTGGCAGCCTGCTTTGTATAACCATGCTTCATGTAAAGGTCAAAAACTTTTTTCCTGATATTGATTACAGAATCGTTTTTACCTTCAACCTTGTATATGTTTGCCTTCTGTTCTATTGAAATGATTGCGTTTAAGGTATCCTTTGCCTTCAGGGAATATTTAAAGGCTTGTTTATATTCTTCGTCAGCATCATGTAAAGCCCCCTTGTAGTATAAAAGTCTTGCTGTTTGAGCATGGATTTTAAGCAATGTAAGATAGTCGCAGTCAGCCGCCGATGTGTCAGCCAGTGCGGCTGCCTTATGAAAATTATCCAAAGCAGAGGCTGCGTCGTTGTCGTCGAGATAAGAA
>HF986722.1:0-461 GCA_000433175.1 Prevotella sp. CAG:1058
TGAACATAAAGAATGGCCCCACTTTTCGTGGAACAAAGAACGTGTTGGCGAGGAACTAAACAAAGTTCACAAGGCTGTAGGCTATCTGATGGGGCGTCTTAGCGTAATAGGCTTTAACGACAAGATGTCTGCCGTGGTGGAATCAATCTCGCATGACATCATTGCATCATCAGAAATTGAAGGAGTAGAATTGAACAGCGAGCAGGTGCGCTCATCGGTAGCCCGCAAACTTGGAGTACAAATACAGAATTCTACAGAATCTTCCCGCTATATAGACGGAGTGGTTGAAATGGCACTTGATGCGACCATTAATTTCAACAAGCCTTTAACCAACGAAAGACTCTTCGGCTGGCATAACTGCCTGTTCCCGACGGGCTGGAGCGGCCCTACGAAAATAGACGTGGCAAAATATCGAAGCGGAGAAATGAAAGTTATATCAGGAATGTTCGGCCGTGAAAAGG
>HF986722.1:472-660 GCA_000433175.1 Prevotella sp. CAG:1058
ATGTTCGGCCGTGAAAAGGTGCATTATATTGCACCTGCTCCTGAAAAAATAAGCGATGAGATGAATTTGTTTCTTGAATGGTTCAATTCAGATACCCATAACGGCTATGTAAAATCGGCAATAGCCCATTTATGGTTTGTATGCATCCATCCCTTCGATGACGGAAACGGACGAATCGGGCGAGCCAT
>HF986723.1:0-11743 GCA_000433175.1 Prevotella sp. CAG:1058
ATTTTTAGGCATAGTCAAGGCGCGTTGCAAAAGGCGGCATTTCAGGCTGCAAAAGACGGCAAACGGGAGGGCAAAAGGTTATCTTTTGAACGCCAAAAGATAACCTTTTGGAAAGCGGCAAAAAAGAAGGCTGCCCCGGCATGGCCAGAGGCAACCTTCTGAATAGCTAATCCACACGTGCGGCACGCATGCCGGCACGATGTGAGGATATGGTTATTTAACAACGAACTTCTTGCCATCCCTGATGTAAACGCCCTGCGGCAGCTTGGTCAAGTCGCCGTCGCGGTTCACCATGCGTCCGTCCACGCTGTATACAGGACCGTGGCTTTCAGCCTCGCCTGTAACCACGTCGGATATTCCGGTAGTATCGCCGAACTTGACGTAGTTGGACTCGGCCGACTCGTCGCCCTCTACTGTAGCCGTCACGGCGTAAGTGCCGTCAGTTGCGTTCTCTACGACGAACTCCGTAGTGGTGAGGCCTGTCTGCACGGGCGTGCCGTCACGGTATACCGTATAGGTTACGCCGTCGTCACCGGCCTGCATGGGCGCAAGTTTCTTAAGCTCCTGGTCGGCTGTCATGAGGGTTGCCGAGATGGCCCAGTTGTAGTCGAAGCTGAAGTCTTCCTTCATCGACTTCCAATAGCCCGGAGTAGCCGACGACGAGATGAGGTCGCTGTAATAGCTTGCCACGTTAGGTCCGTCGTCGCATACGAGAGGCTTCACGCCGTTGTTGTAAGAGAGGAAGTAGCCTACGCTGATGTCCTGGCCAGCAGGCACTTTGACAGGATTGTCAAGGCGTACGGTGTTGAGACCAACCGCAAGCGTCGACAGGTCGATGTCCTGCATGTAGGCGACGTTGTCGCCGTACATCACTACGGCAGCCGCCGAGAGTACGTTGGTGTCATTGAGGCGGAAGCTGATGTGCGACACTTCCTGTCCTACCTTGTCGGCCATTTCGGCAGCCGGGAACTTGACAACCATGTAGCCTTCGACCACGCCGCTGCCCGTCATGCCGAACGCGAGGTACTTGCCGCTGCCGTTGTCATATGTCAGCACGGGTGCGGCAGTCACGGGCTGCCATGACAGCTTGAGGTTATTGCCTTCGACTGTACCCTGGAGGTTGTAAGGAGCCTGCGTGCGCTGGGCTATCGTATTGGTAAACCTCAGCACGTCGCTCGCCGGCGACTCCCAGCCGTTCTCGTAAACTGTGGTGATGGTGTAGTCGAACACACCATAGTTGGAGAGGGTTCCGGCATACTCTGTAGCCTCGGTCTCGGTAACGAACTCGCCGTTGCGGTATATGCGGAAGCTCTTTGCCACGGGCTTACCGGCAGCCTTGGCGGGCGCCTGGTTCATCTTTTGTGACGGTGCAACGCCGAATCCAAGCTCGTCGGCATCGATGCCCGTACGCATGTTTATTGTAATCCTCTCGAGGCTGCTGCCACCCAGAGGCGTGCTGCCAAGGCGTACGGCGCCGGCGGCGGCAGGCTCCTGTCCGCCATTGTCGTCGACGGCAAGAGCGCCGACGATGATGTTCAAGCCGGCAAAGTCTGACGCTATGGTGCTAAGCTTGAGCCATGTACCCGCACCACCGGCCAGGTTGACAACGGCTCCGCCGTCAGCCTCGGGACCCTCGTCGAGGAGAATCGGGCTGCTGCCTGCCGGCAGGGTGGCATCATAAGCAATGTATATGTCCTTGCCCTCAGGTATCCTGATGTCCTCTCCACCGTCGAGCGTCAGCGTATAAAGCATCTGCGGCTCGATATCGCCCTTGGCGAACTGGCGCTCGTAGAGTACGTCGCCACCGTCGGCAAGCACTTTCAGCTTGAACCCGTCAAGCACGTCGCCGATGCCGAACGTAATCGAATGCAGCTTGTAGCCTGCACACTCGGCAAGCTCTTCCTTGCTGAACTTGGCACCGTACAACAGCGACATCTCCTCGGGGAAGCCTGCTATGTAGGCCGGCGTGCCGTAATGCTTCATCTCGTACGCGCTCGGACTCCAGGTCATGGCAATGTCGGCGCCCTGCTGTTCGTAGTCAACAATGATTGGAGCCTTGTATTCGGCCGGCAGTGAGTATGTAAGATTGGCCGCCACCTCGTTTGAGGTCTTGCCGCCCTCGCCCTTGGCCACCACGGCGTAACGGTATGTTCCGAGGTCGGGCACGTTGTCGGTGAATGTGTTTCCGGACACGTTATCGCCTACCAGCTGGCCGTCGCGGTATACGTCATAGCCCGTCACCTCCTGCGGCTCTGAAGCCTGCTCGCTCAGCGCCTCGACATCGGCGGTAAGCATGAAGTTGCCTGCGATGTCGCCTTCAGACAATGTCTTCCAGTAAGGACTGGACTTGTCGAAGCCGTTGCTAGACGGGCTTGAAGTAGAGAACGAGTTGCCCTTGCCCTCCACGGCGGTAGTGTTGTCGACTCCTACCGGGTGGCCGCCCGCCGTGTGTGTATAGTAAAGGCCGAATGCATACTCGTTGCCAAGCTCCATCTTATACGGCGTGGTAAGCGTAAACTTGTTCCACGCATCGGTGGTGACGGCGGCAGTCACATCTTCAGGCACAATCTCGTAATAGTCTATCTTGCCGTTCTTCATGATGAACGGAACGATTGAATTGAGCGTGCCGTCGTTCCTTACATAAGAGTTGATGGCCGTTATCTGGTGGTCGGGGAAGGCTGCAAGGTCGTCAGCGTCAAACTGCTGCACTATCCATACCCTGGGCGACGTGCTCGACGTGCCGCCGATGGATATACCAAGCTCCTTGCCGCTCCATGTCATTTCGGGTCCGCGCTTCAGCGGAGCGCCCCATGTAAGCGTGGCTGAAAGATTGTCGACAGTTGCGGAAATGCCGCTGACGGGCGGCATGTAGCTGTATGCCGACAACGTTTTGGCTTCAACCTCGTCAGACATCTTGTCGCCGCCGTCAGCATAAACGGCCGCCACCTTATATTTATGCAGGCCTTCGGGCTCGCCTGTCAAGGTGTACGCAGTAGCATCGGTAAGCAGTTCGGGATTGACCTTAACGCCGTCGCGGTAAACGTCATAGCCCTGCGGCTGTCCTGTCGCATCGTTGTGCAACATGGCCGTAACGAGGAAATCGCCTGGTGCGTCGGAGTACCACTTCTTACCGTCATAGGAATACAGGTTGCCCTTGCCGTAAGTAGGCTGGCGGTCGCAGATTCCCACAAAACTCATGTTACGACCGCAGTTGAACTTAACGGCAATCACTACCTCCTTGCCTTCGGGGATGGTATAAGGCTCGTCAAACCTGACGTTGCGCCACGAATTCTTCTCGAAGCCTCCGAGGTCGGCCGCCTGTTCGTAAACGGGTTGACCGTCTTCAAACACGACTACCGAAGCCTTGAACACCTCACGATACTCCCAATACCTTACGGAATCAATTTTCTGGCCTGCATAAGCCGCAAGTTCGTCGGCGGTGAACTTGGCGCCGACATAAAACTCAACAGCCCCCTGCGGGTCTTTCAGAACTCCGTCAAGCCCGTTATAGTCTTCGTCGTCATGCCATTGCAGCACGATGTCGTCGGCAGGGGCTTTCCAACTAAGCGACACATCCTGGAATGTCACATCAGCCTTCAACGAATGTGGCTGGCCATTTTGCGCACAAAGCTTGCCTCCGACGATTCCGGAAGCAACCATCAACAATGTGATAGCGCGAAGAAATGTCTTTTTCATAAGGTCGTATAGTTTTAAGATTAGCGGCGGTTAAATAATAAGCAGCCCTACACTTACCCGCTCATGCAAGGTCGCACGGCCGTGCCGGTTGACGCCGCTTTTACCAAAGGGCACAGCCGATAATCATATTTGGCAAATATATGAAATTATTTTTACATTTCAACATTTATTACACAAAAATAATAATTGATTGTGACTACTTTGGAGACAGTATAAATAAGCCCGGCAATAAAATTGTCTCGACAAACATGGAAAATATAACGACTAACGGCATTATCGAGCTTCAGTCAGCAGCCGGATTGGCCCAAAGGCAAGCTAAGCCGGCCTCACGGCGATGAAAAAAGTAAAGGCGCACCTTCGAGGTGCGCCTTTACATATAATATAATCCTGTCAGATGATTATTATTTCAGCTTTGCATATCCGTAGCGTGCAGTCTCGCCGAGCTCTTCCTCGATGCGGATGAGCTGGTTGTACTTGGCCATACGGTCTGTGCGGCTCATAGAACCAGTCTTGATCTGGCCAGAGTTGGTAGCTACAGCGATGTCGGCGATAGTAGTGTCCTCAGTCTCGCCTGAACGGTGAGAAGTGACAGTTGTATAGCCGTGGCGGTGAGCCATCTCGATAGCGTCGAGAGTCTCGGTCAGCGAACCAATCTGGTTAACCTTGATCAGGATAGAGTTTGCAGCACCCATCTTGATACCCTTCTCGAGGAACTTGACGTTAGTTACGAACAGGTCGTCACCAACGAGCTGGCAACGGTCGCCGATAGCGGCTGTCAGCTTAACCCAGTTCTCCCAGTCGTTCTCGTCGAGACCGTCCTCGATAGCATCTTGATACCCTTCTCGAGGAACTTAACGTTAGTTACGAACAGGTCATCACCAACGAGCTGGCAACGGTCGCCGATGGCAGCTGTAAGTTTAACCCAGTTCTCCCAGTCGTTCTCGTCGAGACCGTCCTCGATAGAGTCGATAGGATACTTGGTGATGAGCTCCTCAAGGTACTTGATCTGCTCCTCTGCAGTGAGTTTCTTACCGTTAGGATCCTTCTTCTTGCCGTCCTTGAGCTGGCGGTAGTCATAGTACCACTCGCCGTTCTCGCATACTGCGAACTCGCTGGCTGCGCAGTCCATGGCGATCTTGACGTCCTTGCCCGGCTCGTAGCCAGCGTCCTTGATAGCCTGGCAGATGCTGTCAAGAGCATCCTCGATGCCGTTGAGTGCAGGAGCGAAACCACCCTCGTCACCTACTGCGGTAGAGAGGCCGCGCTTCTTCAACAGTTTTGCAAGTGCGTGGAAAACTTCAGCACCCATGCGGATGGCTTCCTTCTCGTTGGGAGCGCCTACCGGACGGATCATGAACTCCTGGAATGCGATAGGAGCGTCAGAGTGTGCACCACCGTTGATGATGTTCATCATAGGAACGGGCAGGGTGTAAGAGTTGCATCCGCCGATGTAGCGGTACAGAGGCATGTTAAGAGCCTTGGCAGCAGCCTGTGCCGTAGCCAGTGACACGCCGAGGATGGCGTTTGCGCCGAGCTTGCTCTTTGTAGGAGTTCCGTCGAGAGCCAGCATCTTATAGTCGACAGCACGCTGATCGAAAACGCAGTCGCCTTTCAATGCAGGTGCTATGATTGTGTTAACGTTCTCAACAGCCTTGAGCACGCCCTTGCCCAGGTAACGGTTCTTGTCGCCGTCGCGAAGCTCGAGTGCTTCGTTCTCACCCGTAGACGCTCCTGACGGAACGGCTGCACGGCCCATAACGCCGTTTTCAAGGGTTACTTCAACTTCAACTGTAGGATTGCCTCTTGAATCGAGGATTTCTCTTGCATGAACTTTTTCAATCTTCATAATTACCTTTAAGTTTAAAAGAGTCGTAATTTATGTTCTCTTGGTTTTCGACTGCAAAGTTACTGCCAAATGGCAATATATGAAACAATAAAAAGGCTTATTTCCTGCTATTTAATTTTTTTTAATACATGCGCGTACAATATTATAAAGATAGGCTTCATATTGACAAGTCCGTGTGACATCGTGACACGTTGGCGTCCTGCCATTGCCGGCACGGGGTGCATGGCAAGATACGTTTAATTCGCAAGCATTGACATTTCATCGTAAACATTAAATATTTTTTACGACACATACGCCGCAAGTACATTTTACTCCTTTTATAAAAAATGATTGTAATTTTTACAATTAGACATCAAAATTACATTTTAAGTATAAAAAAACAATATATTTTTTTGTAATTTTAGAAAAATGAAGTATATTTGCAGAAACGAACGACAAATGTCCATATTACACGTCAACATTCCGGCGGGAATGTAATTCAATATTTTTTAATAACTTAAAACTTAAATTATTATGATCAAACAATTACTTTTCACTTCATTATTGCTCGCACCATGCGCCCAATCCATGGCACAAAGCATTAAGAAGGCCGACAATGTTACGATGTACAGCATTTCGGAGAACGGAAAATACGCCTGCTCAGCCAATGAAGGCGTAGTTGTACTTTGGAACACCGAGAAGGACAACAACACCACGACCTTTGACGACCAGTATTATTACTGCGACGGAGTAAGCAACGATGGAATGATGGCCGGCTCGGTAGGCCCAACGGGTTACGAGCAGCCTATCATCTTCACGACCGGCAAGACCATATACCTGCCCATGCCGGAAGACAGGGAATGGGCTTACGGAAGCGCACGCGGCATCTCGTCGGACGGAAAGTTCGTCTGCGGCCTCCTGTCTGACGCCAGCGTGGACATCATGGACAACACAACCGCCATCATACCTGTTGTTTGGGAGATTGACGGAGACAACATCACATGCACCATCCTGCCCTATGCTGAGAAGGACTTCACAGGACGTTGCCCGCAGGGCTACCACCCGCTGTTGGTATCAGAGAGCAAGAACCGCATCCTCGGACGCCAGATTGACTATTCAGGCTTCGGCGGCGCAATAATAGTTTGGGACCGCACGGCCCCGGGCGAGCCTTGGACTTACACCATCCTTGGCGAAGACCTGCAATATAAAGACGGCCCCGACTTCCCCGAATATCCTGACGAGCCAAAGATCATAGACTACTCGGATTACATGACGGAAGAAGAAATCGCCGCTTACGAAACAGCCTATAACAACTGGTGCAACAACGGCTACGTAGGCAATGCTCCCAAACGTGAAGAATACATCACCGACGAAACAAGAAAAGCTCAATACCTTGAAGCTGTGGAGGAATACAACAAAGCTGCGGAGGAATACAACAACAAGGTTAACGAGTTCTACAACATTTATTACGAACGCAAGAGCGATTACTCTCTCGACCTGTACTCTTTCTCAGGAAGTTTCAACGGCCGCTATGTAGGCTGTCCTGTAACTAAGATGGAGTTCGACGATTACGGCTGGCCTACCGATGTACCATACCCTTGCTACTACGACATTGACGACAACTGCAAACTGACAATCCTGGATGACGAGAAGTATGCAAACTTCGGACTCTCCGGACGCATCAGCGACAACGGCGACCTTGCCGTATCGAAGCCGGCCAGAGCTACAATGTTCGACGCACGCAACTCTTATGTAATAACTGCAGGAGACAACAAGATTGTCAACGTATACGAATACCTGGGCAAAACTAACGAAGGCAAAGTAAACCGCCAGACATTCGCCGACGGAGGACTCGAGCTCTCATGGACAGGTTATGACATGGAAACTTACGAACAGGTTGAAGTAAAAGACTCCATACTCGTAGGAACCTTGCTGCTGTCAGCCGACGGAAAGAATGCCGCAGGCTTCACAACCGACCCGAGCACTTTTACAATAACATCTTGGGCACTCAACAGCTTCACCACAACAGGCATCAACACCGCAAAGGTAAGCAAGGCTGAAGCAGTACTCCGTTCAAACATCATCGAGGACGGCGTGATTGAGTTCGTTGCCGACGTCGAGAACGCAGCACTGTTCGACCTGAGCGGAGCAGCACTCTACAGCGGCAAGCCGCAGGGCAGCAGCATCGCAGCACCGGCACAAGAGGGCATCTACATCCTCAAGGCCAAGCTGAAGAACGGAGCCGTAAGAACGGACAAGATCGTAGTAAGATAAACCGAAGGGCGCAAGCCCCGACAACACAATAAGCCGCACGCCGAAGCTGCTGACGCAAGCCCGGGCGTGCGGCTTTTCGTATGCGCCATGACCATGCAGCCGGCGCCGCCAGGCGCGCACCCCCCTGGCAGCCAGGCACTTGGCGGCAACGAGCACGGGCGCGCAAAAGCCGGGCGGCAAAAGGTAACCTTTTGCCATGCGGAAGGTAACCTATTGCAACGCAAAACGCCGCCTTTCACCGTGTAAAAAGCAACCTATTGCAAACCGTGGGCAAAGCGCCGCGCAGCCCCGCGCAGCCTCGCCTCCGAATTGTATCTTACCGTTAAAATCCGAGTTTTATTTTGCCGTTTATCATAAATGGAGTAACTTTGCAGCCCATTTATAATAAAGTAAAAAGAAATGTCATATTTATTTTCTTCAGAATCAGTATCGGAAGGGCATCCCGACAAGGTTGCCGACCAGATATCAGACGCCATACTCGACCAGTTCCTGGCTTACGACGACCACGCCCGCGTCGCCGTCGAGACACTCGTCACTACGGGGCAGGTGGTAATAGCGGGCGAAGTGCGCAGCAGCGTCTACATAGACCTGCAGACCATGGCGCGCAAGACCATAAAGAAGATAGGCTACACTAAGTCGGAATACCAGTTCGACGGCGACTCGTGCGGCATACTTAACGCCATACACGAGCAGAGCGACGACATAAACCGCGGCGTTGACAACGGCGACGAGGACGGACAGGGAGCCGGCGACCAGGGCATGATGTTCGGCTACGCGTGCAACGAGACCGAGAACTACATGCCCGTGACGCTCGACCTGGCGCACCTTATAATGAGGACCCTTGCCGACATACGCAAGGAAGGCAGGCAGATGACCTACCTGCGCCCCGACTCGAAGAGCCAGGTGACCGTGGAATACAGCGACGAGGGCACGCCCCGGCGCATAACAACCATCGTGGTGTCGACGCAGCACGACGAGTTCGACACCGACGACGAGCGCATGCTGGCGCGCATCAAGGACGACGTGGTCAACATACTCATACCGAGGGTGAAGGAGCAGATACACTCTGACAAGGTGCTCGCCCTGTTCAACGACGACATACAATACCTTGTCAACCCTACGGGCAAGTTCGTAATAGGCGGCCCCAACGGCGACACCGGACTGACCGGCCGCAAGATAATAGTAGACACCTACGGAGGCAAGGGCGCACACGGAGGCGGCGCCTTCTCAGGCAAGGACTCGAGCAAGGTTGACCGCTCGGCAGCCTACGCCGCCCGCCACATAGCCAAGAACATGGTAGCCGCAGGCGTGGCCGACGAGATGCTCGTACAGGTAAGCTACGCCATAGGCAAGGCAGAGCCGCTCAACGTCTACGTAAACACCTACGGCAAGAGCCGCGTAGACATGACCGACGGCGAGATAGCCGCAAAGATATGCCAGATGTTCGACCTGCGCCCCAAGGCCATCGAGCGCAGCCTGAAGCTGCGCCAGCCCATGTACCTCGAGACGGCGGCATACGGCCACATGGGACGCAAGAACGAGGTGGTGAAAAAGACCTTCACCAGCCACTACCACGAGGAGAAGACCATCGAGGTGGAACTCTTCACGTGGGAGAAGCTCGACAAGGTGGACGAGATACGCAAGCAGTTCTTCGGCCGCTGACACACACGCCCGTGACGCCGTGCTGACGCCCCGTGCGGCCGACGGCGTACAGGCACATTAAAATACTACATACACGAACATGATATTCCAGCAGGCAGACTCGACGGCGGCGGCAGGCGCAGCCGTCCGTCAGGACACGGCCCACGCCGGGCAGCCGGCGGGACGCGTGCCCAAACCATACGAGGTGCTGCAGAAGCTGCCGCCCGGCGCCACGCCGGCGCAGCAGGACTCTGCCATACAGGCGGCGTTCCACGTCGAGAACACCCACCTGAGCACCCGCCCCGACACGCTGGGCCTGCCGGGACAGGACAAATGGATAAGCCCGAGGGACGTCAACCTGCCGCAATACTACCGCGAGACGTTCTTCTCGAAAGACTCGCTCTTCTACAGCGAGACGGGCGGCCGCTACGGCGTGGCCGGCGACCCCGTACCCTACACCATACACGGCGACAACACGCTCACGGCGCTGCTCATAGGCTGCTTCATCGTGGCCATGGTAGCCTTCGCCAACTCGCGCCGCTTTTTCATGCGCCAGGCCAAGTACTTCTTCCGCGAGCCCAACAGCAACACCACCGAGATGACCGAGACCTCGGCCGAGGTGAGGTTCCAGTTCTTCTTCGTATTGCAGGCATGCCTCCTGCTGGCCACGGTGTCGTTCATCTACACCCTGGAGTGCGTTGCCGACACGTTCATACTATCGTCGCAATACCAGCTCGTGGGCATATTCTTCGGCATCTTCGCCGCCTACTTCCTGGTCAAGCTGATAGCCAGCTGGGCCGTCAACAACGTATTCTTCGGCAGGAAGAAGAGCGTGCGCTGGCTCAAGTCGCAACTCTTCGCCACGTCGGTCGAAGGCATAGCCCTGTTCCCTGTGGTGCTGCTTCAGGCATATTTCGACCTGTCGATACAAAAAGCCGTAATTTATGTCATTTTTGTCATAGTAGTATCAAAAATAATGCTGCTGTACAAGAGTTTTGTTATGTTTTTCAGACATAAAAACTTTTTTCTGCAGATTATTTTGTACTTTTGTGCCCTTGAAATAATGCCGTTGCTTTCATTAGGGGGTATACTGGTAAAGGTAGTAGATTATTTGAAAATAAATTTTTAGGATATTGACTGATGGTAAGAAAGATTTTAGTGTCACAACCAAGACCGAGCAGTGATAAGTCACCGTATTTCGAGTTGGAAAAAGATTACGGCGTAGAATTGGTCTTCCGCCCCTTCATAAAAGTAGAAGGACTGTCATACAAAGATTTCCGCCAGCAGAAAATCAGCATTCTCAACTACACAGCCGTGGTATTCACCTCAAGGCACGCAATAGACAATTACTTCAAGTTGGCGAACGACATGCGCCTCGAGATACCGGAAACGATGAAATACTTCTGCGTGACCGAGACGATAGCCCTGTACATACAGAAATACGTGCAGTACCGCAAGCGCAAGGTGTTCTTCGGCAAGACGGGCAAGATAGACGACCTGCTGCCCACAATGGTGAAACACAAGGCCGAGAAATACCTCATACCGCTGAGCGACGTACACGACGACACCGTGGCGAAGCTGCTTGACGCCAAGAAGCTGAACCACACCGAATGCGTAATGTACCGCACCGTGAGCAACGACTTCACCGAAGAAGAGGTAAAGACCTTCGACTACGACATGTGCATATTCTTCAGCCCGTCGGGCATCAACGCATTCAACACGACCTTCGGCGACTCGATGAACGACAAAGTGGTGGTAGGCACTTTCGGCCCCGCCACCGCCAAGGCAGCACACGACGCCGGCCTGAAAGTAGCGCTTGAAGCCCCCACACAGAAACACCCCTCGATGACAAGCGCGCTGAAAGACTTTCTGGAGAACAACAAGTAAACCCGTACGCTTATGCCGCAACCAGGCGCAAAGACATTCTGCAAGGAAGAGCGGCTGTGCCGCAAGGCCCTCATAGAAAAGCTCTTCCACAAGGAAGGCAGCCGCTCGATGGCAGCATTCCCACTGCGCCTTGTCTACATGAAGTCGCCTGCCGGCGAAGACGGACCCGCGGCACAGATGCTCGTCAGCGTGCCCAAGCGCTGCTTCAAGCGCGCCGTGAAGCGCAACAGGGTGAAACGCCAGGTGCGCGAAGCCTATCGCAAGAACAAGCACATACTGTACGACAAGCTGGAACAGCTCGACGGCACACGGCTGGCAATGGCCTTCATCTGGCTAGACGACAGCCTGTGGGACACGCCGAAAGTGGAACAGAAAGTAACCAACCTCATGCAGAGGCTTGCCGAAAAGCTTGAAAGCAAA
>HF986723.1:11824-28974 GCA_000433175.1 Prevotella sp. CAG:1058
CCCTGCCGATACTCTTCTACCAGAAATTCATATCGCCGTTCACACCACCCTCGTGCAGATTCACCCCAACATGCTCGGAATACGCCAGGCAGGCGCTTAAGAAACACGGCCCCGTAAAGGGACTCGCACTAGCCGTATGGCGCATACTGCGCTGCAACCCCTGGGGAGGAAGCGGCTACGACCCCGTACCCTGAACATACAGTCACTAC
Source organism: Prevotella sp. CAG:1058 (assembly GCA_000433175.1). GTDB lineage: Bacteria > Bacteroidota > Bacteroidia > Bacteroidales > Bacteroidaceae > Prevotella. Next base: position 12,034 of record HF986723.1, read on the forward strand.
AACCCGCACGGATGACGCCCCGGCGGCCGCAAGGCGACGCCGTACGGCCATACCCGGGAAACATTAACATAGAATACCATACGATGAACAAGAATTTTGTTGAAGAACTCAAGTGGCGCGGCATGCTGAGCCAGATAATGCCCGGCACGGAAGAGCTGTTGATGAAAGAACAGGTAACAGCCTATCTTGGCACCGACCCCACGGCCGACTCGCTGCACATAGGACACCTCTGTGGCGTCATGATGCTGCGCCACCTGCAACGCTGCGGACACAAGCCGATAATACTCGTCGGCGGAGCCACCGGCATGATAGGCGACCCGTCGGGCAAGAGCCAGGAGCGCAACCTGCTCGACGACGAGACCCTGTACCACAACCAGGAGTGCATAAAGGCGCAGGTGGCCAAGTTCCTCGACTTCGGCAACGACGCGCCCAACGCCGCCGAACTCGTAAACAACTACGACTGGATGAAGGACTTCACCTTCCTCAGGTTCGCACGCGAGGTGGGCAAGCACATCACCGTAAACTACATGATGGCCAAGGAGAGCGTGCAGCAACGCCTCAACGGCGAAGCACGCGACGGCCTCTCGTTCACCGAGTTCACATACCAGCTACTCCAGGGCTACGACTTCCTCTACCTGTACCAGCACAAAGGCTGCAAGCTGCAGCTGGGCGGCAACGACCAGTGGGGCAACATGACCACCGGCACCGAGCTGATACGCCGCACGCTGGGCCCCGAGGCAGAGGCATACGCCCTGACATGCCCGCTGATAACCAAAGCCGACGGCAAGAAGTTCGGCAAGACGGAGAGCGGCAACGTATGGCTCGACCCCAAGCGCACGTCGCCCTACAAGTTCTACCAGTTTTGGCTGAACGTAAGCGACGACGACGCCGAGCGCTACATAAAGATATTCACCAGCCTTGACAAGGAGACAATAGACGCCCTCGTAGAGGAGCACCGCCAGGACCCGGGACGCCGCACCCTGCAGCGCCGCCTGGCCGAAGAGGTAACCGTCATGGTACACTCGCGCGAGGACTACGACGCAGCCGTGGAGGCATCCAACATACTGTTCGGCAAGTCTACCAAGGAAAGCCTCATGAAGCTCGACGAGCAGACACTGCTCGACATATTCGAGGGCGTGCCCCAGTTCGAGATTTCAAGGGACAAGCTCGGCCTTCAGGCAATAGAGCTGTTTACCACTGAGGCAGCCGTATTCGCCAGCAAGGGCGAGATGCGCAAGCTCGTACAGGGCGGAGGCGTGTCGCTCAACAAAGACAAGCTGACGGCCTTCGACCGCGCCATAACCGCCGACGATTTGATTGACGGCAAGTACCTGCTGGTGCAGCGAGGCAAGAAAAATTACTACTTGGTAACGGTAAAAGACTAAAAAGTCGTTCAAAATTTTGGTAGTGGCGTAAAAAACCACTACCTTTGCACCCGTGATTGTCCAATGGTGTAATGGTAGCACAACAGGTTTTGGTTCTGTTTGTAGTGGTTCGAATCCGCTTTGGACAACATTTTTAAACATTATTCATACAATAATCGCACCTTTACACTTAGAGGTGCGATTTTTTTTAGTAACTTTGCAAAACCTAATTTACGTTGTTTCAAAAACATTCAAATTAAAAAATACATTATGAAAACAAATTACGAAATCCGCTATGCAGCGCATCCCGAAGATGCGAAAAGCTACGACACGAAACGCATTCGCCGCGACTTCCTCATCGAGAAGGTATTCGCAGCTGACGAGGTTAATATGGTTTACTCAATGTACGACCGCATGGTTGTAGGCGGCGCAATGCCCGTCAACGAAGAACTCAAGCTCGAAGCCATCGACCCGCTCAAGGCCGAATACTTCACTACACGCCGCGAGGTCGGCATATTCAACGTAGGCCAGGGCGAAGGCGTTGTCAAAGTAGGCGACGAGACATATACCCTGGGCTACAAGGAGGCCCTCTACATAGGCCGCGGCGACCGCGACGTATACTTCAGCAGCAAGGACGCGCAGAAGCCTGCCAAGTTCTACTTCAACAGCACCACTGCCCACACGGCATATCCCTGCAAGAAAATAACCAAGGCAGACGCGGTGGTTGCACACATGGGTTCGCTCGAGACTAGCAACGAGCGCGACATCAACAAGATGATAGTATCACAGGTGCTGCCTACATGCCAGATACAGATGGGCATGACGGAGCTTGCCCCCGGCAGCGTATGGAACACCATGCCGGCACACGTACACAGCCGCCGCATGGAGGCTTACTTCTACTTCGAGGTGCCCGAGGAGCAGGCAGTATGCCACTTCATGGGCGAAATAGACGAGACACGCCACATCTGGATGAAGGGCGACCAGGCCGTACTGTCTCCCGAATGGAGCATACACAGCGCAGCCGCAACGCACAACTACACCTTCATCTGGGGCATGGGAGGCGAAAACCTCGACTACGGCGACCAGGACTTCTCAAAGATAACCGACCTGAAATAAACCAAAACGACAAGCAATGGACACATTCTCACAGAAATTCTCGCTCGAAGGCAAGGTGGCCCTCGTCACGGGAGCCGCCTACGGCATAGGTTTCGCCATTGCCGAGGCCTACGCAAAGGCAGGCGCAAAGATAGCATTCAACTGCCGCTCGCAGCACCACATGGACCAGGCTCTGGCCGACTACAAGGCAAAGGGCATTGACGCCAAGGGCTACATCTGCGACGTGACAAAGGAAGAGGAGGTGAAGGCCATGGTGGCCGACATAGAGAAAGAGCTGGGCACGATAGACATACTTGTAAACAACGCCGGAATAATCAAGCGCATACCGATGACGGAAATGTCGGTTGAAGAGTTCCGCCAGGTTGTCGACATCGACCTCAACGCGCCGTTCATCGTATCGAAGGCCGTAATACCGGGCATGATAAAGAAGGGCCACGGCAAGATTATCAACGTATGCTCGATGATGAGCGAACTGGGACGCGAAACCGTATCGGCATACGCCGCAGCCAAGGGCGGACTGAAGATGCTGACGCGCAACATATGCTCCGAGTTCGGAGGACACAACATACAGTGCAACGGCATCGGCCCGGGCTACATCGCCACGCCGCAGACTGCCCCCCTGCGCGAGCGCCAGGCTGACGGCAGCCGCCATCCGTTCGACAGCTTCATCGTGTCGAAGACCCCCGCAGCGCGCTGGGGCACGCCCGAGGACCTTATGGGCCCGGCGGTGTTCCTCGCTTCAGACGCTTCCGACTTCGTAAACGGGCACATCCTCTACGTCGACGGCGGCATACTCGCATACATCGGCAAGCAGCCCTGACGCAACGCCGGCAAAAGCCGGCACGCAACCCGACGGGAACAGGCAGCGGCAACCAAGCCGCCTGTTCCCGTTTTTTTCATCTTGGAAACTGTTTTGATTAGTTACAGAACTCGGTTTTTTATTGAAACTGCATGGTTCTTTATTAATGTCATGGGTGTGTTTCCGGCCGTTCCGGGTTGTTGTTTCCGACGTTTAGCCAGCTAAACTTACTCAAACGACAACCCGGAACGGCCGGAAACACACCCCAATCCATTCAACAAAGAAATCAAAACAGTTTCTTACCCTCCTGCACGGCTGGAACACAACCGTCACGAACAAACCATGCCGCGCTGCAACCCATTTTTCAGGAAAAGACAATATGCGGCCTTTCGCACGGCAATACGCGGCCTTTTACACGGCCGTAGGCCTCCTTTTGCGGCGCAAAAGGAGGCCTACGGCAAACCGGCTTCCGTGCAGGAGCAAGCCGGGGCGCGGGCCGGCGAAAAAAAGGCGGGCGCCCGTCAGAGGGGCGTCCGCCTTGCATGTGTGCAGTGTGGTAGGATGGTTACTTGACCATGAGCTTCCTGCCGTTCACGATGTAAACGCCCTTCTGCAGGCCGCTGAGGGCTTCAGCCGGGGCAGCCTCCCTGACGAAGCGTCCGTCGAGGCTGTACACCTTCACGGTGGACGGCGCGCCGCCTTCGGCCTTCACGCCGTCGATGCCGGTGGGAATGGTGTTGAACGTACCGGTGATGGTCACGGCGTCGCCGTTCATCAGGTAAGCGTTGTCAACGGTGACGGTAACGGGCCGGGTGTTGTACGAAATAGTGTTGAGGGGCACGTAGCCTACGTAGCCCTCCTCGTAGTCGTCGTACTCGAAGGGCACCTGCTCGGGCGTGAACGTGCGCGAGTGCTGCCCGCCGCGCGCGTCGAACCACGTAATGGTAACGCCGTCGTACAGAATAGGCTCGCTGAGCCATATCATTATCTCGTCATAGCCGTCGAGCGAAGTGTTGCCGCTCTGCGGGTCGAAGTCGTAGATGAAGGTTATCTCCTGCTTTACAACCGAATAGAACGCGAGGATGCCGCTCGAACCCGAGCTGGGGTAGTTGGTCTCCACGCCTCCGCCGTCGGCGGTGGTAAGGCCGGTTATAGCCAGCGAAACGAGCGTGTTGCCGTTCATGCCGCGGCTGCCCTCCACCTCTTCGGGTATGCGTATGCCGCGGATGTCAACGGTGACGGTGCTGCCCTCGATGGTGAAGTCGGGGTGGTATTCCTCGTAAGAGCCGGCCTCCTTGTCGCCCCACGAGAAGAGAACGTCGACGCCTGTCTTGTCTTCGTTGAGCGGCTCGGAGAAGGTGAACACGAAGAAGCCGTCCTCGCCGCCCTCGGGATAGTAGGTGTAGATGGTGGAGCCGTCGGCCGGGTCGATGCCGAGCAGCGTAGCCGGCATTTCGCCAAGCTCGAGCGTAATAGAGAACGTGCCGTCCTCGCCGTACACTACGTCGGGGTTGTTGGCGTCGGCAATGCCCTCAAGACGGATGGTGAACTTGTCGCCTACGGCTATCTTGCCGCCGTCTATGAGGTAGTCCATAAGGTCGCGCAACATTATCGTGTAATAATACTGTGTGACGAAGATGGCGTTGATGCAGTCGGCGGGAACGTCCTCCTCGCTGCCGTCGGGCAGCACGACGAGCGTGCGGTCGATGGACACCTGGCGGTCGATGGTTATCTCGAGGTTGCTGCCAATCATGTTGAACACGTCGCCGTCGTCATAGTTGGCGCTGAGCTTGATTGCGTCGACCTCGCTGGCGTAGCCCACGGTCATCGTCAACGGGTCGATCACGATGCTGGTGCTGACGTAATACTTCCTGCCGGCCTCTACCGTCATGCGGTAAATGTAGCCATTCTCGTCGGCGTCTTTTGCCAGCAGCACCTTCGTGTCCTCGGTGCCGGCCTCGTCGGTGATGTAAACCATAGTGCTCGTCCAGCCTACGTGGAACTCAACAGCACCGTCCTCGGGAGCGGTGAAGGTAAAATAGTTGATGCCCATGCCAAGCTCGACGGAGGCCGGACTGTCGGCCGTGAACTCTATATCCTTGAACTCCACCTGGGCCGACACGCCCGTGAAGCCCAACAGGGCGGCGAATATCGCGAAAAAGATTCTTTTCATATTAACGATAAGGTTTTAATCGGTTTGCTTTAAGTATTTTAGTAAAAGAGACCGTGAAGCCTATGTTCACGGTCTCCGCAAAAGTAAGGGCGTCATCCGCGGGCGGCCTCGGCGGCCGTCCCGCTGATGCCGACTGTAAGATTACTTGCTGATTGCGACCTTGGTGCCGTTGACGATGTAGACACCCTTCTGCAGGCTGTTGAGCATGTCGGCAGCCTTGCCTTCGCCTACGTAAACGCCGTCGACGGTGTAAACCTTGACGTTGCCGTCAGCGTCGGCCTTGATGGCGGTGATGCCTACCGTGCCGTTGATGTAGAATACGTATGTCAGCTCGGGGTTGTAGATGTCGCCCTGAGGATTGCCGTACTGGTCGCTGAAGCCGTAGTCGTAAGTGTCGTTGTAAACGAAGCCCTCGGGAACGGTCAGCGTGTATGTGCCTTCGGCTGTGACAGGATCGTCGAGGTAGATGTTAATCTTGTCCATAGCCTCGAAGTCATAATCGAACGAGCAGGGGAACGAATCGCCGTTCTCGTTGGTCAGGGTTACTTCGGCGTCGAAGTTGAGTCCGGCTACGTTCTCTGCGAAGTCGAGGACGATGGTTGAAAGCTCGTCAACAGTTTCTCCGTCGGCAGGAGTCGTAGACTCGGGCACGAGTTTGGCGCGGCTCGTCTGGTAAACAAGGGTTATGAGCTGAACCTCGTCGTCGTCGCTGCCGTAAACGATAGGTGCACCGCCCTTGTCAGACGTTGCTGCTATGTTAACGGCAACCTGGCCCTGGGCCATAGCAGTTTCGGTGAGCTGGATATTGAGCACGTTGTCCTCGACGGTGTATTCGAGAGGCTCGATGATGTTCATGCCGTAACGTGCAGTGACTGACGATACGGTGAAGTCGGCAGAGCTCATGGTTACATTAACCTCTGCGGGTATCTCGTCGCAGTATTCGCCGCTTACGTTGTAAGTAGCCGGGTCAACGTTGGTTACAGTGACAATCTCTTCAACTACGTTGAACGTCCAAGTCCAAGTCGGGTTGCAACGTCCCTTGGTGTAGCCGCCCATGTCGGTCTGCCACGGGTTGTTCGGGTCGAAGTTGCCGTCGCCGATGGCCATGGAGTCAACCTTGACTACGTAAACGCCCGGGGTGGTGATGGCTACCGGGGTGCCCTCGTAAGTCTCGTGGTCAACGGTGCCAAGCTCGCAAACGGTAGCAGTTACCTTAGTGCTTGCGGCGTCGCCTTCCTTCTGCAGCAGCACGTCGTAGAGCTTCTCGCCAGCCTCGTTGTAAACGCCGGCGTTTGCATACGGGCTTATGCTGTAATACTTGTCGGCGTCGGCAGCGCCTTCGCAGTCGAATGTAATCTTGTCGAGAGTGGTAACATAGCCGTTGTCCTTCGGGTCAAGGTTGGTATAGGTCAGCAGATAGTCGATGGTGCGGCCGTCAGCCCACGGCATGTCGATGGTGTAAGCGCTGTTGGATGCGCTGAAGTACTGTGAGTAAAGACCGTCCTCGTCGTTAAGGCCGTAGCCGGTTTCCTTGTCTACAACTTCAACGTAAACGGTGATGTAAGACTGGTTGGAGCTGCCTTCCAGGGTTACGTCCACATAGGTCTTGCCGTTCTCTTCGCCTGACTCGTAGCTCAACGGCACGTTGCCCATGCCCTGGCCGAGGGCTAATGCAACTTCCTTAACGTCTACAAGGCCGCTGAACGTGAACCTTGCAACGGGGTTCTCCGAGCTTGCCATGTCAGCCGGGTCGGTTGCGTCGGGTGACGGGGTGACGTTCTCAAGAATGATGTCGGAATACTGCGTGGGGGGAACAGAGCCTGTATAGGTAAGTGTCGTAGAGAACAACGGGGCGATGTTGTACCAGCCGTTCCTGTCCTCGTAAGAGGTGAAGGTGAACGTATAATCCTCGCCCTCGTAGAAGTCCCAATCGTTAGTCATGCCTTCCTTGATGAAGCTCGGGCCTACGGTCCACTCTGTGTAAGCCTTCAGCTCGTAAGTGTTGCTGGGGTCGTTCTGGTCAACGAATATCACGGGGTTGCCCTCTGCGTCGAGCACGGGCGTGCCCTCGCCTACGGGAGTGGCGGGAACTTCAGTCATGTAGCCCTGCTCGCTGCCGTTGATACGGACGGCAATGTAAGCTATCGGCTGGCTGGTGGTGAACGTCAGGGCCGTTTCGCCCTCGGCCACGTGGCCGAGCACAGAGCCTTCAGCCGGGTCGGCGGTCACTGTGAACGCGTTGGGATCGTCGGCGTTCGACGAGAACGTAACGGTGATTGTCTCGTCAGACCAACCAACACCGTTGTTCTTGATGATGTAAGTCTCGCCGGCCTTCATTGCAGGGAAGTCGGTGCTCTTCGGGTCACCCCAGTCCTCCTTCATGCCAGTCCACTGGCCGAAGTCGGCATCGCCGGATCCCTTGACCATCCAGCCGAACATGCCCCAAGCGCTCTGCGCGAGGTTGAGCGTACCGTCCTCTGTGGGAGTGAACGAGATGTAGACCGTAGACTGTGCCGGAATGGTGTAAGTGTCACCGTCCTGCACTACATACGGGTCGGTCTCCGTACCCGAGCCTGTTACGGCCCAAGCACCAGTCACACAGCACATAAGGGCTGTAAGACATAATAGTAAAAACTTTTTCATACGTAAATAAATTATTAGTTAATAAAAATATTAGCAACCATGCGTGGGCTTGCGCCCGTAAGGCACCCGCCCACACATTATCAAGAGGTATTATCTTACTACCACTTTCTTGACAACGCTTGCGCCGTCAACGGTAGCCTTGACAATATAAAGTCCGCCATTAGCCGTAGCGATGCTAACCTGGCCTGAACCGGCCTTAGTGCCTACAAGACTTCCGCTTGCGTCGTATACGGCTACATTTACATCACCTGAGGCATTAACATTAATCATGCCGTTCTCAGAGTTGATACTGATATCTTCGCCTGAAGCATTAACCGAACCGATGCCTGAAGTACCGTCAATGGTGAACGGAACCTTGACAACATTCACAACCTGGCCGGTGTTGTTGTTGAGCACTGCAACTACAAGTTCTGCGTTTGCCCAGTTGACAACATTGTCAGGAGCTGTGCGCTCAAGCGTGAATTCAACAGGAGAGTTGGCTGTGACATTAACAGGAATCAGACCTGCCATACCTGTATAATATTCGTCAAGCACGCGGCGTGCAACATGGTTGAATGTTACAGTCGGGTTAGGCTGTCCGAGCTCGCCTCCCTTGCCGAAACGGCCCATGAGCGGGTCGGTGCTTGTATAGCAGTTGTTTTGCTGAACGCCTTCAAGACCGTTCTCAACGATTACGAACAGGATGTTCTGGTTGAGATTCTTGAGGTTGACTGCATAGTTGACGCCACCGTCAACGGTTACGGTCTTCTTCTGCGTATCATAGTCAGCCTTGGTAACATTAATGTCGGCCTCTGCGATAGGATTCATCGAGAACTCGCGCTGAACAATGTCGAGGAACGTCATGTTGCCCGAAGGACTGTTGAACGAGTAGTAGCTGCCTGTTTCACCGTAAATTACGGCTGTAGGTTGGTAAAGCGTGTCGATACGGTTTACTACACCTGATGGGAATGCAGTGAAACCGAGAGAGTTGCAGTATGAATCGTATGCAAAGATGTCCTGGCCTGAGTTACCTGTACCGTGTACGCCGATTGACACTACATCGTCGCCGAACAACTGTTCAAGGTTCTCAAGTGCGAGAATGCCGCGCGGACAGTTGGTACACCACTGGCCAGTAGCCTCCTCGACAAGCACACGCTTGGTTGTCTGGAACGCGAGGTCTTTTACTGAAGACGTGCGTGAGAGCTGTGTGCCGTCAAGATTAACAGTTACCGTGTAAGAATTCTCCTCACCGACCTTGAGAGGCATCTGCTCCGGGAACTTGATTGTGTATGCAGGGCTGTCCTTGGTCAGGTTAAGGCCTGTTGCAGTATAGGTTGACGTAAAGTCGCCTGAAGTAACCGTTGCGGTAAGGTCGTTGTATGTCTTGTCGCCTGATACGTTTACCTGGGCGGTAACGTCGATAGCCTGCTGGTCGACAACAGATTCTGCTGTGGTGGTGCTCAGGATGAAGTCGCCACGGTAATATATCTTGACGTTATCAAGGAACACTGCACTCTGGTTATCATTGTCGTTAACGAAGGCAATGTAGATATACTTGCCTGCATAGTCTGACAGAGGTATCTCGAAGTTTGTCCAGTCGCCCTCGAGTTCGTCCTGCGACTTGCCAGGAGTCAGTTTCTCCTTGAATACGAGCTTGCCGTTGGTCTTGAACTTGTTGTAAAGGTCCTGCGTGAAGTTTACATAACCGCCGTCTTCCTCGAGGATGTATACCTTGAGAGAATCGTTCTTAGAGAACTGGAACGACTGTGCGTCGAAGCTCAGATAGAAGTCGCCGTTCTCGATGTACTGCTGGGGCAGAGACATCCAGTCGTCAGACTTGCCTGACGGGCTGTACATTGAGTGTGAAGCCGCGCAATAGTCCGAAGTCTCTTCGGTGCTGCGGATAGTGAAGTTCCACGGAGTGTTGTCCGTGTCGAACTCCCATGATGCAGGTACTGAAGCCGGAGTGTTGTGGTCGCCTTCGTAAAGGAGGTAGCGTGCTATTGACACCGACGGGTCGTTGAAGTCGTCGAAGAAGAGTTCGCCACCGGGCACGACTTCCGCCTCGTACATGCCATGGTAGTTGATTGTTATCTCATCGTTTCCACAGTCGCCCATTATGTCGGTAATAGCGTCCTCGGGTATAACAACCTTGTAGTCCACGCCGAGCTTAAGGTAACGGCGAAGGGCAGGTGCCAATGCAACCTGTTTGCCTGAAGTTGAAATTACAAGGTCGCATATAGGAGTCTCGCTGTCGCCCTCGTAGAGGTAGGCAACGGCAGGAACGTCCTTGTTCTTTGCAACCTGTACATCCATGTCGAACGTCAGGCGTACCGGCTGTGAAGTGCTTATTTCAGACACGTTGGCACCATTAGCGGGCGACATGCTTGTAACCTTTGCAGGAGTGTTCTCGCGTCCTACATAGTTGATACGGATTTCCTTGCTCTTGTAGCTGTTGTCGGCTGTAAGCTGGAATGTTCCGGCAGGGAAGTAAACGGTATATTTCTTGCCTGCTTCCAACGTCGTAGGTATTCCTCCTACTACGAAGCTGATGCCGTCAGAGTTGGGCGAAATGTTGAAATTACGTACCAGCTGGCCGTTTTCGTCAAGCAACTGGGCCATACTTCCTGAAACGACTGAGGTCGGCTTCGAGAAGGTAATCGTGGCTTCCTTGAAACGTGCGAATGCTGAACCTGCTGCGGGATATACAGAGAATGCCTCAAGCGGGTCGATTTTAGAAGTTGCTTCGGTGAAAGTCTCCGGCAGGCGGATAATATAGCCATAGCCCATGGTCTGGCTCATACCGATAAGCACGTGCTCGTCGTCAGAAACATCAACAGCGTAACCGGTCATTTCCTGGTTGATCTTCTCGTAAATGTTGATGCCGTAGCGGCCGCTCATTATTTCATCAAGACCGTACCACAGCTTGCCGTAAAGTACATAAAGGTAACGTACGGGGTTTACGGCAGGAGAAGATGCGAAGATGGTTCCATTATTGGACACGGCGAAACCACCGCGGTCTTTCTCGTCTGAATATGTGTTGAACAGCTCGAACGATCCGTCGGTTATATTCAGGCGGTATGCTGCATTATACTCCTCGGTCGTGCTGTTGTCGATGATTTGCGACAGACCTGTCATGTAAGCGCCGTTGTTGCTCATGTTTGATGCATCGATGAACGAGCCGCCCTTGTAATTGTCTGCCAGCAGATTGTCTACATAAACAGTCTTCTTTGTTTCGCTGTTGTAAACATAATAACAGTTCTGGCCTACGTAAACGAAGTTCATGGCACCTGCCAATATCTTGCCGTCAGCGCTCATGTTCTCTATGCGGCGCATGTTGGTAAGTGATCCGAACTTGTCCTTGCGCGGGAAGCCTTCCAACTCTGAATCAACGTCAAGCTGGCGGTATGTGCCATCTTCCTGACGGTCCCAGACTCTGGGCAGCTCCATGTTCTGCAACATGCCCTGGCCGTCGTCGCCGCCGAATGCGAAACCTGCTATGCGGCTTCCGTCGGGAGTTACACAGAGAGCCTCGCCGTCGCCCGGCAGGTTAACCCACTTGCCTGCGTCGACATCATAATATGCCGGATGGCCGTCGGCGCTGCCGACAACCATTTTACCATCGTCGGTAACGTCGTTTGCCGTGAAGCCGATGGCGTTAGAGCCTGTCCACAGTTGCTTCATCTCGCCCGTGGTGGCGTTAATCAAATAAGGATAACCTACAAGTGTTGCGTTAGACTCGTCTACGGAAACAGATGTAGCCCACAAGCCGTTGTCTGACAGGGAGGTGAAGTATCCAGACGCCTGCGGAAAGTTGACAGGAATAACCTTCGCTTCCGTATCAGACTGTGCCCTTACGCCGATATTGCAGAGCAACAGTCCTAACAGGAACATGCAAAAATAGATTTTCTTTTTTAACATAACTACTTTTACTTAAATTAAGGAATAGTTTTTCAATTCTAAGGTTAAGGTAAATAATGGAATGAGGTCTTGGTTTTCATGTGTTACCCATGGCTGCCCATGGGTAACGCATGAAATAGAGAATGATTAGTCTTCAACAACTTTTACAGTGCGTCCGTCGGCATACTTCACGATGTTGATGCCTTTCTGCGGAGCTGACAACTTGCGGCCGTCGAGTGTGTAGCGTGCCACTTCCTTGCTGGCGCCTGCTACAGTCACGTCGTTGATGCCTGCAGTTCCGTCATAAACCAAGTTGACAGTAATCTTTGAACCGGGATATGAGTTCTCGCCCTTTATTGGCATGCCACTACTTAAGTCCAAATCATACCTTACAATCTGAACCTCAACTTCTGCCGATGCCTTGGCATTATCATCAGCAACACCGAGATGAAGCATTATGTCACGTGGATTTCCGGGATAAATTGCGTCAAACCCTGTCGTGTGCTGGCCAAGTCCAATACCAACACACTGCATCGGGAAACAAATCGTCAAATCTCCGTTTGTTACAGATTTCACATTAACTTGAAGTTCCATTCCCGCAACCTTGTCTGAAGTGTTCTTCAGATAGACACCAGAGCTAACTTCATAATACCCCATTGGGTTATAAGCTACTTCCTTGCTCGTAATATTAGAGCCATCTGCAATAACGTTTCCGTTAGAATCGGTAAACTGGAATACTTCATCCACTGGCGCCTGTGCGCTAGCAACCATGCAGCCCATCATCATTGACAGGCAAAGAGTAAAAATTTTTTTCATTGTTACACCTTAATTTATTATATTATAATCTATTTCAACTACACCGTAAAGAGACATTCACCGCGCTTGATGCGGCCCTTGATTATTTTCATAAAACATACTAACATTCTTTTCAGCGCATAAAGGTAAATAAAAAGATTATAACAAAAATTTTTTTTATGTGAAAAAAAACTGCAAAAACAGAGTTTAACAAACGCAACATTTTTTTACAATGTAACAATTTATTTTTGTCACAAACAATGTTGATATATTATCTTTTTTTTATGGTAAACAGGTATTCACAACGCTATAATTTTAGTAAAATTAACGACATAATGCTAAACGTAAAGGTTTTCATAAAATTAAACTTGAAAATTGGCATTTTACACCAAATGCCTGAAAAAAGGCATAAACGCAATTTTATACGCCAAAAAAGGCGAAACTCGTTTTAAACCGTAACCAAACATAAGTGCAGGCATCATGAAAGGCATCATAAACCACGCCTTACATGCTCGTTAAAGAGGTTTTAGGGCATGCCAACTTACAGATTATCACCAGTAAGCCTACTGTCTTAACCATCCTGACACACCGGCATGAGTGTTTAGATGCGTTTGCCGTTTCAAGCCTTTTTATTACCTTTGCAGCATGGAACACAACCCAACTGACGAGACATACATGCGCCGCTGCCTGCAGCTGGCAGGCAACGGTCTGCTTAACGCCAAGCCCAACCCCATGGTAGGGGCTGTGATAGTTGGCGCAGACGGTAGGATAATAGGCGAAGGCTACCACGTGCGCTGCGGTGAAGGACATGCCGAAGTGAACGCCTTTGCATCGGTAAGCAAGGCCGACGAGGCACTGCTGCCCGAAGCCACGCTATACGTAAGCCTCGAGCCATGCTCGCACTACGGCCGCACGCCGCCCTGCGCCGACCTTATAATAAGGAAAGGGGTAAGGCGCGTAGTAGTGGGATGCGTCGACCCCTTCGCCAAAGTGCAGGGACGGGGCATACAGAAGCTGCGCGACGCGGGCATCGACGTGACCGTGGGAGTCCTTGAGAAGGAATGCAAGGCGCTGAACAAGAGGTTCTTCACCTTCAACACGCACAAGCGCCCTTACGTGATACTGAAATGGTGCATGACAGCCAACGGATACATCGACGACGGCTTCAAGCCCACGATGCTGTCGACGCCGTTCACCCAAATGCTCTGCCACAAGCTGCGCGCCGAGAACGACGCCATACTCGTTGGCCGCGTAACGGCAGAGCGCGACCGTCCGCGGCTTAACGTAAGGCTGTGGAGCGGCCCAGACCCAATGCCCGTTACGCTTGACCGCAACCGCCCGTTCAGCCCCGATGCAGATTTCAGCCGGCCGGTCATTCCCCAGCTATTCAGTTTCCTTCACGGCAAAGGCGTACAGTCGCTCATCGTGGAAGGCGGAGCCGAAACGCTGGGACGCTTCATGGACGACGACAACTGGTGGGACGAGATACGTGTCGAGACATCGCCCAAGAGCGTTACCGGAGGCACGCGCGCACCGCAACTTCCGCAAAACGTAAGGCTGTCAAAACGGGCTGAATACGACGGCAACGTGATAGAAACATACGTAAAAGACGAGGATTAGCACTGCATAAAAACGGAAATTTAATGCAAACAGGTTACAGATTGTAACCAACAAGGCAAAAAGAGCCATTCCGGAGTCAGATGAATGCCACCGGAATGGCTCTTTTATCATGCCAGGCACCAATAACAGCCGGCACCAACTACGCCGCAAAAGCATACCTTTGTGCGCCCGGAAGCTTACCTCCTGGCCTGTAAAAGGTTATCTTTTAACCGGCAAAAGACTACCTTCCGCAACTGCGCCGGATGCAAACAAACAAGGCGGACGCGCCCGATGCGCGTCCGCCTTGTTTATTATTGTAGAGCCTGGAGGCTCCTTTGTTTATTCCAACGGCTTATTGAGCCTTCTCAATATGTCCCTTGCTCTTCTCCTTGCTGCCAAGTGTCAGATAAGCGACAGGAGCTGCGATGAAGATAGATGAGAATGTACCAAAGACGATACCGAGAATCATCGTCAGCGAGAAGCTGCGGATGCTCTCGCCTGCGAAGAAGAAGCAGATGAGCAGCACGAGCAACGTTGCCGAACCGGTGTTGATGGTACGGGCGAGCGTCTGGTTCAACGAGTCGTTGAAGAGCGTCCAGCGGTCGCGCTTGGCGTAAAGGCCCATGTTCTCACGTATACGGTCGAACACAACCACCTTGTCGTTTATCGAGTAACCAATGACGGTAAGGATTGCTCCGATGAACGTCTGGTCGACCTCGAGCGACATGGGCACAAGCCCCCACAGCAGCGAGTAGACGCCGAGCACGAACAGCGTGTCGAACGTCAGCGCGATGGTTGAGCCGAGCGAGAACGCCACGTTGCGGAAGCGCAACAGGATGTAGAGGAATATCGCAATGATGGCGATTATCACGCTGATGACGGCTCCCTGGGTGATGTCCTTGGCCACCGACGGACCCACCTTTGCACTGCTGATGATCGAACCGCCCTCGCGGATGTCGGGGTTGCGGAACTTCGATATGTCAGTCTGGGTGACAAGGCCGGCCTTCGTGAGCGAGTTGAAGAGTATCCTCTCCACCTCGTCGTCCACGTTCTGGTCGTTGGACTCTATCTTGTAGTTGGTGGTCACGCGGATGTTGCGGCCGTCAACGCCGAGGGCTATGGCGTTGAAAGTGGACTCGCCGAACGCGCCGTCGAGGGCGTCGCGCACCTGCTCGGGCTGCACCGGTTTCTCGAAACGCAGCACGTAGTTGCGGCCGCCGGTGAAGTCGATGCTCTTGCTGAAGCCCCTGAACATGAAGCTGAGGATGAACACTAACGTAAGCACGCCCCAGATGGTAAGCGAGCGCTTTGACTTGCCCATGAAGTTGAAGTTGGTGTTCTGCGGCATCTTACGCGATACGGCCGTCGAGAAGGTGAGTTTCTGCCACTTGTCGCGCTTCATCTGACGGTCGTATACGAGACGCGTCATGTATATCGCGGTGAAGAACGAACAGCAGATACCGATGATGAGCGTAACGGCGAAGCCTCTGATCGGTCCCGTGCCGAACACGGCGAGGATTACGCCCGTGATGATTGACGTCAGGTTGGAGTCGAAGATTGCCGAGAAGGCGTTCTTGTAACCGGCGTCGATGGCCGACTTGACGGCCAGACCCCTGGCAAGCTCTTCCTTGGCGCGCTCGTAGATGAGCACGTTGGCGTCGACCGCCATACCGAGCGACAGCAGCAGACCTGCGATGCCGGGCATGGTCAGGGCCGTCTGGAACGAGCTCATGATGCCCAACGTGAAGAACAGGTTGAACAGCAAGGCCATGTTGGCCAGCATGCCGGGGATGAAGTTGTACAGTACGACCATGTAGGCCATAAGGATGATGAAGGCTATGCCGAACGAAATCAAGCCTTGCTCGATGGACTGCGCACCGAGGGACGGGCCTACGATGTCTTCCTGCACGATGCGTGCGGGAGCCGGCATGCGGCCTGACTTGAGCGTGTTGGCAAGGTCCTTGGTGTCTTCGATGGTGAAGTTGCCGCTGATTTCAGAGCTTCCTCCGGTTATTTCGCCGTTTACGCGCGGTGCGCTGTAAACAACTCCGTCAAGAACGATTGCTATGGCGCGGCCTACGTTGGCCTTGGTGAGCGATGCCCAGCGGCGTGCGCCGTCCGAGTTCATTGTCATGTTGACGGTAGGACGGCCTGTAACGCTGTTAAACTCGTCGCGTGCGTCGGTCACAACATCGCCCTCGAGCGGTGCGCGGCCATTGCTCTGAGTGACCTTGAGTGCGTGCAGCTCGTAGATGTTCTTGGCAGAAAGTCCGTCTGTAGGCTTGGCGCTCCACATCAGCTTGACGTCTGACGGCAGTATGCGCTTGGCCTCTTCAGAGTAGATTATCTTGTCTATGGCCGCAGTGTCGCGTACATGGGCGTAACCAACGATGCTGAGTGCGCCCTGCGGAGTGGTCTGCAGCATTGAGAGCAGCGGGTGCAGTTTCTTTGCCTGCTCAGTCTGTGCGTCAGCCTTGGCGGTCTCGCCGGCCACGTCTTTCTTAAGCTGCAGCTTTGCCTTGGCGGCATCAGCCGTGGCAGTCTGCTTTGCAGCGGCTGTATCGGCAGCTGCC
>HF986723.1:29001-33336 GCA_000433175.1 Prevotella sp. CAG:1058
CTGCCGTAGTGTCGGCCTTCTCGCCGGCGCCGCCAACATTTGCAGCGGCCTGGTCGAGCTGTACAAGGTAAGGAGTTACCTCCTCGCTGTTGTATGTCTCCCAGAATTCGAGGTTTGCGCTACCCTGGAGCAGCTTACGAATGCGCTCCGGCTCGCGGATACCAGGCATTTCGACCATTATTCGGCCTTCCTGTCCTTCGAGTTTCTGGATGTTTGGCTGTACGACGCCGAACTTGTCAATACGGTTGCGCACTACGATGTAAGAGTTGTCGATGGCTGCCTGCACTTCGGCGCGCAGTGCCTTCTCTACCTCGGCGTCAGTGCTTTGCGTGCTGACCTTGCCCTTAAGCTGCTGTGTGGCGAACACTTCAGCGAGCCTGTGACCGGGCGCGTTCTGACGGTAATACTTGATGAAGAGCGAGATGAAGTCACTCTGGCTCGTCTCTTCCTCCTTCTTTGCCTGCTCCATCGACTTGACGTAAGCGGCGTCTGTCTTGTGGTCGGCAAGCATGTCGACTACGTCGGGCACGGAGATTTCGAGCACGACGTTCATACCGCCCTTCAAGTCAAGACCAAGGCCAATCTGCGTCTCGAGGCACTTCTTGTATGAGTAAATGCCGAGGTACTTCACAGAGTCCTTATAGTCCTGCTGAGCTATCGGATCTTTTATCTTCGCCGCCTGGCCGTCATAATAGCTGGTGGCCACTGAGAACGAGAGATAAAAAATGCTTGCAAGTGTCAGAAGAACGGATAAGACAATTACGATTCCTTTGTTTTGCATTTTTTGTTATAATTAATTTGATGTTTTTTCATCATTGGCATTATAGCGTGCAAAGATAAATAATTTTTCAAACTTTGGGAAATTTAAAGCGTTATTATTGTCAATTTATCTGCCTATTTCGCCTTTTTCTACCCTTTTGAGCCAACAATAAATAGGGTAATGGTCTGAATATCCGTTGCTTCTGTCAACTTTGCACCGGTAAGGGCGCCAGTCGGCGGAGCACATGATATTGTCTATCCTCACGAAAAAGGCGTTGTGATGGTATGATATGCCGGGTCCGTTGCCCGACGCTATGTAGCAGTCGGTCAGTACGTTGCCGAGCGTACGGCGGGCGTATGATATGGGACTGTCGTTGAAGTCGCCGCAGAGTATCACCGGACCACGGCACTCCTTGACGTAGGCGGCCACGGCATCCACCTGCGGGGCGCGTATGCGTACGGCTTCGCCGAGCTTGCGCGCAAGGCGTTTCGACTCGGCCTTGATGGTGTCCTTGCCCGACTTGCCCTTCACCATGTCCTTGAAGCCGGTGCGGTCTGACTTCGAGAGGCCTGTGGTCTCGAAGTGGTTGTTTACCACGGTCACCGTGTCGCCGCCGATGTCGACCTTGAAGGCGGCGCTCAGGTTGCCCTTCGACTTGTACTCGATGTGTTCCTTCGACAGTATGGGGTATTTGCTCAGCAGCACCAGGCAGTCTGAATGTGCGGGGTGGATTACGGAGTCGGCATATTCGTAGACGCCTTTAACGCAGTTGAGTATGCGGCCGTCGAGCCGTGCCTCCTGCAGGCAGACTATGTCGGCGTCGCTGCCGATGATGTAATCGAGTATCGGGTCTGAGCCGTCGTCGACAGGCTTGCCGGGCACGAAGCCGTGAACGTTGTACGACAGCACCTTTATGGCGCCGGCCGGTACGTCGCGCCTTATGTTGAAGGGGCAGTATGTCCTTATTGGCTGGTAGCCGAGGATGAAGCCGGCTATGGGCACCAGGGCGTACTTCTTCCTGAATATGAGGAAGAACACGAGGAAGCAGAAGTTGATGAAGAGGAACACGGGAAAGGCCAGCCCGGCGTTGGCAAGTATGGGATGCTCCACAGGGTCGAGGCGGTCGGAATAACCCACCAACAGCATCAGCACAATCGAGGCCACGTTGGCTCCGGCCGTCATCTGCAGCGTTATGTTCCTTATTTTCTTAAGCATTGGACGTGGAATTGGGTGACAGTAAGGGGCGTACTCTAAGTATGGACGCACCGCCCCGGCAGCGCCTCGCCGGCGCTATGAGTGCAGAGTCACTTGCCGCCGTCGAAGAGCTTGGCCTTCTCCTCGTCGGTAAGGCTGTCGTAGCCGCTGCGGCGCACCTTGTCGAGTATGCGGTCGATCTCGTCCTGGCGGGCCTTGCGGCGCGCATTGTAGTCCCAGTCAGACTCGCGCCGCTGATTGTCGCCGCGCCTCGTCTCGTCAGCCTTGCGGTGGCTGCGGCGCTCCCAGTTGTCCTTCATGCGGTCAAAGAACTGCTGCCCGCGCGAACGGCCGTAGCTGCCTCCTCCGGGATTGTTGCGCCAATACCTTATCATAATATAGCCGAAGAGCGCACCGCCCAAGTGGGCGAAGTGGGCCACGCTGCTGCCGCTCGTACCGAGGGCTGACAACAGCTCGATGCCTACGAAAATGCACACGAACCACTTTGCCTTGATGGGCACGGGCAGGGGGAATATGAACATGCGCTGCTCGGGGAACAGCATTCCGAACGCGAGCAGTATGCCGTAGATGGCGCCTGACGCGCCTACGGTGGTCCAAAGGTTGAGCACGGCCTGGCTGTTGCGCGCAACGGTCATCACGTCGCCGAAGCCGAAGCCCGGTATCTGGTCGGTAGCCATGACGTAAAACTCGCCGAACTGCGCCAGCAGCTGTATGAGGCCGGCGCCCACGCCGCAGGCAAGATAATAGAAGAGGAACTTCTTGGGGCCCCACACGTTCTCGACAACGCAGCCGAACATCCACAGCGAGAACATGTTGAACAATATGTGCGTGAAGTTGGCGTGCATGAACATGTAGGTGAACAGCTGGTAAAGGCTGAAGTCTGACGCAAGGAAGAAGTGCAGGCCGAACAGATTGTTGAGGTCGACGCCCTGGCGTGCGAACACCCAGGTGGCGAAGAACATCAAGACGTTGATAATCAGCAGATTCTTTGTTATCGTAGGAATTCTGAACATACTAAGTCAATTTAATCATTTATGGTAAACCACGGCAAAAGTACGAAAAATATCTGTCATTGTGCATAAAAGCGCTTGTTTACCAACTTTTTTTCATTAAATTCCCCACTTTTTTTTATTTTTTGTTTGACGAATGAAATGAATAGGCTATATTTGCGATGGAAATTGGCAAAAACCACAGTAAACATTAATATTTTAAACTGATTGATTATGAACAAGACAGAACTTATCGAAAAAATAGCTACCGGCTCAGAACTTTCAAAGGCCGATGCGAAAAAGGCTCTCGATGCTACCGTTGCAGCAATCAAGGACGCGCTCGTAGCCGGTGACAAGATATCGTTGGTAGGCTTCGGAACATTCAGCGTTAACGAACGCCCTGCACGCGAAGGCATCAACCCTGCCACAAAGGAGAAGATACAGATAGCTGCCAAGAAGGTAATCAAGTTCAAGCCGGGCACCGAGCTGAACGACGCTATCAACTAACCGGTCGTTAGACATTTAAAAAAAGAATACAACCGGAGCCGGTTTGGGAATACGGGCGGCGACACCCCTCCTACAAACTCAGCTTCGACAATTAACATTACCCAACAGGGGTGCGGTTGGTCCGCATCCCTGTTTTTTTATAAAACAAACCTAAACCATACAACCATGAACAAAGCATTGACAACAATCATCGCGGCCTGCATGACGCCGCTATGCGCACTTGCGCAGGAAACGGCCACTATCGACGGAATAAGGTATTACCTCGCCGGAGGCGAAGCCACCGTAATGGCACAGACTGAACAGCTCAAAGGCGACATCATAATACCCGAGACGGTGAACTACGAGGGGGCGGTGTTCACCGTGACAAGCCTGTCGCACTCGGCGTTTAAAGATCAAGGCCGCATAAAAAACATCACCCTGCCCAACAGCATAAAAGTAATGGGGAACTCATGTTTTTCGGGGTGCGGCTCTTTAGAATCAATTAAACTGCCTGAAGACATAACGACGTTAGGCGAATACAGTTTCCAAAACTGCGGCCTACTCGAGACACTGACGCTACCTGAAAACCTCACCGCAATAGGAGAGTTCTGCATGTCGGGCTGCCACAGCCTCACCTCGATTGAAATTCCCGACGGCGTTACCTCGATAGGCAGTTACGCCTTTTACGTATGCAGCAACATGAGGTCGGTAAAGCTCCCCGTCGGCATTACGTCGATACCCGAGGCATGCTTCATGGGGTGCGATGCGATAGAGACGATAGACGTGCCATACGGGGTAACCGCCCTTGAAGACGAATGTTTCAGTGGATGCAAAAGCCTTGCCGAAGTCTCATTGCCCAACAGCCTGACAAAACTCGGAAGAGCA
>HF986723.1:33344-33617 GCA_000433175.1 Prevotella sp. CAG:1058
AGCCTGACAAAACTCTGAAGAGCATGCTTCAATGAATGTTCAAACCTAAAGAACATCATCCTGCCCAACAGCGTTACAAGCGTGGAGGAAGAGTGTTTCAACCAATGCGAAGGGCTCGAATGGGCAATCTTGTCAAATGCGCTGACAACCCTCGGCAACCGTTGTTTTTATTCATGTGAAAAACTTAAGTCAATAACATTACCCGAAAGCATGGAGAGCTTAGGTAATGATTGCTTCCATGATTGTATTTATAACCATAGAACAACCAAAACT
>HF986724.1:0-7388 GCA_000433175.1 Prevotella sp. CAG:1058
TGGCTGACTGAACTGCTTTATGGGCTTGCCATCGCCATATTCAGATGTTGGGGACACATAAATCAGAGAATTCCCAAAAATATCGCAGCTTAAAGAACATGAACCGATTTTTATGGCTAACGAAAAAAAGAAGGTACATCGTGCATTACGACACACCCTCAATAAATAATAACAGACGATGGCGGCAAATACAATTGCCGCCATCGTTCGTCTTTTCAGGGATTGCCGCTTTGTTTGGTTGTAGTGCAAGTGTGCGCGCAGTAGCTGTGCCGCGATGCTGCTGCCGGAATTTTCCTGCAATTCCAGCCGTTCTTGCTTGCCCGGTTATAGGTGTCGGCCTTAAGGTTTGTAGTAAGGAAGTTTTTGCAGTAAAAAAACGATGGCGGCAAAATTACTTTGTCGCCATCGTTCGTTTTCAAGATTATGTCATTTAGAAATTGTCGTGGTCAAGACTGTCGTTGAAGTCTTTTGGCTCCTTCGGTGCCAGCGGGTCGTGATATTCCTCGCGGCTCGGGCGGTGCTCGAAGCGGCGCTGCTCACGGTTCGGGCGCTCGGGGCGCTGGCGGCGTTCGCCTCTCGGGCGGCGCTCGCGCTCAACGTAGTCGTCCGGTTTCGGGATAAGAACCCTGTGCGACAGTTTGTACTTGCCCGTCTTCGGGTCTATTTCCATCAGCTTCACGTTTATCTTGTCGCCCTCGTGCAGACCGGCTTCCTCTACGGTTTCGAGGCGCTTCCAGTCTATCTCCGAGATGTGGAGCAGTCCGTCCTTGCCCGGCAGTATCTCGACGAAGCAGCCGTAAGGCATTATCGAGCGGATTGTACCCTCGTAAACCTCGCCAACTTCGGGTATTGCAACGATTGCCTTAATTTTAGCAATGGCCTTCTGTATGCTGTCCTTGTTGGGCGCGCTTACTTGTACCTTGCCTACGCCGTCGACTTCGTCGATGGTGATTGTGGCTCCAGACTCTTCCTGCATCTGCTGGATGATCTTTCCGCCCGGGCCTATTACGGCGCCGATGAATTCCTTCGGTATCTCGAATGCCTCGATGCGCGGAACCTGCGGTTTCAGTTCGGCACGCGGCTCAGAAATAGTTTCGTTCAGCTTGCCCAGTATGTAGTCGCGGCCGGCCTTTGCCTGCATGAGCGCCTTCTCGAGAATATCGAAGCTGAGGCCGTCGCACTTGATGTCCATCTGCGTTGCCGTGAGTCCGTCTTTTGTTCCGGTGGTCTTGAAGTCCATGTCGCCCAGGTGGTCCTCGTCGCCGAGAATGTCGCTAAGCACTGCGTATTTCTCTTCGCCCGGGTTCTTGATCAGGCCCATTGCGATGCCGCTTACGGGCTTCTTCATGGGCACGCCGGCGTCGAGCAGGGCCAGTGTTCCGGCACATACCGTAGCCATTGACGATGAACCGTTGCTCTCGAGTATCTGCGATACAAGGCGTACCGTGTAGGGGAACTCCTCGGGTATCTGTCCCTTCAGCGCGCGCCATGCCAGGTGGCCGTGGCCTATCTCGCGGCGGCCTACGCCACGCTGCGCCTTAGCCTCGCCCGTGCTGAACGGCGGGAAGTTGTAGTGGAGCAGGAAGCGCTGGTATGAGCGGTCGAGCACGTCGTCGACGAGCTTCTCGTCGAGCTTCGTTCCGAGCGTACATGTGGTAAGGCTCTGTGTCTCGCCACGTGTGAAGATCGAGCTTCCGTGGGGCATTGGCAGCGGGCTTACCTCGCACCATATCGGGCGTATCTCGTCGGTCTTGCGGCCGTCGAGGCGCTTGCCCTCGTCCAGGATGCAGCGGCGCATGGCGTCGCGCTCCACGTCGTGGTAGTAGCGGTCTATCAGCGCGCCCTTCTCCTCCAGCTCGTCCTCGCTGAGTTCGGCGTGCGCTGCGGCGTAAGCCTCTGCAAATTCAGTCTTTATCTTGTCGAAAGCCTCTTCGCGTGCCTTCTTGTCGTGGTCGCCTGCCTGTGCTATGGCGTAGCACTTGTCGTAAGTCTCCTTACGCAGTTGCTCGCGCAGTTCCTCGTCGTTCACCTCGTGGCAGTATTCGCGCTTCACGTCGGTGCCGAGTTCCTTTGCAAGCTCCTCCTGGAGCAGGCACATCGGGCGGATGGCATCCTGGGCCACCTTGAGGGCCTGGAGCAGGTCTTGCTCGGATACTTCGTTCATCTCGCCTTCCACCATCATGATGTTGTCTTTCGAAGCACCAACCATGATGTCCATGTCGGCGTTCTTCATCTGTTCGAATGTCGGGTCTACAACGTACTCGCCGTTGATGCGGGCTACGCGTACCTCTGATATCGGGCATTCAAACGGTATGTCGGAACATGCCAGAGCGCATGATGCTGCGAATCCTGCGAGGGCATCGGGCTGGTCGACACCGTCAGCAGAGAAAAGAATAACGTTGACATAAACCTCGGCGTGGTAGTCAGCCGGGAAAAGGGGGCGCAATGCGCGGTCTACCAGTCGGCATGTAAGGATTTCGTTGTCGCTTGCCTTGCCTTCGCGCTTTGTGAATCCGCCGGGGAAACGTCCTGCGGCGGCGTATTGTTCTCTGTACTCAACCTGCAAAGGCATGAAATCTGTTCCGGGAACTGCATCTTTTGCGGCACAAACGGTGGCGAGCAATACCGTGTTGCCCATGCGGAGCACGCAGGAGCCGTCAGCCTGTTTTGCCACTTTCCCGGTTTCAATGCTGATGGTTCTTCCATCAGGCAATGAAACTGTTTTCGTAATTACGTTCATCTAAAAAATCAAAAATATCTTTTTTACATCAAAAAAATCAGGGCAAAGATAGTTGATTTTTAACTAATTAAAGACGGTTTGGCATTAAAACTGCATTAATTTTCCTTTTTTTAGCTTTTCGCCCGTACGGGTTTGCACCGGACGGCCGCGCCCGCTGTCATGCCGCAAACTTAGCGGTATGGCATGTTGCAGTGAAAACTGTAAGCCGGTTGGAGCTTCCGCTTACGGTCTGTCGTTCTGTCTCGGTTTTCACGGCTGTACCGTAAGCAAAATGACGTCTTGTCCTTTCAGTTTCAAACTGCCGTCTTTTGAGTTGTAAAAGGCGGCAAAACGCCTTGCAAAAGGTTACCTTCCGCAAGGCAATATGTTGCCTTTTGCAGGCACCACGGTTCCTGTTGGCAGCAAGACTTGTGGTAGGTTCTTAAGGGTTATTTGTCCATTTTCAGCGTTTTTCATTCTCTATGTGTTTTAAGTCTGTATTTTTTTATAATTTTGCCAGTGGTATCATGTACCTGAGTTTATCAATTCATGAAATTTATTTAGTATGGCGAATAAGTTTTTTCTTTCCGTTGCCGCACTTCTGTTTACGGCTATGACGGCTTTCGGACAAGACTCCGAAGTTTATGATGTTAATGTTGCAGAGCCGGGAACATTCACTGCAGACTGTGTGCCCGGTGACGTAACCAGGTTGAAGATAACCGGTAAGCTCGACCTGCCTAACGATTGTGTCGAGTTGTACAAGCTCTTGTCTGAACGGTATATCGAAGAGCTCGACCTTACCGGCGCAACTTTCCAGCGTTGTGATACGGTGGTTGAGCTGCCGTCGACAGGATGGTATACGTATAATTTGACCTGCTATGAGGACAATTCTTTCCCCGTAGGCCTGTTCCGTGGCCTGGGCTTCGGCGGAAAACTCGTCATGCCGTCAACGCTCAAGTCGGTGAAGAAAGACACATTCTACGGTGATGACGCATTAGGCCGCGGCAGCGAGGTTGTGTTCAGCGAGGGTCTCGACTCCCTCGGCCAGGATGCTTTCTGCTTCTCGCGCATAGAGAAGATAACCCTGCCCAAGAGCCTGAAGTATGTAGGTTCGGGCTGTTTCTATAACAACGAGTATCTTAATCAGCTGTATTTGCCTGATGATATCGAGGAAGTTGACGACTCGCTGTTTGCCAATTGCCCGGAACTCGAGCACGTACACCTGCCCAAGGCCCTTAAGCGCATCCAGTGGTGGAGCATCTCAGGCATATTCAAGACGCTGACAATCCCGGCTGGCGTGGAGTATGTTGGCTGCGAGGCTCTAAACGGCTGTTATTGGCTTGAGGAGCTTCATTGCCTTCCCGTTGTTCCGCCTGCATGCGGACACGACACTCCTTATAGTGACGGCATACCGCAAGAAACTTTCAACAGCATATTGACAGATAACGTAATCCTTTATGTCCCAAAAGGTTCTGTCGAGGCATACCGCAATGCAGACGGCTGGAACGCTTTTAAAGATATAAGGGAAGAAGCCGACGATTACGAGGAAGACCTAAGCTGGTATGACGACGGTGCGGCGTCGATAGGCGGCGTGTCCGTAGGCAAGCCGGCTGCAACCAGTGTTGACGTGTTTACGCTCCAGGGTGTTTGCGTCAAGCGCAACGTCGCTCCTGGCAGTTGGGCCGACGGCCTTGCCAAGGGCGTATATATCGTAGGCGGCGAGAAATGCATAGTAAGATAGGGTGGCGGAATTTGCCGTAAAAGAGATAATAAGTTTTGTTTTTCCGGCCACCGTTGCCCGAAATAGAATTTAATATATTAACTTTGCACCTATGTTGAAGAATGTCTTACTCGTAGCTTTGGGCGGAGCCGTGGGCAGTGTTGCCCGCTACCTGGTGTCAAGGGCGGTGCAAGGCACATTGCTGTCGGCCTTCCCCTTCGGCACGATGACCGCCAACGTGCTTGGCTGCCTTGTCATAGGGCTGGTCTACGGACTTGCCGACGGCGACGGGGCGCCCGTAGGTGCCGACCTGAAGTTGCTGCTTACTGTGGGCTTCTGCGGCGGATTCACCACCTTCAGCACGTTCATGAACGAGACGCTGACCCTCGCCCGCGGCGGCGAGGCGCTCATGCCGGCCCTCTATGTCGGCGCCAGCGTGGCCCTGGGGCTGCTCGCCGTGATGGCCGGATTCCAACTTGCAAAACTTATATGACGATGAAACATACATTATCCAACATCTGCGCGATGGCCGCGTGCGCCCTTATGGCAGTGGCGCTCGGCTCGTGCGACAACAAGAAATTCCGTGTCGAAGGAGCCATAACCGAGGCTAAGGACTCGGTGCTTTATTTCGAGAACATGAGCCTTGACGGCCCCGTGGCTGTCGACTCTGTCAAGCTCGGCGACGACGGCACGTTTAGCTTCAGCGAGAAGTCGCCCGAGGCTCCCGAGTTCTACCGCCTGCGCATAGCCGGGCAGATAATCAACCTCAGCGTCGACTCTACCGAGACGGTGACCGTAAAGGCCGCTTACCCGGCTATGTCGACAGGCTACACCGTTGAAGGTTCGGACGAGTGTGCCACCATCAAGGAGCTTGCCTTGAAGCAGATAGGCCTGCTTAACCGCGTCATAGCCGTAGAGCGCAACCCCATGCTCGGCGTCGACATGGTGCGCGACAGCGTCACACGCATGATTGAGGCCTACAAGCAGGACCTTAAGATGAACTACATCTACAAGGCGCCCATGCGTGCCTCGTCTTACTTCGCCCTGTTCCAGACCCTCGGCAACCGCCTTATATTCAATCCGCGCGAGAGCGAGGACGACATAAAGGCCTTCGCCGCCGTGGCCACAAGCTGGGACACGTACCACCCAGGCTCGCTGCGTGGCAAGAACTTGCACAACATAGCCATCGAGGGCATGCGCAACATACGCATCGTGCGCAACAACCGCGCCGCGGCGCAGCTTGACGCAAGCAAGATAAATGTTACTAACCTGATTGACATCTCGCTGCCCGACAACAATGGAGTGACCCGCAAGCTGACCGACCTTAAGGGCAAGGTGGTCATGCTTGACTTCCATGTGTTCGGCGCAGAAGGCTCCACCAAGCGCATAATGCAGTTGCGCGAGATTTACAATAAGTACCACGCGCGCGGATTCGAGATTTACCAGGTGGCACTCGACCCTGACGAACACTTCTGGAAGACGCAGACAGCCGCCCTGCCGTGGATAAGCGTCCGCGACGCCGACGGAGTCCAGTCACAGTACCTTACGCTCTATAACGTCCGGTCTATACCTACCTTCTTCCTTGTCAACCGTGACAACACGCTTGACAAGCGCGATGCGCAGATAGCCGACCTCGACGCCGAGATAGAGATGCTTCTTGGCAAGTAAGCCGCCCCGCCGCGCCGTCCTTCATGCCGGTGCGTGGCGTTTTGCTGGATAGCTTGCAGCCCGGCAAGCGGGCGGCGGTAGCATGAGGCCATACCGGAGAAACACGGACAGGACAACTCGCTTTGACAGATGAGTCCGCGTTTCCCCGGTATTTTGTTTTTAACGGTGCCCGTGTACGCCACGGCGCACGCGTGGTTAAGGGTTTATTTAAGTATATAAGACAAGTTACGCGTATGAAGATAAGGGTTTTTCTTTTGTTTTCCTGTTTCCTGTTTGCAGTCTCCGGCGGTGTCATGGCCCAGACTCGTGCTGAAGGAATACGTGAGAAGCTGCTTGACCGGGACAGCGGCGAAGTGCTGGTAGTATCGCACCGTGGCGACTGGCGCTATGCCTGCGAGAACTCTTTGGAAGCAATCGAGAACGCCATACGCATGGGCGTTGACATTATTGAGGTTGACGTTGCCCGCACAAAGGACGGGCATCTTATCCTCATGCACGACGAGAAGGTGGACCGCACCACGACCGGCACCGGCAATGTGAAAGACCTTAAACTTTCGGAAATACGCAAGCTGCACCTGCGCAACGGCTGCCACGTCAAGACGAGATACAGGGTGCCCACGCTCGAGGAGGCTCTGTTGGCGGCCAAGGGCAGGGTGATGCTCAACCTTGACAAGGCTTTCAATTACTTCGACCAGGTGTACAAGCTGCTTGAAAAGACGGGTATGACGGAATATGTGATAATGAAAAGCAATGTGCCGGCCAAGCAGGTGAAGGAGAAATACGGCAAGTATCTCGATGAAGTGTTATTCATGCCGGTGGTGAACCTCGACCAGCCTGAAGCAATGGAAAAACTGCGCCAGTATCTCCGCATGCTTAAGCCTGTGGCAGTCGAGTTCACCTTCAGCAGCGATGCCAACCCCTTGCCCTATGAAGTGAAGGAACTTATGGCCGGAAGGGCGCGCATCTGGTACGACACCCTTTGGGACACGCTGGCCGGAGGGCACGACGACGAAAGCTCGCTGATAGACCCCGACAATGGGTACGGATACCTGATAGACAATCTCGGAGCCACTATATTGCAAACGGACAGGCCGCAATACCTCATGGACTACCTGAAATCAAAGGGGCGCAGGTAGGCGCATGGGCGATATTGGCATGGCGCATGGCGCTACACAGGCCGCCCGTTGTGCTGCGTCCGTCGTCATCCCTCGGGTTGTAATGCCGTAGGTTGCGGGTGCAAATGTGGTTGAAATGACCTTATTTGCACACTTTTAGGCTTCA
>HF986724.1:7436-11098 GCA_000433175.1 Prevotella sp. CAG:1058
GCCTTAGCGTCTTTATTATTAATTTTGCAGTGGTATTAAACGTTTACGGCAATGCAGATAATCAAGTTCGTAAAGAAATGGATGTTGCTTTGTGCCATGGCTTTTGGCGCGTGTGTCTACCTCTTGTTTGCTGAAGTTCCGCTGCTTCAGCCTTTTGGTTTGGTTGTAGGCCCTTATTTTGAGGAAATCCTGCCGTTGTTGATTTTCTCCATATTATACGTGACTTTCTGTAAAATACGTTTGCATGACCTACATTTCCGGGCATGGTTCTTCTGGCTCCAGTTAGTACGTATAGCAATGGCCGGCTTGCTCGTGATAGCCATAATAAGCGCAAGCAGCCATGAACTTAAGATTATTCTCGAGGGTGCTTTCATCTGTGTCATGTGCCCGACGGCATCGGCCGCAGCCGTGATAACCGAGAAGCTGGGCGGCAGCATAGCCTCGATGACCCTTTACACGCTTATCGACAACGGCGTTACGGCAATTGTGATACCCCTGTTCTTCCCACTAATCGAGAAGCAGGCAGACTTCAGTTTCGCCATGTCGTTCATGGTAATACTCGAACGTGTGGCGATTGTGCTTGTGCTGCCGTTCTGCTGTGCCATGGTGACACGCCGCTGGCTGCCCAAGATTGCGGGCAAGATACAGTCGGTGAAGAACCTTGGCTTCTACATGTGGGGCTTCAATCTGGCCATCGTTATGGGTATAACCCTGCACGACATACTTACCGCAAGCATTTCAGGACTTACCATGGTGATGCTGCTCTTCGTGCCCCTGGTGGTCACATTCGTACTCTTCGCCATAGGCAAGAGTGTTGGCCGGAGGTATGACGACAGCGTTTGCGGCGGCCAGGCGCTTGGACAGAAGAACACGATTGTCGGCATATGGCTCGCGCTGACGTACCTCAATCCGCTGTCGTCGATAGCCCCGTGTGCCTACGTGGTATGGCAGAACATGCTGAATTCGTGGCAGCTGTGGTGCAAAGAGACGTATGGTAAGCTGAAATGGTAGGACGCCACGGCATTACATGAACGACAACTTATCCTTGCAAGGGATTTAAAGAACATATTTGAACCTTATGGACGTAAAGATAGACGAGAGCTGGAAGCAGCACATCGGGGCGGAGTTTGACAAGCCATACTTCGCCGCGCTGACCGCATTCGTGCGCGACGAGTACAGCCGCGGCACGTGTTATCCGCCCGGGCGGCTTATATTCAACGCCTTCAACCTTTGTCCTTTTGACAAAGTGAAGGTTGTGATAATAGGGCAGGACCCCTACCATGAGCCGGGACAGGCACAGGGTTTGTGCTTCTCAGTGAATGACGGAGTGCCCTTTCCGCCGTCGCTTGTCAATATATTCAAGGAGATACAGGCAGACCTCGGCACGCCTGTGCCGGCAAGCGGAAGCCTCGTCAGGTGGGCCGAACAGGGCGTTCTGCTGCTCAACGCTACGCTGACCGTGCGCGCCCATGCCGCCGGAAGCCACCAGCGCCACGGCTGGGAGGAGTTCACCGACGCCGTTATCCGCGTGCTGTCTGCCGACAAGGACCACCTCGTGTTCATACTTTGGGGCAGCTATGCGCAAGGCAAGGCGCAGCTGATAGACCAGTCGCGCCACCTCATACTGCGCTCTGCACACCCGTCGCCGCTGTCGGCTCACCGCGGTTTCTTCGGCAACCATCACTTCAGCCTTGCCAACCAGTATCTCAAGAAGTACGGTGTCGAGCCCGTAAAGTGGTGACACTTGGCTGCCTTTGTACGCCTGCCGCTGTCGGCGGCGAGGCCGGACAGGGCACGGATAAAGATTAATCGTGAATTATGAACTATGAACTGATAATCCAGGTCGGCGACGTTCTCGTGTCGCCCGACGTTATAACGGAGAAATTCTGCTGCGACCTTGACGCGTGCAAGGGCGCATGCTGTGTGGAGGGTGACGCCGGCGCGCCCGTCACGCTCGACGAGATTGCCGGCATGGAAGACGCACTCGACGCCGTATGGTCTGGCATGTCTGCCGGCGCGCAGGCCGTTGTCGACCGCCAGGGCGTGGCATATAACGACCCCGAGGGCGAGCTCGTGACGAGCATTGTAGACGGTAAGGACTGTGTTTTCACCTGTCATGAGAACGGCGTGTGCCTCTGTCTGCTCGAAAAGGCCTACCGTGGCGGCAAGACACAGTTCTGCAAACCCATAAGCTGCGCCCTCTATCCCATACGCGAGAAGCGGTTGGGCAACGGCCTCATAGGGTTGAACTACCACCGATGGAGCGTGTGCGCGGCCGCCCGTGCCAAGGGTGAGGCCCTCGGACTGCATGTCTACGAGTTCCTGAAAGAGCCGCTCGTGCGCCGTTTCGGGCAGGCGTGGTACGACGAACTGCTGGCTACCGTCGACCTGCTGAAGGAGCAGGGACGGCTGTAAACAATTCATACGGGAACCAAAGGGAAATAATCAAGCAAACACGTTTGCCTAAAAACGTGCCGTAAGCCCGAGCATTATGTTGCCCGGCACGCGGCTGTACGTCGACTCAGACGAGTAGTAAGCCGACGTGTAAACATCTGTCCAAGTATATCGGTCGAGGTTGAGAAGGTTCTCGCCCGATATTTTTATGCCTATGTTTTTTATTCGGTATTCGGCGCTGAAGCCCACGTCTAACAGCGAGTTGGCCTGCATCGGCGTGTCTGCCCGGCGATAGCCTGCGTAGCAGCGGCCCTTAAACGCCTTCGAGGCGTAGAGCAGCACGCCCTTAATGCCCCAGTCGGCGGCGTGGCTCTTTATTCCTGCCGCGGCTATGCGGTTGGCATTACGGCGGTATTCGGCTGACACTTCGCCGTTGAAGCGGCCCTTCGCGCGCGACACCAAGGTAAGCTCCGCCGAAAACAGATGGCTCTTCGTAGTGTTTCCCACGCCGTTTACGACCGATGGGTTGGTGACGTAACTGTAAGACATGTTCAGCTTGGCATCGGCCGGAACTATCACCAACCCCTTCTGCATGAACAGCACGGCCATAATGTTGTCTTTCCTTCCGCCGTCCTTATAGGCCGTTACGGCGAGCAGTCCGTCCTGCTGTATGCAGGGCACGGGCAGGTTGTCGGTGCGCCGGTAAGAGGTCATGGCGGTAATATACGTCTGCGAACGCAGGTCGAACAGGTTGTAACTCAGCTTCAGGTTTTTGTTCACGGCCACGGGGTCGGTCACGAGTGACGCCGTGCGGATATCGTCATACCCCTCCACAACGGTCAGCGCGGCGGTCTCGTCAATGCCGGCGTTCTCGTTGTCCACCGCCGCCTCTACCGTAAGACTGTGTGTCTGGCTGAACGCCAACTGTACCATTAACGACGGCAGGGCCTTGCGGTAAGTCCTCGCCCTGCGTCC
The DNA here is from genome assembly GCA_000433175.1 of Prevotella sp. CAG:1058. Taxonomy (GTDB): domain Bacteria; phylum Bacteroidota; class Bacteroidia; order Bacteroidales; family Bacteroidaceae; genus Prevotella. The sequence continues at coordinate 10,806 of HF986724.1, forward strand.
TCCGCCTGGCGAATAGCGGCCGGCCACGAAGGCGGAGCCGGCGCGGAAGCGCAGTAGTCCGTTGTCCTTGGCTGCGAAGGCGGCTGCTGAGAACTCGTTATAAACGGCATGGTCTGCGGCCGGGGCTGGTCCGTCGATGTATGTTATGCGGTTGCGGTCGTAGCGGTAAGCTGCGCCAAGCTCTATGTTGTAGCCGTCGGCAGGGCGCAGGGTGTAGCCTATGGTGGGGTTGACGGTAATCTGGTCGTAGGCCGTGCGCCCGGCGTAGAGCCGCCCGTCGCCGCCGACGGCGG
>HF986725.1:0-26862 GCA_000433175.1 Prevotella sp. CAG:1058
GGACTTTTGGTGTAAAGTATTTTTAGGCATAGTCACGGCGTTTGCAAAAGGTCACCTTTCAGGCTCCAAAAGGTAACCTTTTACAAGCCAAAAGACGGTCTTTTGCAACGCAAAAAGCCGTCTTTTGAATAATGTCCGTTTTACGGATACAAAGATGTCTGTCAGAAGCTGACGGTGCGCGAGCCGTCTTCGTTCTCGCAGATATTCACCTTTACGGCATCTTCAGGCAGCAGGTCTTCTATCAGTTCGGGCCACTCGATAAAGCACAAGCCGCCACCGTAGAAATATTCCTCATAGCCCATGTCGTAGACTTCCTCTATCTTCTTTATACGGTAGAAGTCGAAGTGGTAAATGGTATCGCCCGAAGTCTCCGACGTGTACTCGTTGACTATGGCGAAAGTTGGCGACGTTATCACGTCTTCAACGCCGAGCTGCTCGCATACGGCCTTGATGAAGGTAGTCTTGCCGGCACCCATCTTACCGTAAAAGGCGAACACGCGGCCGCGGCCCATGTTGTCGATGAAACGGCTGGCGGCCTGGTTGATGTTCTCTAAGTTGTCGATTCTTATTTCCATTGTCTTATCTTTGTTGTGGAGCCTGACATGCGCACGGCGTACAAACAGCGTCGACCGCCATATAAGCCCACAATGCCCGGGCGCCCGTTGCGCACCCGTAAAGCCGCAGGCTGCACGGCTGCCAGACTCACATTATTAATTAAATATCACCTTTTTCTCACCTTCATTGTTATCAGCGGCACAATCATTTCCTCCATCGAGATGCCTCCGTGCTGGAAGGTGTCCTTGTAGTATGAGACGTAGTAATTATAATTGTTGGGGTATGCGAAGAACGAGTCTCCCGTGGCAAAGACATACGACGTGCTAAGATTGGGCGCGGGCAGCATGGCCTTGTGCGGTTCCTTTATCACGAACACTTCCTTCGGATTGTAGTTGAGGTTCTTGCCGAGCTTGTACCTTAGGTTGGTGTTAGTGTTACGGTCGCCGATAATCTTAACGGGCTTGGAGACGCGTATGCAGCCGTGGTCAGTCGTTATCACGACGGTATAATCGCTCTGTGCAAGCATCTTGAACAGGTCGGCAAGCACCGAATGGCGGAACCAGCTGAGCGTTATGCTGCGGTAGGCCGACTCGTTGTTTGCGAGTTCGCGCACCATCTTCGACTCGGTGCGGGCGTGGCTGAGCATGTCGATGAAATTGATTACGACAACGTTCAGGTCGTTCGTCTTCAGCGAATTGAACTTCTGCAAGAACTTGTCGGCGCCGGTCGAGTCGTTTATCTTATGGTAAGAGAAGGTTTCACGGCGCCTGTAACGCTCGAACTGCGTCTTGATCAGCGGTCCTTCGTTAAGGTTCTTGCCTTCCTCTTCGTCCTCGTCGACCCACAGGTCGGGAAACATCTCGGCTATCTTGACAGGCATGAGGCCGCTGAATATGGCGTTACGGGCGTACTGCGTAGCGGTAGGCAGTATGCTGACGTAGGTCTGCTCGTCAATATCGAACATGTCGCCTATTTCCTGCGATAGCATGCGCCACTGGTCGAGACGGAAGTTGTCGATGACAATCATGAAGACCTTTTCGCCCGCATCGAGCAGCGGGAATATTTTCTTCTTGAATATGTCGACACTCATCATGGGGCGTTCCTCGCCCTTGTTTTGCTGCTTCAGCAATGACGGGTTGACCGACTTCAGTTTTGACAGCTGCGGGTTGCCGGCAGACTGTCCACGCATTATTTCGTCCATCCAGTCCATGTAATGCGCCTTGACATAACGGGCGAAGCCGTTGTCGGCCTCTTCCTTCTGCATCTTGAGCATCTCGGTCATGTTGCTGTCGGTGTTGCTCAGCTCAAGTTCCCAGTGGACTATGCGCCGGTAAACATCCATCCAGCCGCTTATCGTCTTGCAGTCGTTTATCTGCATGGCTATGTCCTGGAAGCTCTGCTGGTATCCGCTTTGGGTTACTTCGGTCACGATTTCCTTCTGGTGGATGTTCTTCTTCAACGAAAGGAGTATCTGGTTGGGGTTTACGGGCTTGATAAGATAGTCAGCTATCTTGGAGCCGATGGCCTGGTCCATGATGTTTTCCTCCTCGCTCTTGGTAACCATAACCACAGGCGTGGCGGGCGATATTTCCTTAATCTTCTGCAAAGTCTCAAGTCCGCTGAGGCCCGGCATCATCTCGTCAAGCAGAATCAGGTCAAAGGTCTTTTGCCTGCACTGGTCTATGGCGTCGGTGCCGTTGGTCACGGTCACTACGTCATACCCTTTCTTCTCAAGAAAAAGTATATGGGCGCGGAGCAGTTCCATCTCGTCGTCGGCCCACAAAAGTAATCCGTTGCTCATTGGTTTGGTTTTTATTATCGTCCGTAAAATTATCAGAAGCCGTCAAGGTCGTAATACTCGTCCTCAAGGCCGTAACTGTCCTGGCGGTCGTCGTCCTGTTGGGCATTGCCGCTGTTGGTGTTGCTTGTACGCTTCTCGTAATCGTCGTTAAACTCGATTATGAAGTCGTCTTGCGTTGTCTGCGTGCCTGAAGGCTGGCCGGCGTTGCCGGTAGCGTTGCTGCCGGCCTGAGCACCGGCAGGCTGTTTGTTACCGCTGTCGTGCCCTGGCGTTTGTCCGCCTGCTGCGGGTTGCGTGTTAGTTCCGCCTGCAGGGTTGCCTCCGTCGAGAGGGATGAAAGTTTCGCCCGAGTCTGGTTCAGTCTGCTGCGCATTCTGCTTGCCGTCGTCTATGATGAACAGGTCGCCATCATTGCTTCCTGTTTCAGGCGCATTATCCTGTACGTCAGGCACTATCATCGTGCCGTCGTCCGTTCCACCTGCTTTTGTTTCAGGCTCAACCGGTATGGTTATAGCGCCTGCATCGGCAGGAGCGCTTACAGCCGGAGCGTTATTCTGTTCGTCAGGCATGATGATGAGGTCGTCTGTTCCGTTGCCACCAGTTGCCGGACTCTCGTCGTCAATAAACAGGCCGTCTTCTATTACGCCGCCTTGATACAGGCCGTCGGCATCGCTTTCGCCTGACGGCTCGTATTCGATCGAAGCCGGTTCGGTAAGCAGTTTTACCGTGCTTATGCGCAAAGGAACAAAGTGTTGCTCGTAGAACTTGTCGTAATCGTTATAGCTGTACTGCGTACCAAGCAGTTCGAGGTTGGAGTCGCTGATGACAAACGTGCGTGCTTTACCCGTAAGTGAGCGTATCCGGGCATTTCCGCCCACCTGGCGCGCGTACTGCATGGCTTCGTCATAGCTCATGAAGCCGCTGATACGCATGCGGTGGAGCGCACCCTGCTCGTCGACAATGACGTCGAAATTCCTTACGATGAAGTTGGTGAAGTTGAACCTGGCAAGCTCGAACAGCAGCTTGTTCTCGTTGACGGAATCGGGTGAATACACGAACATGAACGAGAAATTCACATTGCGCTCGGCAACAAACTTACGGGTCGAGATGGAGTCGCTGTCGCTAAGCACTACGGCACGGCGCTCCCAAATGTCGCTTATGTCAAACTTGCCACCATAAAGTTGACGGCCGGCCTTTACGCCGTTGATTATCATTCCGGCCAGTTCGCTAACGTCACTGTCGGGATATTTGCCCACAACCTCGCCCATGTCTGCCAGGCAGCCCTCGCTGTCGCCGCCGTTAAGCTTGCTCAAACCGCTGATAAAGATGAACTTGTCGCGGTTGGCTCCCATGGGGAAACGCGACGCTGACAACGCCGCATTGGCACGAACCTCGTCGAACCTGTCGGCCTTGAACGCCTCGTAAGTGGCTGCATACAGCGAGTCTTCCAAATGTACGCCGAAACGTGCGTTCTCCTCGAAATTCGGGTCGGCAAGCAACGCTGTCCATTGACTCTCGGGGAAATCGCGCTTCAACAGGTCGAGATACGTGGCAGCCTTGCCGCTGTCCTGCCGGCGCGAGTAAAGCAGGAAGAGATGATAATATGCTTCGTCGAGATTCTCGTAGTCCTTGTAATTGTCAGTAAGGCGGCGCAGGTTCTTCTCTCCAAGCACAAGATTGTCGAACTTGTCCTTGAAAATAACACCTGCATGGAACAGTCCGTCTTCAATTATCTTGTTACTCTCGGCCACCTGTTCCGGAGTAAACGGTATCTGTTTCAAGTAATACTCGCGCTTGTGTGGATTGTTCTGTGCGCTGTCGAGCGAGTTCTTGATAGAATCCTGCATGGCCTCGGCAGCCGCTATGGAGTCGCGCATCTCGTCGGTAAGTTCCTCAGGCATGCTGGCTTGCGCCACGACAGTCTTGTTGGAACGTTGCCAGTCGTCGACATTCTCGCGCCGTCCCCACAACTTCTGGAACGTAGCCTTACCCTGGCTGACGGCAGTCGGGTTGTAAAAATACCACGTCCCGTTTTTGTCGGTCATGTTGTTGGACATGTTGTTCTGCGCCGTATTGCCGGCTCCGCCCTGCTGGGAAAGATACTGCTGGGCCTCGGCTTCGGCCTGCGCCTTGCGTTCCTCCTTTTCTTTCTTTTTCAAAGCCTCGATTACACGGTCGATGGCCTCGTTCCTCTCGGCCTCGGGCATCTTGGCAAGAGCCTGCAATGAGTCCTGAAGATGCACGGCCTCGGTATAAGGCACAAGCTCGTCAAGTATCTTGGAGCGGTCTGAAAGCTGCTGGTAGTCGTCACGTTCCTTGTCCAACAGACCTATGGCCTCGCCATAACAACGGCGGGCGTTGCTGTAGTCCTCGCGCTCCCAATACAAGTCACCGAGCTTCAGGAGGAGCACGCCTTTCTCTATGCCGCCACGTGTTGACTTGGCATTGCCCTGTTCGTATGCGGCAATGGCGCTTGTGGTATCCTTCTGGTTGAGGTGAATGTTACCGATGGCATAATAAACCTGGTCAAGATATTCTTTGTTGTTATCCGACCGGGCCATGCGGCGCAGCTTCTTAATCATCTTCTTCGACTGCTTGCCGCCCATCACTTCGGTCATGGCAATACGTGCGTTGAACTCAAGTTCGTATGGCGGATGCATCCTTATGACGCGTTTAAAGGCCTTGTATGCGTTTTCGTTGTTACCGAGGGCGGCCTCGAGCTGTCCCATAAGGTACCACTCGCGCGCCTTCTGCTTACGGCGCATCTCGTGCTTAATGACCTTGCGCAAATAAGGTATGGCCTCGGCATATTGCCCCGTATGGATGTAATAATCTGCGTGAGTATAGTCCCACTCCTTGCGGGCGCGCCAGTGCAACGAGTCGCGGCGCATTTTGGTTATAACGTCCTCGGCGTCGTAAATCCAATCCTGTTCAATGTAACATTTCGCAAGCCATGCCCTTGCTCGGCCGTATATTGCAGGCTGTGTGGAATAAAGACGGCTCATGTAGGCGAACGTCGAAGCTGCCTCGTCGAACGAACCTTTCATGAACTGTGAGCGTCCCATAAGCAGCCACGCCTTCCACAAGAACGGATTATACTCCTTGCGGCTGAGCCATTCAATGTCTTTCTCGGTCTTTTTCCTGCTTTTAGTCCATTCAGGACGTTTTTTTATGCTATGCAACTTTATGGCTTTCTGGCATTTTTCTATTGCACGGTCAAAATTTCCCGCTCCCAGTTCACGGCTACCCTTATTGCCAACGGTATAAAGGGGAATCATTTCGGTGAAATTGTCCTTATTGCCTTTTTCTTTCTCAAGAGAACCGTCAATGTATGCAAGAGTTCCGTTATAATAAGTATTATAACGTGCGTTGAACGAGTGCCACCAACGGCTCTGTGCAGTGTTCTTCTCAGTAGAACAGCTTACAGCCACCATGATGACAACTATAGCCAATACGGGAATTATATGTTTTGCGAACTTGATATGCATATTGTTTTTAAAAAGCCACAATACCTTTATTATAACTTGCAATCGGCCGTTTTATTGCATAATAATGACAAAACTCTCATCCTTCCATTAGCATTATGGCTTCGTCTTTCAACTGGTCCGGCAAATTGATACCTCGGAGATTCAAGCTTATAAGCCAGTCTTTCACTTCAACGGCTTTCATTGTGTACATGACTTCGGAAAACTGTGCTGCTTCGTCGTCAGAATACTCGTCAGACCTGCGTCCCTTAAATTCGTCAAGTTCCTCGTCGTCGAAATACTCAATCTCTCCAACGGCATTCTCAATAACGCAATCCTGCAAGCATTTACCCGGTTCGGAACTACAAGTACTGCAAGCCGCAGCATCCTTTGGAGGATTTTCGACTCCGGCATTACGTCCGAACATCTTGAACAACACTACCGCCAACAGCAGCAAAATTGCCAAATACAACAAATACGGTAATGCTTCCATATCATTCAACTTCCTTAATTATGAAGCCGGCTTGTCTCAAGTCGTCCCAGAAACGGGGATACGACTTGGTTACTACATGCGGATTGTCAATCTTCAATCCAGGAAATACGATTGATGCGGGAGCGAATGCCATAGCCATGCGGTGGTCGTCGTAAGTATTAATAACAATGTCGCTGTCCGGCTCGCATCTCTCGCCGTCCCATGAAAGTTCGCCCTCACCGGTCTCGCCCAATACGTAACCAAGTTTGCGCATCTCTATTTTCAAGGCTTCAATACGGTCTGTCTCCTTTATTTTCAATGACGACACCCCTGTAAACCGGAAGGGAGTGTCGGTCAAGGCACAACAAACGACAAGCGTCTGCACCATGTCAGGCTGATTGACGAAATCGTAATCAAGGCGCGGCGGCTTTGTCTCGACCAACTTAAGCGTAACCGTAGTCGGGACCCTACGTTCCTTTGTCTTGAACATTGTCCTGACACCAAGCATGCTGAACAAGTATTTTATGGCTGAATCGCCCTGGCGCGAACCGTCAGTCAGACCGGTAAGCCGTATTTCAGACTCATCGCTTCCACCCAAAACAAGCATCTCATACCAGTATGACGCAGCACTCCAATCGTTCTCTATGAAAAACGGCTTGGGTTCATATAATTTGGGATTTACCTTAACCGTATCTATTCCTATCCAATCTACGTCTGCCCCAAAGTTTCTCATGACACTTAAGGTCAGGTCTATGTACGGACGTGAAACTATCTCACCCGTCAATCTAACCTCAAGTCCGTTGGCTAGCATCGGACCTATCATGAGCAGAGCTGATATGTACTGTGAACTTATGTCGCCCGGCATTTCTATCTGCCCGCCGTAAAGTTTTCGTCCCTTTATCCTTAATGGAGGATAACCTGCGTTGCGCTCATAACTAATTTCAGCACCGATATACCTTAGCGCATCAACCAAAGCCTTTATTGGACGCTGCTGCATACGTTCCGTTCCTGTCAACACATATTCACCAGGCGTAACAGCAAGGTACGCCGTCAAGAAACGCATGGCCGTTCCCGCAGCCTTTATGTCAATAACCTCAGGCATGTCGCGCAAGGCATTCAGTATAACCTCCGTATCGTCACAATCCGACATGTTGCCGGGCACCAGTTTATTGCCTGACAACGCGTTAATAATCAACGCCCTGTTGCTTATACTTTTCGATGCCGGAAGGTTTATTGTGGCATTTATCCTTTCAGGTGCCGTCAATACATATTTCATATAATGCAAAAGTACTTCAACTTACATATCAACAAAAGAGACGTGACCTGAACAGAAAACTTATCACACTAAAACGTTGAAAAAGTTTCCATTAACGCCACGCTACAATAATATTAAAGGAGTATCATTTCCTAACAAGGCGGAAACCTATGTCAGAAACTCCCGGTAAAATCTCACGCATCATTATATGGCTGACCCTGACATGCAAAGAATCACCTTTCTGCAATTCTCCGTCTGACAAAATAAAGTCATATTGGAAAAAGCTAAATCCGTCACCAAGGGCATTGCCCTTGCTGTCATACAAACGGCAATTGAGCGTGTCAACATCGACCCTGTGACCCGGCTCGATCGTCCTTTCCACCAGTAAACTCAAGCCGGTAAACGGATAAGCAACATTAATACGCAAGCCTATTTCCTGCCTGTAACGGCCAGAGTCCCTAAGTTTCGGCACATCGAACACGAGCGTATCACTGCGTTCCCACCCATCCACAGGGGTTGGTTTGTACTTATCGTAAACTACATCGCCAATACATGATGACAATGTCCAAACCGCAACGACGGCCACCGCCAATGTCAATAAAGTTTGTTTCATTTTTCACTCAAGCCTGCACAAACGCCCATAACAAACCTACTAAAACACCGATAAGCCTGCCTGCGCAGGCTTATGGCAAGACCAACATTCATTAACTTTCGCCCTTAGGCTGGCCGGCATTGTCGTTAGCAGCAGCGCCCTTTGCCTGTTTAGGCGCGCGGCCTTTCACGCCCTGCTTGGGCGCGCGGCTCTTCTGCTTCTTCTTTTTCTTGTTCCTGTCAAAGCGCGTAAGGCTCTCGTTCTCAAGCAAGTCGACAGGTCTGTCGTTTTGCCTTATTACGCCGTCTTCCTGTAAAGAGAGAGGCTTCTCGCCACGCTTGTTCATATCTATTACCTCCAAAGCCCGCTTTGCGGTAATAGTCTCAAGATTGGCAGGAATCTTCTTGTCGGTGGAATACGATACCATGCCGGCAAGAATGTCACTTTTGAACAAGTAATAGTCACTGTCCTGGGTCTGCAACACAACCTCTTTACTGGGCAGCCTGCGGCTTGCCTCGATATAATTATCAACCTCGTAATTCAGGCAACACTTGAGCTTGGCGCACATTCCGGCAAGTTTCTGCGGATTAAGCGATATGTCCTGGTACCGCGCCGCACCAGTGCTTACCGATACGAAGTTCTTCATCCAAGTGGCGCAACACAGTTCACGACCGCACGGTCCCGTGCCGCCAATGCGCCCGGCCTCCTGACGCGCGCCAATCTGCTTCATTTCTATGCGCACGTGGAAAGTTTCAGCCAGGACTTTTATCAACTGGCGGAAATCGACGCGTTCGTCCGCAATATAGTAGAATATTGCCTTGTTTCCATCGCCCTGGTACTCAACATCGCCTATTTTCATCTGCAGATTCAGGTTCTTTGCTATCTGCCGGCTCTGTATCATGGTATCATGCTCGCGGCTCTTTGCCTCACGGTATTTCTCCATGTCTACGGGCTTGGCCAGTCGGTATATGCGTTTTATGTCATCGGCCGACTTCAGGTTGGCTTTGCGTATCTGCAGTTCTACGAGCTTGCCTGTCAGCGTAACCACTCCTATGTCGTGGCCCGGATTAGCCTCAACGGCCACAATGTCGCCTTTTTTCAGGTCAAGATTATTCACGTTATGGTAATAACCTTTGCGTGTGTTCTTAAACTGCACCTCGACAAGATTGGTGCTACCCGTATTGCCGGGAACGTCGGCAAGCCAGTCGTAAGTATTCAGCTGGCGGTCTTGCCGACCGCAACCCCGGATGCACAAACCGCGGTCGCAGCCGTTGTATATCATGAATTTCCTGTTCTTAAAGTCCATAACGATTATATATGTACGAAGTGTGGAAAAACGAAAAGCGGTAATATTTTTTTAGGCGAAATACAACGCCGGACTCAACCGCACTTAAGCATCTTCCCACTTCATTGGGTTTTACAATTTTCAATACATCATCATCCGTGCGCCCTCACAATAAAGATGCCTCAGGCACTGATCTCAGGGCTTCCTTATTAACGAGACTATTATATGCGTCGCCATATCGAAGAACACTATCTTGGCATTTGCATTCTGCCCTATGTCGCGCATTGCCCGGTTCATCAGCTCAGACATCTCCATGACATTAGCTTCGTTAATGTAGGGAGCAAAGTTACGGGCGAAGTTTTCCTCGTCCCGGGTCATATAGCACAGTTGCGGATTGTGGAAGTTGTACATGAAGTTTTCACGCACAAGACGCATGAAGTATGTAAGCATGCGCCGCTGTTTCTCACGCCCCAAGCCTGCAGCCGTGTCGCTCCATTTGCGCAGATCCTTAATCTTACGCATGTAAGCAAGACGCATCAGAGAAACAAACAAGTCGAAAAACTGCCTCTTCTCATTGTCAGCATCGAGTTCTTCAAGAGCCGTCAGCCAGCTGCCACCAGCCGCACGAGCCAGCCGCCTGGCTGCGTCTGCATCGATTCCACGCTGTTCAACGAGCGCACGTTCAATCGCGCCGTCGTTTATCCGTTTAATGTCAATACGCTGGGCGCGGCTTCTTATGGTATCCAAAAGCTTCTCAGGTTCCTCGCAGACCATGATGAAAACCGTTTCATGCGGCGGTTCCTCGAGCAGCTTCAGCATTTTGTTGGCACATTCGGCATTCATCCTCTCGGGCAGCCATATCACTACAACCTTGTACCCGCCCTGACTCGACTTCAGGCTGAGTTTCCTTATAAGCAGGTCGCTCTCGCCTACTCCCATCAAAGCCTGCTGGTTGGCGGCGTTCATCTCGGCAAGCCACTGGTCAATCGTGAAGTAAGCACCGCGCGAAAGCAAACTCCGCCATTCGTCGGCAAAATCGTCGCTCGTCATTTTATGCTCCGAGCCTGTACCCGTCGGGCGTATTACAGGATAAGAGAAATGAAGGTCGGGATGGGCGAACTTGGCCGACATCGCACACTGGCGGCACACTCCGCAGACATCATCCTCCGTATGGTCCTTGCATAAAAGGTAGGAAGCCATCGCCAGCGCTAGCGCCATTTTGCCACAGCCATGCGGTCCGCACAGCATCATTGCGTGTGGCACACGGTCTTCCTTCACCATCTGCCGCAACCTCTGCTTCACGTCCTCCTGCCCTATGACATCGCCGAATTTCATTCTTTCATTTAGCCAAATCGCTGCAAATTTACTAAAAATCCACCTTATAACATGACAAAAAGGCGGATATTTGTCCGCCTTTCACATTTTTATATCTTAATAAACAGCTTATTTCACAGTCTGCATAAACGGCAAGCCGCAAACCCAAAGACAGCCGATGTCATTTCTTTTGCCTGTCCGAACCAGCCCAGGTGGCATTGTGCCATACCTGCTCAAGAGGCCCGCGCTTATGCGAACGGAACCACCATTTGCAGAACGAGAACTGCAATAACACGAACGCTGCTCCCAGCACAAGACTCATGGTGTGGCCGCTGACCGCATACAGTCCCAATCCCCAATGGTAAAATATGAATCCGCCAGCGACCGACTGCCCCAGATAGTTGCTAAGACTCATCTTACCGTAAGGCAGTATCTTAACCAACACCCGGCGCGCCCTTGTGCGGTGGTAAGCCCAGGTAAGCAGGCTTACATAGAAAAACATCATCGCAAGATTTTTCCACATGTCGAGCATTACGGTCAACGAGGCCGACACGCACTCCGCATCGAACATCTGCGGCACGGTATAACGCAACGGGCACAATACCGAAAACGCCACGACCGACCACAACATCACTTTCTTCCAGACGGCGGCATTATTGCCTTCATCATACAACAGGCGGCGGCGCCCTACCCACAGACCGAGCAGAAAGAGGAACAGCGTCTGCGTGAAACGTCCGTGCTCGATAGCCCACGTAAAGTTGACAGGCAGACCGTAGCACAGTCCTGCCATGGCAACATCAAACCAGCTGCCGCCTTCCTGTGCAGGCAATATTGCGTGGAACATAGCTCCAGAGCCCAAATCGAGCGGCTGCAACTGCGGATCAACCAGTCCTCCTACAAGATATGCAAGCTCTATCGGCTGGAGCGCGAACAACACGGCAAAGAAAAGTAATACACGGTTGCCGGCGCGTACAAACGGCAGCACAAGCAGTCCGCACACCGCATAAACTGTAAGTATGTCGCCGTTGAAGAACAACAGGTCGAGCAGACCGAATCCGAAGAGAAGCACCATGCGCCAGACGAAACGCGGCCTGAAGTCATATCCGCGCTTTGCCTGATTGTCATGCTGCACGAAGAGAGTCAGTCCGAACAGCATGGCAAATATGGCATACATCTTGTTCGACAACATGAAGAACATCACGTCCCACACAACATTGTCCAACTTGGTAAGCGGAGGGAAGTTATAGAAGTTGAGATGCTCTATGAAATGCAGCATCACAATGCCTGCCACAGCTACGCCGCGCAGCAAATCGGCGACGTCGATACGCGTGTTAGGCAACGCTGAAGGTTGGTAACTTGACATGGTTTGTACCTGTATAATTAAGTTTTTGTTTACAAATTCATGGTATCCGACCGGAAATGGAATCTTCTTCCGTCAGGAACGGATGCAAAGGTAAGCATTTTATTCAAAATAAGCGCCGGCGCCTGTAGTTATTTATTACGACCGCAGAGGACGCTTCACATGCAAAACGAATCACAAAAAATGTATAAGTAACTTATTTTAAGCGTTTCAGATGCACGATTTTCGCCTATTGCGGGTTTTATTAATAAATAAACCATTACGGGAGGAAAACTTATGAAAAGGATTATTTTCTTGATAACAGCAATAATAGCAGTCGTTACAAGCCTCAACGCCCAGGACGACGGCGAACGCAAACTGACGAAAAAGGAGCGCAAGGCCATTGAAGCACGCATCGACAGTATGAAACACGCCAAGGCGGAACAGGCCATCAATGACTCGGCCTTCGTGCTCGAGGCCAACCTTGTGACGTTCAAGCGGGGCCAGACGGCCCATGTCACTTCAAACACCAACTTCGTGGCAATAATAGGCAACGAGGCCTCCATACAGGTGGCGTTCAACGTGCCGTGGCCGGGATTCAACGGGCTCGGAGGCATCACCCTTGACGGCTATATCTCACGGCTGAAAAAGAATAAGGACAAGGACGGTAATCTGTACCTGGAGATGGGAGTCAACGGCAGGGGCATTTCCGCCCAGGTGTTCATTACACTTTGGAACGGCTCAAACAAGGCTACGGTTAACGTCATGCAGAACTTCCACTCCGGCAAGATTACCCTCGACGGCGTTATTGTGCCAGCCGAGGAGAGCGAAGTGTTCAAGGGTACGGCGTTGTAACCGTAGTTAAAGAACGTGACAGACAAAAAAAGACGGGCAAGTGGCTAATGTTTTGAGATGAATAGAATGCCGTATGAAACAACGGCGGACTTCCGCCGTATTTCATACGGTGCCCGTCTACACAGCACAAGCGCCCGATTATTAACAAGAAAGCAATATGACATTCAGGCAATCTACAACCGCAGACCTACCGCAAATATGGCAGATAATAATCGATGCAAAACGGATTATGCAGGAAAGCGGCAGGCACCAATGGACGGACGAGTATCCTTCACATGAAAGAATCGAGGCCGACATAATGTCGGGCGACGCCTACGTGGCATGCGACGGCGACGGACATATCGCCGCATACGCTTACATCACGGCGCAGCCCGAGCCTGCCTACGACTCGCCCGACGTACACTGGCACTACAACGGACCGTACATGGTAATCCACCGCCTTGCCGTTTCCGCCTTGTCGCGCGGCTGCGGATTAGGGCGTATGATGCTCCTGCATGCTGAAAAAGTATGCTGCGACCACGGCATAGGCTGCATAAAAGTAGACACAAACCATGACAACGCCGAGATGCTGCACCTGCTCGACTCGCTCGGCTATGCCCGGCACGGCAACGTAAGTTACGGACCGAGGGGCGAACGGATAGCCTTCGAGAAAACATTATAAAACCACCTGCCCCAACACTCACAGCGGCCTGACGACATAAAAGCAGGACGAAGCCATGAAATTCCTAATATACGGCAGTGCCGAAAGTTGCCTGCAAAGCCTTATCGGCCGTAATCCGAACTTCACTTCATAATGCGGATTGACAAGCCAGAGCCGCCTGTCACAAACTGTATAGCCTGCATAGGCGGCTTCGCGTTCAAACATTTCGACGGTGCAGCGTGTGCGCCTGATGCCTATGAGCTCATTTATCTTAGATGCGTCCTCGCCAAACAGCCGCAGCATAAAGCTGAAAGCAAGTTCGGGCAACAAATGAACAAACGGTAAATGTGACACCACCCAACTACGCGCTATCTGCTGGTGGCCGCCGAAAGGCATCTGCCATGCAGGGAAAGCAACAAAGAGCCGTCCGCCCGGAGCAAGCAGGCGCTTCAGCGCAAGCAACATTTTTCCTTTTTCAGGTATATGCTCTACCACGTCATGGCATACTATCAGGTCAAACAAGCGGCCGTCGCCACGATAGTGCATTACGTCATCACAAACAAACGTACCTGCCGCGCATTCGCGTGAAAAGAAACTTTCCGCCTGCCTCACGCGTTGTTCCGAAAGGTCAACCCCCACCACACGGCATCCCCGACGGGCAAAAGGCAGAAGATTGCCGCCCTCGCCACAGCCCACTTCCAATACGCTGATGTCGCCAACATCCATAAATTCAGACAAATAAGGGATAAAATACTTCTCCGTCGTAGCGGCTTCTTCCCTGAAGTAGCGGTACCTGTCAGTATGTCTTTTCTGCATTTTTATTCTCCTGTTTTTTAATATATGATAACGGAACAGGAGAAATACTGCATTGCCGCCACCGTCAGTCGCCGTTACCGAAAACAATCCTTATGCCTACCGGCAGCGACAGTTGCAGTGGTTTGTCGTTCCACTGCGTGGTTGTCTGTGAACCGTTAGGCACATACCATGTCAGCTTCGGACTGAAGTAAAGTTGCAGATGCGGAGTGATATTGTAGCCTATGCCCACTCCGGCGTTTACCGACCACTGCCAGCGGGGCAGGTCAAGACGTACTTTACGGCTGTAAACCAGCTTGTTGCCTATGTTGTAACGGCGCTCCGCCGTGCCGTACAACGGTATGTCGAGTCCGACACCAGCCGTGCCGTAAAGCGTCCAACGGCCGCTGCCCATGAACGAATACGTGGCACCTACCGGCACTCCCAAGAACACCGTGCGCTGCCGTTCACTTATGTTGGTAGTGTCGCTTCCGCCCGTTTGCAGGCTGGTCGTGTGGCGCGTCATGCGCAATCCGAAGTCCATGCTCCACCTGTCAGTCAGCCGTTTGCTGAAACTCAACCCTAACTGTAACGGCTTGCCGTAGCTGCGGCGCGTGTAGATGCGCCCTTCGTTCACTAACGCAATGCGCAGCAAGGCATCGCGTTCGAGCGGGTCGATGTCGTCGCCTACGTCGTAGGTAAGATAATGTGTCAACTCCTCCCACGTTTCAACGTCGACCCTCGTGGCTGAACCTATCGAATGGCTTATCAAACTGAACACTCTGGGCAGCAGGCTCTCCGACGCCTGTCCGGCCACGGTGTTCATGGCGAAGCTCCACCCTTCAGTACTGCCGACGGGCACATTAACCAGCCTTATGTCTGCGTCGGCTATAACAACACTGTCATCCGTTGCCGCCAACGGAACCAGCACGGAGTCTACCGGAACATTTACGGCGGTCAAAACCGTATCGGAAGGCTGTGGCAGGCATTGGGCCTGGGCTGCCATTACGCTGTCAACATGCGGCTTAACGGCACTTTCTTCCTTACACAAATACGTGTCTTTTGCCTCTACGGCGCCTTTTTCATCGGCACGGTGCCTGATTGCCGTTTCTCCGGTCTTAGCTACCGGCACATCAGCGACATGCCTTCCACGTCTACCATTAAACATTATTATAGAGACGGTCGACACAACCAAAACAAAGACGGTAATAAGGCCGGTACGGTAAGCCTTTATCATTGATTGCAGCTTGCGCCTTGCACGCAGGAGCTGTGATGATGACGAGCGTGGCGCTATGCCGAGAATGCCGGCTATCTCGTTGTGCGACAGGCCGTCAAGCACCGACAGGCGGAACACCTGGCGGTAACCGTCGTGCAACGTGTCGACCATCTGTATTATCCTGTCATACGGTATTTCAGCCGGGGTTTCCTCCCCGCCGCTTTCGTCTATCACGTCGCCTGCATGGTCCAGCGATACCGACTTGCCACCCGCCTGCATGTATCTCAAGGCAAGGTTTGTCATTATCCGTTGCATCCACGGCTCCAGACGGGAAGCGTCGCGCAACGAACCTATCGACGTGAAGACTATGATGAAACCATCGTGAAGCAGGTCGGCCGCCACGGCGTCAGTGCCGACGATGCGCCTTAGCGTATTCATCATTTTCCCTGAATACGCCATGTAGAGCGCAGCCATAGCCCCACTATCGCCGCGCTTGCATCTGCCCACCATTTCCGTTACGTCCATCAACAACGCCGACGTTAATCTCGTTATATATATAAACAAGATTACCTAAACTGCATTTTACTGCATCAAAAACACCATTATTTTGATTGATAACGATTAAACTGACGTAATATTTTACCATGCCCATGACTGACAAAAAGGCGGAGCCATACCCTTGTTTTTCCAATACACGCAAACGGCATTGCAAAAGGTTACCTTTCGGGCGGTAAAAGGCCATGTTTTGCAATCCAAAAGGTAACCTTTTACAAAGCACTGGAAATCAAGCTGTTGCAAAAGCGGCACGAGCATGGCGGCAAAACGGCAGGCGGCATATACGCAAGAAGGGTCAGACTCTTACGAGCCTGACCCTTCGTTTGACTGTTTCCTGACTTTTAATTACAGCAAAGCCTCGAACTTCTCCTGGAGCTTTGCTTTTGTAGTAGCGCCTACGAACTTGTCAACAACCTGTCCGTTCTTGAAGAACAGTATTGTCGGGATGTTGCGGATGCCGAACTCCATTGCTATGTCGTCAGCCTCTTCAACGTCGCACTTGCCTACAACGAGCTTGCCGTCATACTCCTCTGCCAGTTCGCCGATGATGGGAGCGATAGCCTTGCAAGGTCCGCACCATGTAGCCCAGAAGTCTACTACCAAAGGCAAATTGCCGTTCTTAAAACTCTCAAAGTTCTCATTTGTGATTTTTACTTCCATTGTTCTCTTATTTTAGATTAATGATTATGTTATCTTATGTCGTATTACCAACAAACAGTATGCCAACAGTCGGCCAGCCAGCCAAACGGCGTTTGCCGCCCTGTCATGTCACACTTGCGGCGGCACATTCAGCCGCACACGACAACATGCCGCACACAGCCCGTCAGTTTATCTTGTAGCCGAGCGCCTCGTTGCCCTTGATGTAGCTGATAAGCTCGCGGCAAACGTCAACCTTGCCCGTGCGGCTGTACAGCGTGAACGGCCTCGTAGAGTTGCCGTCGTGCACCATGAAATAAAGCTGCGTGTTACCGGGACAGTCTTTTATCACCGAAACAAGGTCTGACACGGTGGTGTCGTCTATGCTACCTGCGTCGAGTGTTATTGTCAACCGCTCTATCTGCAGGTCCTTAACGGTCTGCAGATACTGTATGTCGGTGACGCGCATCTCCATCATGTCGCTGCCGCGGAACCGCTGTACGAACTGTGCCTTGACCATTACGGTGCTGCCCTCGACCAGCATTCCCTTCCACTTGCCCCACTCTTCGCCGAAGAAAGCCAGCTCGCCCGAGCCTTCAAAGTCTTCTATCGTGACGAAGCCGCACGGCTTGCCCGTCTTCGTGAAACGGCTGCGCACCATGGTGACTATGCCTCCGAGGATTACCTCCTGCTTCTTCGAAAGTTCCTGCTTGTCGGCAAGTTCGGCGCAACGGGTGTTGCACAGGTTGTTGAGTATTACCTCGAAGTCGTCGAGCGGATGTGCGGACAGGTAGATGCCGACAAGGTCGCGCTCGCGGTTGAGCTTCTCTATGGTGCTCCATGTGTCGCCCTCGGGTATCGGCGGAGTGGCAATGTCAACTTCGGCCATGTCTCCGAAAAGCGAGTTCTGCGCCGCGTTCTTCTCCTGCTGGTAAAGGTAGCCGTACCTGACGAGCGTGTCAAGGAACGGCTCGTCTTTCGAATTGCGGCCGAAGTAGCTTTCGCGCTTAACGTTGAAGCTGTCGAATCCGCCGCTCAACACGAGACTCTCTATGCACTTGCGGTTGCAGGCGCCGAGGTTGACACGCTCAACAAGGTCGAACACGCTTTTGTAAGGACCGTTCTTCTCGCGCTCCTCTATAATGGCTTCGGCAGCCGCCGAGCCCATGCCTTTTATGGCGGCAAGACCGAAGCGGATGGCTCCCTGCTTGTTGACGCTGAACTTCTGGCGGCTCTCGTTAACGTCGGGACCAAGCGTCTTTATGCCCATGGCCTTGCATTCGTCCATGAGCTTGGTTATTTCAGTTATGTTAGTGAAGTTGCGGCTCATGTTGGCTGCCATGTATTCGGCCGGATAATGCGCCTTGAGGTACGCCGTCTGGTAAGCCACCCACGAGTAACACGTGGCGTGACTCTTGTTGAAAGCGTAGCTGGCAAACTTCTTCCAGTCTTCCCATATCTTGTGGAGCACCTCGTGCTTGTAGCCATTCTTCTCGCCTCCCTCATAGAAGAGGCCCTCCAGGTGGTTCATCTTCTCGATGAGCTTCTTACCCATCGCCTTACGCAGGGTATCGCTCTGGCCTCGCGTGAAGCCTGCAAGCTGGCGGCTGAGGAGCATGACCTGCTCCTGGTATACGGTGATTCCGTAAGTGTCCTTGAGGTATTTCTCCATGCAAGGGATGTCGTACTTTATCTTGGACGGGTCGCGCTTGCGCTCGATGAACTCAGGTATGTAGTCCATAGGGCCCGGACGGTAGAGGGCGTTCATGGCTATGAGGTCCTCGAATACGGTAGGATGCAGCTCGCGAAGGTACTTCTGCATGCCGGCAGACTCGAACTGGAACGTGCCTATGGTGCGGCCTTCGCTGTACAGCTTGTACGTATCGGGGTCGTCTATCGGTATGGTGTCAAGGTCGATAACCTTGCCTGTCGTCAGGCGGATGTTCTCCACCGCCTCCTTCAGGATTGACAAAGTCTTCAGTCCGAGGAAGTCCATCTTGATAAGACCGGTCTCCTCGATAACACTGCCTTCATACTGCGTGCAGAGCAACTTGTTGCCGGTCTCCTTGTCGTCGGCTGTAGATACGGGCACCCAGTCGCTTATAGGGTCGCGGCAAATGATTGTTCCGCAGGCGTGGATGCCGGTGTTGCGCACGTTGCCTTCAAGCATCTTGGCGTACTCAATGGTCTCGCGCAAGCGCGGGTCGGGCGATGCCTCGGCCTCGCGGAGCTCCTTCACGCACTTGATGGCATTGGTGAGGTTCATCTTCAAGCCGTCGGGCAGGCGGTCGGGAATGGCCTTGCAGAGGCGGTTGGACTCGTCAAGGGGCAACTTCTCTACACGTGCCACGTCCTTGATGGCCAGCTTGGTGGCCATGGTGCCGTATGTAATAATGTGCGCCACCTTGTCGGCGCCGTACTTCTCGGTCACCCATTCGAGCACCTTGCCGCGTCCGTCGTCGTCGAAGTCGGTATCGATATCGGGCAGGGAGATACGGTCAGGGTTGAGGAAACGCTCGAACAGCAGGTCGTATTTTATAGGGTCTATCTTGGTGATGCCAAGGCAATAGGCGACCACGGAACCTGCGGCGCTGCCACGTCCCGGACCCACCATGACGCCCAACTGGTCGCGGGCGGAGTTGATGAAGTCCTGCACGATGAGGAAGTAGCCGGGGAAACCCATGGTCTTCATTATGTAAAGCTCGAACTTGACGCGCTCTGCCACCTCGTCGGGAAGCGGGTCGCCGTAAAGCTTCCGGGCTCCTTCGTATGCAAGCTTGGCCAGATAGTCGGCCTCGAACTTTATGCGGTATATCTTGTCATAGCCTCCGAGCTTCTTTATCTTCTTCTCGCCGTCCTCGCGCGAGAGCACCACGTTGCCGTTCTCGTCCTGCGTGAACTCGTCGTAAAGCTGCTCTTCGGTGAAGCGCTTGCGGTATTCTTCCTCCGTGCCGAACTCTTCGGGAATGGGGAAGAAAGGCATGATGGGGGCATGGTCGATGCTGTATGTCTCGACCTTGTCGAGCACTTCGCAGGTGTTGGCAAGGGCTTCGGGCACGTCGGCGAACACCTCGTTCATTTCGGCCTGCGTCTTAAACCACTCCTGCTTGGAGTAAAGCATACGGTTAGGGTCGTCAAGGTCCTTGTTGGTAGACAAGCAGAGAAGACGGTCGTGAGCCTCGGCGTTCTCCTCGTCGACAAAGTGGCAGTCGTTGGTACATACCAGCTTGACGCCGTATTTGCGTGCGAACTCCATCAGCACTTTGTTGGCCTTTTGCTGCAAGGGGAAAGTTTCGCGGTTGGCGCGGATGCGCGGGTCCTTCACTTCGTGCCGCTGCAACTCGAGGTAATAGTCGTCGCCGAAAACGCGCTTGTACCACTGCAGGGCCTCCTCGGCACCCTCAATGTCGCCCTTGAGTATCTTGGCAGGCACCTCGCCGGCTATGCACGCCGAGCAGACAATAAGTCCCTCGTGGTACGCCTCGAGGTCGGCGCGGTCGGTACGCGGACGCATGTAGAAGCCGTCTACCCATGCACGGCTGACAAGCTTGATAAGATTCTTGTAGCCCTTGTAGTTCTTTGCCAATACTATAAGGTGGTAACCGCCCTGGTCGCCTTTCTCCTTAACCTTGTCGGCCTTGGTGCGGCGTGCAACGTACATCTCGCATCCGAGTATGGGCTTGAACTCAGGCTTGCCCTGTTCCTTCAATTCGCCGTTCTTCTTCTTGCAGTAGTTGAAGAACTCCTTGATGCCCATCATGTTGCCGTGGTCGGTCACAGCCATGCCGCGCATGCCGTCGGCTATGGCCTTATCGACAAGCCGCTTGACGCTTGCCTGGCCGTCGAGAATGCTATAATATGTATGTACGTGTAGATGAACGAAATCTTGCATGCTTCCTCTTCAAAGTATTTCACTTGGAGCGTCAAAGTTAAGGCGAAAAAACGAGACTGCCAAAATATTAGTGTGAAAAAATTGTTCCATAGACGGAGAGCTGCCGTCAAAGCGTTGTATGACAAGAGGTTCGTAGTTGTTAAGTTTTCTTAACTGCGATAGACTTAACGCTTCGTGGATGCCGTCGGCGGCCGGGAACAGTACTGCTTGCGGGAAAAACCGCAAAAATCAGACATAAACGTAAACCTCTGACACACACGGTGTTACATAATTTGCAAAACAATTAAAGTGAAATATGCCGCAAACATCATCGCAAAAGGTTACCTTTCAGGGTGTAAAAGGCCGCTTTTTGCCATGTAATATGCCGCTTTTTGCAAGCGCAAACGGCACGAAACGACACACCTATTCAAGCGAACGGCGTACACGAACACACAAGCAGCAGTCTTTCGCAGCATAAAACGGCTCGCCTGCGGCACGGCATCAACCTTGGCGGAGTCTATTTCACGGAAAACGTTTGTAAAAGTTTCGGAATGCCGGAGGCAAAGGAAACGATGGAAAGTTTTCACAATAAGGCAGTCAGCCACGGCTGCCTATG
The DNA here is from genome assembly GCA_000433175.1 of Prevotella sp. CAG:1058. GTDB lineage: Bacteria > Bacteroidota > Bacteroidia > Bacteroidales > Bacteroidaceae > Prevotella. Next base: position 21,259 of record HF986725.1, read on the forward strand.
GCGTCAAACAGCCGTCAGACGACCACATGACGATCAGTATTTGTCGAGTATTTTCTTGATTTTCTCACGGCGTTTCTTTTGCTTTTGCTTCTTAAAGTTCAACGACTCAAAGAAGTCGAAGCCGCCTATCAGGCTATTGTTCCTGGGCAGGTTGTACTTGTCGAACTTCTTGTCCTTCGTACTGAAACCCAACTTCGGCCTGTGGCCGATTATCACGACCTCGTCAAGGCTGCGCCCGTTGGGCAGCATCCAGATGGAGTCGGTCATCTCGCTACGCTCGAGCGTAAGGCTTTCATACCCCTGGCGCACAAGCGTGACGCTGTTGAATGCGCCATCGATGACGAAACGCCCGCGCATGTCGGTCCTGACAACTCCCTTGGGATTGATGTAGACCGCCACGCCGGCCACCTGGCGCCGGGTCTCCATATCAAGGACAACGGCGGAAAACTGGGCTTCGCACTCGACGGCGACCAACATCACTAAAAACGATATGTACAGGAAACGGGCCATACAGAAAATATATGGCACAAATGTAATCAATAATATCCATTATTGGAATAAGTTTAAACATGTTTTCATATTGTTTCAAACAGAGTAACACGAAATGCCCATGTTTACCACGCAAAGCGTAAAAGAATAAGATGAAAAATTTGGGTAATAAATAAAAAAGGAGTAACTTTGCACAAATTTTTGTACGTCAACAATTACTATGGGAAGAAGAATAAGAAAACTCAAGAACGTCAGGCTACACCGCGAAGGCACGGACACGCTGGTCTACGGACTGGTGGCCATCGTCGCCATAGCGATGATACTTTGGGTCTATGTGGACTGCAAAGCATTCTTTTGGGCGTTCATTGTAGTTTTCGGAACGATATACGCGATTGTCGTCAACTTCTTCCGCTGCCCCAAGCGCTACTATGACGGCGACACGGAGAAGATAGTTGTCGCACCGGCCGACGGCAAGGTGGTTGTCATAGAAGAAGTCGAGGAGAACGAATACTTCCATGACAAGCGCCTGATGATAAGCATTTTCATGAGCCTGTTCAACGTACACGCCAACTGGTTCCCGGTAGACGGCAAGGTTAAGTTCGTACACCACCAGAACGGCAATTACCACAAGGCATGGCTGCCGAAGGCCAGCGAGGAGAACGAACACGCCGACATAATGCTCGAAACACCTGAAGGCGCCGAGATACTGTGCCGTCAGATAGCCGGAGCGGTGGCCCGCCGCATCGTAACCTATGCCAAGGCTGAAGAAGACTGCTACATAGACGAACATCTGGGATTCATCAAATTCGGCTCGCGCGTCGACGTTTACCTGCCTCTCGGCACTGAAGTCTGCGTGAAGATGGGACAGAACACGACTGGCGATAAAACCGTAATAGCAAAGCTTAAATAAAGTTTGTACGGCACCAGGACACCACATGGCGGTAACGCCGGCAGGGAAAGACCGGGACAGGCGTGGGACGATGCCGGAACAAAGGATAACACCGTACACCCCGGCAAAAAGGCAACAAGGCTTTGCAACCCGAATCCGAATTAAGCGGACATTGCCAAACATAAAGACCTAACAGCCGCTAACAATGATAAAAAAACACATACCCAACACCATAACATGCTGCAACCTCATATCAGGTTGCGTCGCCACGGCATTCGCTTTCAGCGGACAACTCAACCTTGCACTGCTTTTCATCGTCATAGGAGCCGTTTTCGACTTCTTCGACGGCATGAGTGCACGCCTGCTGAAGGTGTCGTCGCCCATAGGCAAAGAGCTTGACTCGCTGGCCGACGACGTAACGTTCGGCGTGGCTCCGGCTACAATGGTGTTCTTCGAACTCGGCGTGATGGACTACCCCTCATGGCTCGAACCTGCACGCGGGGTGCTTCCGTTCTTCGCATACGTCATGGCGGCGTTCTCAGCATTGCGCCTCGCCAAGTTCAACCTGGACGAGCGCCAGGCCATGGGATTCATCGGCCTGCCCACCCCTGCCAACGCCTTGTTTTGGGGAGCGCTCACCGTTGGCGCGTGCGACTTCATCGAGTCGTCGCCCTACATGGTGTTTGCCGTGATGGCACTTGTCGTGGCAAGCAGCATTATAATGGTGTCTGAAGTGCCCATGTTCGCACTGAAGTTCAAGCACTGGGGCTGGAAGGGCAACGAGCTTAAATACATTTTCATAATAACCTGCATACCGCTGCTGCTCATTTTCAGGATATCCTCGCTGGCGGTAATCGTGGCATGGTACGTAATCCTTTCCATTTACGAAAACACAAAAAAGAATAAACGATGATAGCTTTCCTGCTCAACTTCATTCTGATAATAATCTTTGTTGCTTTCATCGTGGTATGCGTCGTCGCCTACCGCATATACCGCTCGTTCCATAACATAAAGAAAAAGTTTACGTCGGGCTTCAAGACAAACGCCGACAGGCAGGACAACACATGGCAGAACAGCGGAAGTTCGTCATGGAACAGCGACGAGACGATTATCGACAGACGCTCGCCCGACGAGGCGAACCGCAAGATTTTCTCCAAGAACGAAGGCGAATACGTAGACTTCGAAGAGGAGAAATAACAACCACTGACAATTTACTGACGCCACATGTAATGACGGATGTCTGCATCCGGCAGGCATTACCCATGCACATATACCAAAAAAGAGGGAAGGACACGCCTCACGGCGCATCCTTCCCGGATAAAAATTGTTGCATTGATTATTTATTAACGACCTTGAACGACTTGACTTTCCGGCCGTTCTTGGCTTTCAGAATATAAACCCCCTTTGGCATCGAAGACACGTCGCTGCCGTTTTTCAACAGCTTGCCGTCTACTGAATAAATCTGGTAAACAGTGTAAGCGTCGTCGTCCGAGCTGACATTGGTAATGCCGCTAACCATCGACGAAGCGCAGACATTAATATTACGCGTCATCTTTTCGTCGTCGCCAGTGGCCTCGTCGTCATAAGCGGCGACCTTGAACGTTGCGAGCGAGACGGCGTTGTCATCAGCAATAACAGTCAGCACGTTGTCAGTGACGTAGGCATCCCAACCGTCCGGCGTGTCGCTTTCAACAGTAAACCACGGATTCTTGTCATATCCGGCAAAGAGTTTCGCCAGGTCTATGTCGAGTTTTTCGCCAGGTTTCACGATATAGTTAGGCTCCGCAATCCAGTTCAGGTACTGCTCGAGATTAGTGTAACCCATAGGATCCTGCCACTCGTTGTTGTCTGCCACGTCAGGGTTTGTACCCTTGGCAACCTCCCACCAATCAGGCATACCGTCCTGGTCGGTGTCATAATCAGCGGCACGTTTCTGCCCTTCAACGGGGAAATAGCCGAATCCCTCGGCATCGGTCTCGCGGTCCACAAGTCCTTTCTTGCCCGAAACGCTGCCCACTGTGCTTGTAGTATTGGTCAAAGTCTCGTTCACCATGCGCACGTCATGCTCGTCGAAGAACGGCTGGTTGGCGCCAACATCCGAGAGGACGGACTTGTATGCAAGGCGTGCAGGCTGGATTTCAGCCATCGACTCGTAGAAAGGAGCATCGACGAACACAGGGTCGTACTTCTCCTGACCTTCCGACCAAACCTCTTCATAAGTGTCACCGTACTTGTCAGGAGTCAGCGTTCCGTCAAGTTCCTCGCGTATGTTGCCCGTCACGTAATACTTCTGCGTGCCCTGGGCGGTACCCTCTATCTGTGCGCGCAGCAGCTTCTTCTGCGTTGTCGAAGGTCCCATCTTGTAGTAATTGCCCACAAACTGTCCTTCATGCGTTCCTCCGTCAGTCGCACGGCCTTTCCAGTTGTAGCACACGTTGTTGAATATGTCGCTGGCTCCAGCGTACTGTCCGTTGCTCATACCTCCTCCAAGACTCCAGTTTCGGCCTGAGTTGTGGGCGAGCAAGTTATGGTGGTAAGAGCCGGTCTGTCCTCCGATGGTGGCTGCATAGCCGTGGTCTGTTCCGCTGCCATAGTTAGGATGGTCGGCAATACACAACGCTTCTGAAATCAAAGTGCGTTGCAACGTGATGTTCCAGGAGTTCCTTGACGAGAAAGCCTCATCGATAGTCCAGCCAATAGAGCAGTGGTCCATGATTGAATGGTTGTTTCCTGCCATGCCCATACCGTCAAGTCCGCGTGAAGTATCGCCATTGTGGTAGCCCAGACGGAGGCGGACAAAACGGGTAATGCCGTCGTTAGCCATGCCGAAAGGCGAACTGCGGAAGAGTATGCCCTTGCCTGGAGCTGTCTGTCCGGCAACGGTTACATACGGGTCGGAGCAGGTAAGGCGGGCTTTAAGGTTGATTGTGCCTTCAACGTCGAACACTATCGTACGCGGTCCGTCCACCTCCCTGATACCGTACCTGAACGTTCCGGGTATCGGATTTTCAGAACCTTCGACGTAATCCTCAAGCGACGTGACGTGGTAAACCACTCCGCCACGGCCGCCTATGGCGTACCTGCCGTAACCTTCGGCACCCGGGAAGGCGTCGCGACGCGGACGGAAGGTCCAAGTCTCGCCCTTGTACGTATTGCCGTCGGCGTCAACTTCATCGACACGCCAGTAATAAGTGTTGTGCGTAGTGAGGTTTCCAAGAGTATATTCAGGCTCGGTCAATTCGCCGACGAAATTCATTCCGTCCTCCGACGTGCCAACATACAGATTATGCTTGACGGCAATCGAAGCCGGCGTCCACGACAAGACGATAGAGCCTTCATCAGCATTGAGGTGCAAATCGGCATTTGCCGGGAACGGGTCGAGTGCCGTAGTCTTCGGGTTAGGCTGGTCGAACACAAGACCGTTTAGGTATATTCCAGTAGACAGATATTCAACTCCAGCTTCAGGTTTCGACACGAACGAGATTGTGACATCCTTCCCTTCAGCCACGTCGAACTCAACGTATGCCTGGCCGCAGGCCGACGGTATCTCGGCGTCGTTGGTCATCATGACACCTGTCAAGACAGTCTTACCGTCAACCAAGACATCTATCGGTGCAGTGGCACCCTGCTTGTTCCTTACACAGTTCATATAAGCAAGCATCGAATGGCTGCCTGCAGGCATTCCCTTAAGTACAAGATTGATTGTCGCACTCTCGCTCGTCAGTTCGGGAGTATTACCGTCTCCGTCAGAGCCAAGCACCGCCACGGCGTCACCTACGAGACGTGCCTTGCGGGCGTCGGTCACGAGCGCCTTGTTCCACTGCGGACGCAAAGAACGGTTAGCGATGCCGTCTGGTCCGCAATTTATAATAATATCAAAACTCTCTGTTTCACTAGCACTGACTTTCATAGTATCAGCCAGTCCTTGCTTTACAGCCCACGACATGAAACCAGGCTCGCATACTTCGCTTGCCTGTCTGCCACTCATGTCGAAATCCACTTTCTGCGCATGCGAAGAAAGGGACAGGGCAAACAGCGACGCGCCAAGGAATAATCTTTTACGCATTGTTTTTTAAGAATTTAAAGGTTAATAAACGATTTGCTTATATAACGAAACAACAAGTCAGGTTGTAACCCTTATAGGCAAAAAAACAAAGACTTTCTATCAAAAATAAAAATGTATCCAAACAGTTAACGGCGGCTTAACTGAAAAAGTCAAACCGCCG